>CAINDO010000254.1 GCA_903847385.1 uncultured Myxococcales bacterium
AGCACCAAGCGCGTGCCGTCGAGCCGCGACGCGTAGACGGGCCCGATGCCCTCCGCCGTCGAGACGGCGTCCGCCGTGAGCCAGCAGCGAATCGGGCCGAGCGACGCGCCCGCTTCGGCGTCGGGCGGGCACCAGTGGCCGGCATTGTGGGCGTGGCAGAGGAACGCGCGGCGAACCTCGGCGACGCTGCACAGTCGCGCGCCCCGCGCGCTGCACGTCGCGCTCCCCAGATCGGCGAGGTCCGCCGACAAGGGGTCGAAGCCGGAACTCGGTGGGGTCGCGGGCGCAGTCTCGATGCAGACGCCCCCGCCCACGGGCGCGGTGCCTGCAGGACAAGGTTTCGACGCCGAGCTCGCGGGCGCGCCGTCTCGGCCGGCGGGCCCACGCTCACCCTTCGGGCCAGGCGGGCCCGCAGGACCGGCCGGCCCTTGGGCACCCGCAGGCCCCGTGGTGCCCGCCGCACCGTCGTCACCACTGCAACCCGTGGCGCTGAGACAGACCGCGGCCGTCGCCATCCACAACGAAACGTGTCGAGTTTTACGCTTCACGAACAACTCCGGTGTCACGAATCCTCGCCCTCTCTAGGGTTGAATGGAGACGTTCGCATCGACCACCCCCCCGACCTCCAGGTTCAACTCCACCTCGCGCCCGTATCGCACGACGACGCGCCACTCGGCAGCCCCGAGTCGCGTCGCCACGCGACCGAGGCGCTCGCCCCGCGTCGCCTCGAACCACGCGTCGCACGGGGGCTGGCCGCAGTCGACCACGATGCCGGCGATGCGCCCGGGCCCCTGCGCCACCGCGGCATAGGGGTACCCGAACAGCTCCGGGACGGGCCGCGGTGACCGCAACGCGGCGTACGGGCCCGCCGGCGCCGCGGGCACGAGCCCGATGGAGAGCGTCACCGGTGGCGCCAGGGGGCCGCCGCGCAAACCGATCACGGAGTCCGCGGCGTAGGGCGCGTCTCCGAGCGCGAACGCAAAGGCGGCGGGCAGGCCCTCCGCGGGGCCGCCCAGCGCCGCCATGGGCTCACACGCCCACCCGCCGCCGGTCTCCCGCAGAAACGCCCAGGTCATCGGCTCGTCCAGGCGCGGGTCGAGGGCCCGCCAGCAGTCCGGCGGGGTGAAGCCTGCGAAGAACGGTCCGGCCCACGCCTCCACCGGCTCGCGCTGGACCTCGACCGCCGGGGGTGGCAGCCGGAACTCCAGCGCCAGCCCGAGCTCCGGGTAAGGGTTGCGCGCGGTGTAACCGGCCACGGCGATGGGTTCGCCGTCCGGACCGGCCAGCAGCGCACCGGCGGTGAACGCGTCCACGTCCGCCAGCCGCGGGGCGCGGAGATTGCGTGGGTCGACGTCGGTGAACTCCACCGCCGGCGCGACCCGGAGCGTCTGGAACCCGAAGGCCCGCGCGGTCGTGTTCCCCGCGGCGTCGCGCGCGGTCACCTCGACGCAGAACCGCGCCCGCGCCGCGTCCGCGAGCGCCAGCGGGTCGAAGCCGAAGGTCTCCGCCGTCAGCGGCAGCTCGAAGCCGGCCGGGCCCGCGGCCAGGGCCTGCGGCGCCGTGAGCAGCGGCCGCGTCGGCGCCTGCGGGTCGTCCAGCAGGAAACACTGGCCCGGCGCCCGCCGCCACGTGACCTGCACGGCGTCCGGCGGCGTGAGCGCGTCCAACGCCCTCAGCCGCAGCACCACGGGGTTCGCCGGCTCCGCGTCGTTCGCCCAGCGGTGCACCTGCCGCGCGATCTCCACCCCCTGCTCGCGCGTCAGCGCCTCGGCGTCGAGGGGCACCCGCGGGAGCCCGGCCGCGGCCAGATCCGGCGGCAACGGCCAGTGGTTGAGCAGGCGCTCGTCCACATAGTCCGTGGGCGCCACCTCGAGCGCCGGGGGGGTCGCGTCGTGCACGACGACGACCTCCAGCGGCGCGGACCGATTGCCGAGCGCGTCCACCCCTTGCACAGTCAGGCGCACGGGCCCCTCGCCCGCCCACGGCGCGTCGACCCGCAGCGGCACACCCGGCGCGGCCGGGCGGTTGAGCCAGGGCACGTCGTCCAGCGCGAGCGTCACGTCCGTCGGTTCGTCGACCTCGATCTCAACACGGGTCTCATTCGCCGCGGTGGAGACCTGCGCCCCCGCGTCGACCGCCGCCCCCTCCAGCCGCAGCCGGAGCCCCGGCGGGCGATTGTCGACCCGCAGCGCCGCCGTGCGCTCCGAGGTGTTCCCGAGCGCGTCGCGCGCCTGCACCACCAGCGTCGCAGGGCCCTCGGGCATCGCGGTCGTGTCCAGGCGCCACACCTGATGGGTCAGCAGCGCCGCGTCCACCAGGCTCAACGCACCGGGCCGCTCGGGCCGCAGCGACACGCCCAGCGCGGCCACGCCCGCCGGGTCGGCCGCGTCCACGGTCACGAGGAGCAGACCGCGCGCCCCGCCCTCGCCCGCGGCCCCGTCGATGACCTCGAGCGCGATCTCGCCGATGGCCGGCCCCTCGGCGTCGAAGGGCACAGGCGGCTGGTCCGGGTCGAACAGGGAGGACCCATCGCTCGCGAGCGCGCCGTTCAATACATCCGCGACGTCTGCCACGCGGAGCCCCGTCGTGTTGGCCGCGACGTCGTCCAGCCAGCGTGCGCACGCCACGGCCAGCGCCCCGCGCAGCGCGTTCTCGGGCAGGCCCAGGTCCGTGTCCGCATCGCGCCCGTCGAGCACGGCGTCGCCGGCCAGATCCGCCCGGTACAGCGCCACCAGGTCCAGCGGGGTGAAGGTCGCCGGCGCCTCGGGCCGCAGCATCGGGGCGAGCAGCCGCGCCTGCGTGCTCAGGCAGGCGAGCGCCAGCAGGTAGCGGTCCGCGGCCGTCGGCGGCGTGTGCGCCGGCGCGTCCACGTCGCTGGGCCGCAGGTGGTCGAAGTCCGGCACGGCGAAGTGGGCCGCGACCAGCGCCCTGGACTCGTCCCAAGCGGCCGCCAGGCCGGCCTGCCCTGCCCCGCCCGCCACGGCCCACGTCCGCGCCACGGCGAGGTCCGTCAGCGGGCTGAGCGTCACCTCCTGCGCGGGCGCCTGGGGGGTGAACCTCGGCACGAACGTATCGAGATGCTGTTCCGCGGGCCACGTGAGCTGCGACCCCGGCGCCGCCTCGTCCCGGTACTGGCTCGTGCCGTCTGCGCGCCCCGCCGCCCGCAGCAGCAGCGGCCCCTGATACTCGGGCAGCGCGAGCTCGAAGCGGGCCTCCGCGTCCGTCACGCCCCGTGCGACCGGCTCGCCGAGCGCGCCGTCCGCGCCCACGGGCAGCGCCGCGACCTCCACACCGACGGCGGCGCCCTTGAACACCACGCCGCGCAGCACCCCGCCGGGCACGTTGTCGAGCGTCAGCGCCAGCGTCCGCGTCTCCGCGGCGCCGTCGCCGTTGACCGCCTCGAACCGCAGCACCAGTTCGGGTGCGGCCACACTGCGCGTGTCCAGGTCCATCGAGAGCGCGTCCGGCGCCGGATCCAGGTCCACGAGCAGGCCCGGGTCCGCGCCCTCGGGCTCGACGAACGCCACGGTGAGCGACCGCACGCCCGACTCGGCGTCCACGGCCCGCACGGCGACGTGCACGATCCCGCGGACCGTCTCCTCCGCGCCCGGCGCGTCGATCTCGATCACGGGCGGCGTCGCGTCCTCGGCCGGCGCGGCGCCACACGGGGGAAACACGGCGCTCGCCGAACACTGCAGGCGCGCGGTCAGCGCCCGTACGTCGCGCGGTTCGAGCTCACCCCAGGCCGGCGCCGCCGTGACGTCCGTCACCGCGGCCGCGAGCATGCCCCGCAGCGTGTCCGCGCTCGGGACGAAGCGGCCCGGGCTGACCTCCAGCGTCAGCGGCCCCTCGGCGCCCTCGCCGTCCATGAAGGCGTCCGCCGCGGCGTCGTCCACCAGGGCGGCCAGCAGCGTCGCGGGGGGCAAGGCGCCCGGCCGCGCACCCGCCGACCGCGCCGCCCGCTCGGACAGCGCCCCGAACGCCGCGTCCAGCACCTCGGGTCGCCAGTCGCCGGCCTCGGGCACGAGCGGGTCGAAGCCCAGGTGCGCCGCCACGGCCGCCGCCGCGAACGCCATCGCCTCGCCCTCGCCGGTCGCGTGGGCGCCCGCCACGAGCGCGTCCGCCCAGGTCGTGTACGCGTCCAGCCGCACGTTCAGCGCGGCGCCGTGGTCGACCATCGGCAGCGTCGCGGCGACCTGTCCGCCGCCGGCCAGCGCCGCCACGATCCGATGGGGCCCAGGTGTCCCCGCGAACCGCAGCGCGAAGCCGCCCTCCGCGTCCGTGCGCCCCTCGGCGACCACCGCGCCCTCGCGCCCGTCGGCCTCCAGGGGCCGCAGCGTCACCCGCGCACCGGCCTGCGGGCCCACGAGCGCCACCACGCCGTCCACGCGCTGCGTGAGCAACGGCGGGCTCGCGGTGTCGCAGGCGACCGCCGCCACCATCCCGCCCAGCAGCCATCGTGCGCGCGTGGACCCCATGTGGGCAGATTCTCGCCCCGCGCGCCGGGGGCGTCAATCTCGGCGCGGCCCCACGGTGCGCCCGAGCGCCTTCTCGAACGCCAGCGCCGCCAGCGCCGCCTTGACCTCGGCCTGCGCCAACCCCGCGGTCGCCTTCATGTGCTGCGCGTTGGCGTCGCTGACCTCCAGGTTGGTCACCGTTCCGGCCCCGTAGGCGATCTGTGCGAGCTTCTGACCCCGCACGGCCAGGGCCTCGTACTGCCGCGAGGTCTCCAGCGCCGCCGACGCCGCCGACAGCTCCGCCGCGGCCTTGTCGATCTCCTCGCGCAGGCTGGCCACCACCCGCTCGCGGGCCAGCCGCGCGCTGCGCACGTGGCTCTCGCGCTCGTGCATCTGCGCCTCGCGCAGGCCGCCGTCATAGAGCTTCCACTCGGCCACGAGGCCCCAGTTGGCGCCGTCCCCCTGCCCCGTCAGCCCCTCGTTCGTGGTCTGCCAGTAGGTCGCCTGCCCGGCGATCACCGGCAGGTAGGGCGCCCAGTAACCGGCGTCCATCGCCTCGGCCGCGGACACCTGAGCCTCGGCGGCCTTCACGTCCGCGCGGGCCGCGCGGGCCTCGTCCACCCAGCCTTCGAGCGCGCCCTGCGGCGGCTGCGGGGCCGGCGGCGCGGCCTCGACCTCGATGTCACCGGTCAGCCCCGTGAGCCGCCGGAGCGCGGCGCAGGCGGCGTCCCGCCCGGCCTTCACATGGATCGCCATCTCGTTGGCCTCGGCCTCCGCCGTGCGCGCCCGGATGACACCCAGCTCCGTCGCGGTCTCGGCGGCGCGCTGCGCCTCGGCCACGCGCAGTGTCTCCTTCGCGTTCACCTTCGCCTGCTCGGCCGCCGCCGCCGCCCGGTCCAGCGCGGCGATGGTGTGATAGGCGTAGGCCACGCCCATCAACACTTCCTGCCGCGCCGCCTCGACGGTGTGTTCGTTGGCCCGCACCGCCGACTTGGACGCCCGCATCGCCGCGAGTCCCTCCAGGTTGACCAGCGGCAGCGTCACCTGCGCCTGCCACTGAAACGTCGGTGACTCCTGGATCTTGGTGGGCGGCAGGTCCCCGGCCAGCGCGGCCAGGTTCGGGGGGAGCTTGAACTCGAACTGAAGCTCCTCGTCGTACCAGGTGTAGCTGCCCTGCAGCTTGGCCTGGGGCAGGAAGTAGGCCCACGCGCGGTCCACGTTCACCTGCGCCGCGCGCACCTGCTCCGCCGCCAGCGCCAGGTCCGGGTTGTGTTTCAGCGCGTTTTCGTAGGCCTCGGCCAGGGTGACCTTGGCGGCCTCGGCCCGGGCGGGCACCAGCGTCGCCGCGCCCAGCGCCAGCAGCAGCGCCGCGGCCCCGGCGACCTCGGGCACCGGCGCCCGCTTGCCACGCCGAACGAGCCCGCGCAGCCACTCCACACCCAGATACACCGTGGGCACCACCAGCAGCGTCAGCAGCGTCGAGCTGATGACACCGCCGATCACCGCGATGGCCATCGGCGCCCGGAACTCCGACCCCGAGCCGTTGGAGAGCGCCGTGGGCAGCATGCCGAGCACCATGGCCGCCGAGGTCATGAGAATCGGTCGCAGTCGCCGCGGCCCCGCCGCCAGGATGGCTTCGCGGGGTGTCATGCCCTCGCGCTGGAACACCAGCGCGCTGTCGATCAACAGAATCGCGTTCTTGGTCACCAGACCCATCAGCAACAGAATGCCGATCTGCGACCCCATCGACAGCGGCGAGCCGTACAGGAACAGACCGATCAGCGCGCCCACCAGCGCCAGCGGCAGCGAGAGCATGATGGTCAGCGGGTGCATGAAACTCTCGAACTGCGAGGCCAGCACCAGATAGATGAACAGGATGGCCAGACCGAAGGCCATGCCGAAGGACTCGTTGGAGTCCTGCATGTCTTTCACGTTGCCCAGATACTCCACGGAGTATCCCTGCGGGATGATGCCATCGATCTTCGGCTTCACGTCGTTGAACAGATCACCCAACGGCCTGCCCACGGCAGAAGCGGACACCACGATGCGCCGCTCGCGGTTCTCCCGCACGATGCGCGAGGGCGCCAGGCCCTGCTCGATGGTCGCGACGTCGCCGATGCGCACGACCTTGGGCGGCGGCGGCGGCATGTTGGCGATCACCGGAGTCATGGGATCCCGCGCGTCCGTCGAGAGCGGGATGCGGGCAATGGCCTCGGGGCTGCCGCGATCGCTCGTCCGCAGGCGCACGCGGATGTCCGTCTCGCGGTCGTGCCCGCTGGCGTCGCGGTCGCGCAGCTGGCCGGCCTTCTCGCCCTCCATGGCGATGCGCACGTTGTACCCGAGCAGCGCCATCGGCAGGCCCGCGCGGGCGGCCAGCTCGCGGTCGGGCAGCACGCGCATCTCCTTCTTGGCGGCCTGGTAGTCCATCTTCACGTCCGCGGCGCCCGCGGTCTCGCGCAGAATCGCCTCGACCTTGCGGGCCGTGGGCTCGAGCACGGCGTAGTCCGGCCCGGCGATCGACACCATGATGGGGAACCACGACCCCAGGCCCTCGATCATGGGCGGGTTCTCGGCCGTGGCGATGGCATCGGGCGCGGCCTCGGCGATCTTGCGGGCCACGACCTTGAGTGTCTCCACCCCCTCGGGCCGCAGCCACTTGGGGCCGACGTCGATGCGATACTTGGCCTTGTTGACCTCGGCGTCGGGCCCGATGGTCGCGTACACGATGTGGAACCGCTCGTCCTGCAACAGACGCCGCTCGATCTCCAGGCTGCGCCGCGAGGTCTCGGCCAGGGACATCTCCGAGGGGAACTCGACGTTGATGATGAACTGACCGCGGTCCTCGGGCGACACGAAGTCCACGCCGATGCGGGCAGCGAGCGCGAAGCTGCCGACCAGCAGGCCGATGGCGGCGGCGAAGACCATCACCGGGTGGCGCACCGTGAAGGCGAGCACGTGCCCGTAGCCGCGGTCGTTGGCGGCGAACACCGCCCCCAGGTGGCGCTTGACCCAGCCGCTCAGGCCCTTGCGCATCGACTCCTCTTCCTTGTGCACCGAGCGGGCGAGCCGCGCGGAGAGCATGGGGTCGAGCGTGAAGGCCACCCACATCGACAGGATCACGGCCGCCGTGACGGTCAGGCCGAACTGCCGGAAGAACTGACCCACGATGCCATCCATGAACGCCACGGGGACGAACACGGCCACGATGGTCATCGTCGTCGCCAGCACGGCCAGCGTGATCTCGCGCGTGCCGTTGGCCGCCGCCACCATGGGCTCCTCGCCCATCTCCAGGTGTCTGAAGATGTTCTCCCGCACCACGACTGCGTCGTCGATCAACAGACCGATGGCCAGCGACAGACCCAGCAGCGTGAGCATGTTCAGGGTGAAGTCCATGGCATACATCATCAGGAACGTGCCCACGACGGCCGTCGGCAGCGCCAGCGCCGAGATGAAGGTCGACCGCAGATCCATCATGAACAGCAGGATGATCAGGATCGCCATGGCACCGCCGAAGACGATGGCAATCTCGACCTCGTGCGCGTTCTCCTTGATGAACGTGCTCTGATCGATGAGCAGCCGCGCCTCCATGCCGGTGGGGAGCGACAGACCGGCGAGCGCGGCCTTCACGGAGTCGGCGACCTTGACCGTGTTGGCGCCCGAGGTCTTGACGACCTGGAACGCCACGGCGTCCTGGCCGTTGGCGCGGATGAGCGTGCGCTGCTCCTTGAAACCATCGACCACCGTGGCGACGTCGTTCACCCGGATGGCCTGGCCGTTGCCGCTGGCGTGTATCAGCACATTGCCGATGTCGGCGGGGTCCTTGACCTCGCCGACGGTTCGGACGCTGACCTCCTGCGCGTCACCGGCCCCGCCCGTGAAGTAGTGGCCGGCCGGAATCGTCGCGTTCTCGGCGTTGAGCTTCTGGAACACCTGGTGGGGCGCCAGTCGATAGGACTCCAGCTTCAGCGCGTCCAGCTCGACCTGGATCTCACGCTCGCGGCCACCCAGGATGTCGACCTTGGCCACACCCTCGAGCCGCTCCAGCGCGGGTTTGATGAGATCCTCGGTGAGTCGCCGCACCTCGTCCGAGGGCAGCGGCGCCGAGGCGGCGTAGATCAGAATCGGCGCGGCGCCCACGTCTGCGCGACTGAGCACCGGCTTCTGGGCGCCCGAGGGCAGCTTGCCGCCGAGCGCGTCGACTTTCTCGCGCACGTCCGCCGCGGCCTGGTCGAAGTCGGCGCTCAGCTTGAACATCACGACCACGAC
>CAINDO010000255.1 GCA_903847385.1 uncultured Myxococcales bacterium
GACGCACCGGCCCCCGCCGACGCCGCGGCCCCGGCCGCGGAAGCGCTCGCCCCGCAGATGAGCGGGGAGTACGACGCCCAGGACGCCGCCTTCGAAGATCCGGCCCTGCTGCCCGATCTCGCCGCCGTACCGGACGCTTCGCCGTTGCCCGCCGTGGTCGTCCCGCCCGTCGCGAGCGCCCCCGCCCCGCGCCGAGGTGGCGCCGCGTGGCCGCTGCTCGCCGCGCTGCTGGTCGTCGGCGGCCTCGTCGCCGGCCGGTACTGGGGCGAGTCCGCCGTCCGTGCCGAGAGCGCCGCGTGGGGCTCGCTCGAGATCGAGACCCGACCGGCCGGCGCTCGCGTGTACGACGCCGACAAGCTCCTGGGCATCTCCCCGTTCCAGAACCCGCGCGCCCCCGTCGGCGTCTCCTTCTCTCTGCGCGTCGTGCTCGAAGGGCACGCGGACTGGCAGGGAGAGGTCACGCTGACGCCCGAGCGCAGCCACCGATCCTTCTCCATCGACCTCGAGCCCGCGCGCTGACGCCGGGCGACCTTCGGAGGCTACCGTGAAGACTCTTCTGCGCTCATCCCTCGCCCTGCCCTTTGCCCTGCCGTGCCTGCTCGCCCTCGGCTGCGACACGGAGAGCGACGACGCCGATGCCCTGCCCACGGACGCCTGCGTGCCGGACGACGGCGGGGCTTGCGGGCCCTCGGGTGGCGCGGGCGGCAGCGGCGGCGAGGGGGGTCAGGCCGCCGGCGGCACGCCCTCCGATGCGCCGGTGATCTCGGTGATCTGGGAGGGCCCCGGCGCCGACATGCCCAACGACGACGACTCGGTCACCGTGGCCATCGACGACGGCGAGGGCACGCACACCTACCACTTCGGGCTCGCCGAGACCGGCAGCGCGAACGGCTGGTACGGCGAGGACTGCCTGCCCGGCGACATGAACGGCAAGGACGTCTGCCACGACGTCGGCGCCGAGGGCGAGGTCATCTCCTCGGTCTCCCGCGCGTCGGGCGTGAACGACGGCAACACCCTGCTCTGGCGGGCCAGCGCGGACGCCCAGCGGCTGACCTACGTGGTCATCCAGGTCGACACGGACCGCTGCTGGACCTTCGGCGACGACCCCACGTACTACAGCGACTCGCTGCTCGGCTGTTCGCCCTACGACTCGCCCGTCGGCCCCTGAGGCCGGGCCTCAGAGGCTCTTCTCGACCTTGGCGCGGGCGCGCAGGTCTTCGACGAAGCGCTTGATCTCCCCGCCCGTCACCGGGCGACCGGCGAGTTCCTTGCGGAGTTCGGCCTCGACCGCCTTCCGCTCGGTCCGAAGCTCGGTCGTGTACTCCACGACCCAGGTCCCGCGCGCCGAACGCACGACGCGCCGTTCCCCCGGCTTCATGGCCTCGAGCGCGGCGTCGACCTCGTCGGCGAGCTGTCCGGGGCGGTAGTTGGGCATGTCGCCACCCGTCCGCCGCGTGGTCTCGTCCTCGGTCACCTCGCGGGCGACGTCCTCGAAACGCGCACCGGCGTCGACCCGCGCCAGGGCGGCCTTGGCCGCCGCCTCGGCCCGGTCCCCGAGGGTCGGTCCCAGGCGCCGCGCCTTCACTCGGGCGTACTCGGTCGACACGGTGATGGCCCGGATGACCTTGCGGTCGAGGGTCGAATCGAGCTCGCGCCCGAACAGGTAGAGGAGTTCCCAGCCGTTGGCGGTGCGGACGATCGCGGAGGGCGCGTTGAGCGGCGCGGTCTCGAGCGCCGCGTCGGCCTCGGGGCCGAGGCGGCCGGTGTCGAACGCGCCGAGGTCGCCGTTGCGATCCCGGGTGACGGCGTCGTCGGTGACCTCGCGGGCGACCTCGCCGAAGGGCGCCCCGGCGACGATGCGCGCGCGGGCGGCGTCGATGCGCGCGCGGGCCTCCTCGAAGCGGGCGGCTTCGGTGCGCGTGTCGTCCGACCCGCGCCGCGCCGCCGACACGAAGAGGTGGGCACCCTGGTAGTGCGCTCCCTTGCGGACGCCGTCGAATTGAAACACGTGGAATCCGCGGGGGCCGGCGAGCACGGGCGTGCGCTGCCCCGGCTGGAGGCGCGCGACGGCGGCCTCGAGATCGGGGCCGAGCCGCGCGAGCATACCCTCCGCGAGCTCCCCCCCGCGGTCGGCGGCGGCGTCCTCCGACGCCGCCCGGGCCACGGCGGCGAAGTCCTCGCCGGACTCGACCCGCTGACGCAGCGTCTCCGCGAGCGCGCGCGCCTCGGCGTCGACCGCGGGCTTCTCCGCCTCGTACTCCAGCCGCGGGTAGAGGCGGCTCTCCTCGGGCGACGTGCTGAAGAACATCTGACGGATGCGCCGCCGCAGGCCGTCCTTGCCGAAGCGCTGCGTGAACAGCGCGTCGATCGACGCCTCCGAGGGCCCCTTGGCCATCATCCCCTTCACCAGGAGGTCGGTCTCCTGCTCTCGAACGCGGGAGAGGCGCCAGGTCTCGAAGCTGATGCCGTACTTGGCGAGCTGCGCTTCCATGGCCTTGCGGTCACCGTTGAAGCGCGAGCGCAGCGTGTCGGCGAGGTCCGCAGCGACCGCCTTCTCGAGCTGCGCCGGGTCGACGCTCACGCCCTGCCGCCGCGCCTCGCGTTCGACCAGCTTTCGCTCGACGAAACGCCCGAAGAACGCCTCGCCCTGGTCCTCACGCAGCGCGGTCATGAACTCGCCGCACTCGAGGGGCTCGCCGTCCAGCCGGCCGATCGTCTCCTTGCCCGGACCACAGACCCCCGACCCTGCGGAGCCCCCCCCGCCGGACTGGCAGCCGAGGGTGAGCACGACGCCGAGCAGCGGGGCGAGCCCGCGGAGACGAGGGCCGATGCAGCGCGAAATGGACACGAGAGCGACCTCCTCCACCGGGACGACCGAAGCGCAATCAACGCCGGAAAGCCGCGTATCCTGCGGCCGCGGGCCCGAAAACGCAATGTCCGGGCCGGCGTGTTCCCAGAAAGTCGCGCGCGCCGATTCTTTTTTTGTTGACCCTCTCCACGGCGGCGCGTATTGTCCGCCGCGTCTTCCCGGTGGGGGGCTGTAGCTCAGCTGGGAGAGCGCTTCCATGGCATGGAAGAGGTCAGGGGTTCGATCCCCCTCAGCTCCACCGAAAGCCGGCTTAATCAGCCGGCTTTTTTTTTGCTCGGAGGCCGCCGCGGCACCATGCAGCTCATCCTCGTGCATGGCTACCTGGCGCCCGCGGCGCTCCTCTGGCCCTTGGGCCGCCGACTCGCCCAGCACGGCCATACGTACGAGCTCTTCGACTATCCGTCGCGCCTGCCGCCCTTCGAGCGACACGCCGCGGCGCTGGCCGACCGACTGCGCCGCCTCGAGGGCCCGGTCGGGCTGATCGGCCACTCCATGGGCGGCCTGATGATTCATCGGGCGCTCGAGCTCGCGCCCGAGGTGGACGTGGCGGCTCAGGTCTTCCTGGCCACGCCCCACCGCGGCGCCGCGTCCGTCCACTGGCTCGCACGGCTGCCCGGCGCGCGCCGCGTGGCCACGGGTGTCGCGCCCGGCGCCTTCGGCATCGACGCGCCGGCCCCCCGTGGTCGAGTCGCGGCCATCGCCGGCGCCCGCGACGCGATGGTCCGGCCGGGCGAAGCTGCGCTGACCCGCCCCGCGCCGTTTCTGTCGTTGCCGTTCGGCCACAACGAACTCGTTCTCCGCAACGCGACCGCTCAGGCGATTGCCCGTTTCCTCGCCTGCGGTGAATTTGATTGAATCAGCGCCTCTGCTTCAGGAGCCGTGCCTTGCGTTCACCTCTCGTATCCCCCCGCCCTCGCCTCTCCGGACTTCTTCTCGGACTCACCGCCGCGGTCGCCCTCGCCTCGGGCTGCGCCGAACGCAGCAGCGGCTCGACCACGCCTTCGGGCACGCTCGACGCCGGCGGCGGCGCAGGCGGTGCGGGCGCCGGCGGGGGCATCCCCACGGGCGGCAACGGCTCCGGGGGCAACGGCTCGGGCGGCAACGGCAGCGGCGGCAACGGCTCTGGCGGCAACGGCAACGGCGGCACCAGCGATTGTTCCGGCGACGCCCCCCCGGCCACCTGCGAGGGCCTGCAGCCGCGCCCGTGCACGCCTCGGATCGGCACCAACGGCGCCACGCTCGTGCGGGGCACGGTCGTCACGCCGGACGACGTGATCTGCGACGGTGAGGTCCTTTTCGACCGCAACACGCACAAGATCGCCTGCGTCGGGCAGGACTGCAGCGGGGAGCCGCTCGCCGCCCAGGCCTCGGTCGTGTGCGGGGATCTGGTGATGCCGGGCATCGTCGATCCGCACGATCACATGAGCTACAACACCCTGCCCCGCTGGCAGCACGAGGGCCCGACCTACACGGCGCGCGGCCAATGGGGCGGGGACGTCGGCGACGAGATGTACGACGCCCTGATGGAGCCGACGGACGACATCGCGGCGCGCTACGCCGAGCTCCGGCTGCTCATGGCCGGCACCACGGCCGTGCACAAGAGCCAGGCGCCGGATGCCTGCGAGGACGGCCCGCGCAACCTGGACCGCGGCGAAGACGCCAACGATCTGGGTTACGCCAACGACGACTTCACCGAGTGCGTGTTCCCCCTGCGCGACAACTGCTCGGACGCGCCCGACTACGCCACGCGCCGCAACGTGCCCGCCCGCCGCTACGTCGCGCATGTCTCCGAGGGCACGGACTCCGCCACGCACGAAGAGTTCGACTCGTTCAAAGAGGGCGGACAGCTCGGCGAGAAGACGACCCTCGTCCACTGCGTCTCCTGTGATGGCGCGCAGCTCACGGAGGTGCGCGGCGCGGGTGCCGGCCTGGTCTGGTCGCCCCAGAGCAACATCGACCTCTACGGTCAGACCATGGACGTGCCGACGGCCCTCCACATGGGCATTCCGGTCTCCATCGGCCCGGATTGGACGCCCTCGGGCACGATGAACCAGCTCGCCGAGCTGAAGTGCGCGGCCCACGTCTCCGAGAACTACTACGGCGGGGCCATCGACGCCCGCGCGCTCGTCCGGATGGTCACGCGCGACGCCGCGGTCACCATGGGCGTCGCCGACCTGATCGGCACGCTCGACGTCGGCAAGGTGGCCGACGTCCTCGTGCTCACCGGCGACCGGACGCGCCCCTACGACACGATCCTCGGCGCGACGAACGGCAGCGTCGCCGCGGTGTTCATCGGCGGCGTGGCCAACTACGGCGACGCCGCGGCCCTGGACGCCAACAACAGCCTGAACGACCTCTGCGAGGACGTGCAGGTCTGTGGTCAGGCGAAGCGCATCTGCGTGAAGACGCAGGCCGGCAACGCCAACAACTCCGACGCCGGCGACTGGGCCCGGTTCGGCCTGCAGGACCACATCGACTACCTGGAGCGGAACATCTCCTCCAAGCCGGGCGCAGACGGCGAGTTCGCCTACGCGTACAACCTGTACCCCCTGTTCGAGTGCGAGCCCTTCTTCGACTGCGACCTGGGCAACCGGAGCGTGTCCGGCGAGCGCACCGCGGACGACGGCGACGGCGACGGCCGCGCGAACGCCGACGACAACTGCCCCGACGTGTTCAACCCCGGCCAGGGCGACCTGGACGAGGACGGCAAGGGCGACAGCTGTGACACCTGCCCGTGGTCGGCCGTGGACTGCCCCTGCCGAGTGCCCGTGGCCGGCGACCGCGACGGCGACGCCGTGGGCGACGCCGAGGACAACTGCGCCGACATCGCCAACGCCGACCAGGCGGACGCGGACGGTGACGCCCTGGGCGACGCCTGCGACTTCTGCCCGGACAACCCGAGCGCGGACGGCTGCCCGACGACCATCTATGCCATCAAGACCGGCCAGGTCCCGGCCGCGACCGGCGTGCTCGTGACGGGTGTCGTCACCGCCGTGGTGCCGATGAACAACAACTTCTTCATCCAGGTGCCCGCCGACGACCCGGCCTACACCGGCGTGGACAACTCCGGCCTCTTCGTCTTCATGGGCAACGCCGCGATGGGCGTGACGGCGCCCGCCGTGGGCGACGTCGTGACCGTGGGCGGCAAGGTCAACGACTTCTTCGGCCAGATGCAGGTCGCCAACCTGACCCGACTCGACACCCTCGCCCGAGAGGCCGAGCGCCCGGCCCCCGAGGCCGTCGACGCCGCCGCCATCGCCACCGGCGGGGCCCGCGCCGCGGCCCTCGAAGGCAGCCGCGTCTGCGTCGCGGACGTGACGGTCACGGAGGTCAACCCCGCGCTCGGCGCCGGCGACCGCGACCCGTCCAACGAGTTCGTGGTGACGGGCAACCTGCGCGTCAACGACCTCTTCTACCTGCGCAACCCGCTGCCGACGGTCGGCGAGCACTTCGACTCGCTCTGCGGCGTGCTCCGCTTCGCCAACGCCAACAGCAAGCTCGAGCCCACGGGCCCGGCGGACCTGAGCCAGGGCCCCGTGACGGTCACCGCCGTGACGCCCCCGGACGCCCTCATCCGGGTCGGCCAGACGGGCGTGCCCGTCAACGGTGCCGGCCTGGCCCTCCGCGTCGAGTTGAGCGGCCCGGCGGCCGAGGGCGGCGAGACCATCACCGTGACCAGTGCCGATCCCGCCGCGCTGGCCATCGACGGCGCCGTCGTCGTCGCCGCCGGTGAGACGAGCGCGGCCATCCGCGTCCGCGCCCTGGCGCCGGCGGCGTCGGTCGCCGTGCGCGCCGAGATCGCCGGCCGCGGCCAGGCCTCGGCCAACGTGCGGGTCATCGCCGCGGACGCCCAGCCAGAGGCCCTGACGCTCACGCCGGATCGCCAGCAGATCGCCGTCGGCGGCAGCGGCAACCTCCGGGTGTCCATCGACCTCCCGGCCCCCGAGGGCGGCCTGACGGTCACGCTCGCGTCCGAGCCCGCCGTGCTCTCCCTGCCCGTGTCCGTGGACATCCCCGCCGGCGCCGTGGGCGCGGACTTCCAGGTCGGCGCGGGCAACGCCCCGGCCGCCGCGCGCGTGACGGCCCGCCTGGGCGGCCTGAGCGCCACGGCCGACGTTCAGGTCGTCGAGGCCGCCGTCGGCCGTGGCCTCGTCGTCAACGAGGTCAACTACGACATGGGCGGCACCGAGGACGCCGAGTTCATCGAGATCTACAACGCCGGCAACGCCCCGGTGAACCTCTCCGGCTGGCGGCTCGAGCTCGTCAACGGCCGCGACGACATGGTCTACGCCTCTTACGACCTGGACGCCGGCGGCGCCGCGCAGCTCGCCCCGGGCGGCTACCTGGTCGTCGCGGACGAGGGCGTCGCGGTCCCCGCCGGGGTCGCCGTGGTCCGCCTGCCCTCGGGCTCGAACCAGAACCACAACATCGAGAACGGCGACCCGGACGGCGTGCGCCTGATCGACGGTGGGAACCCGGACGCCCCCGTGGACGGCATCGCCTACGGCGGTCCCATGCCGGGCACCGGCGAGGGCGCGTCGAGCGCCCCGGACGATCCGAACGATGCGGCCGGGCTGACCATCGGCCGTTGCCCGAACGGGGTCGACACGGACGACAACGCCGCCGACGTCGCCCTGACCTCCGCCGGCACCCCCGGCGCGGCCAACGCCTGCCGGTGATACCCACGCGCGCCCGACTCGGTCTCCGGGGCGGGCTCGCCCTCGCCGCGCTGACCGCCTGCGAGCCGCTGTTCGCCGAGCCCGAAACGGGCGAGGTGCCACGGTTCCGCGAATCGGGCGCCGAGCCGCCCCCGCCCTACGTTTCCGGCACGCCCCTGCGCGTGATGGCCTGGAACATCAAGTACGGCGCGGCCCGCATCCCCTTCTGGTTCGACTGCTGGGGCGACCGCGTGCAGATGACCCGCGACGAGGTCGACGCCCACCTGGCTGATCTCACGGCGCTCATCCGCGAGGTGAACCCGGACGTGCTCCTCACCGAGGAGCTCGAGGTCAACTCGCGGCGGTCGGCTTACGTGGACATGGTCGAGCGCATCCTCGCGGACACGGACCTGCAGTACGCGGCGTACTTCGGCACCTGGGACAGCCGCTACATCCCCTCCGAGGGGCTCGGGCGCATGAACCTGGGCAACGCGATCTTCTCGCGGTACCCCATCGTCGGCGCAGAGCACGTGCGCCAGGCGGACCGCACCGACCAGGACGCCGTAACCGCGGCGTTCTACATCCATCGCACCATCGGCCGCGCCGAACTGGCGCTCTCGGACACGCAGCACGCCGCCGTGTACGTCGTACACACCGAGGCCTACGACAACGACGGCACCAAGCAGAAGCAGCTCGACCAGATCTTCGAGGCGGTCAGCGCCGAGACCCTGCCTTTCCTGCTGGGCGGCGACTTCAACGAGCTCCCGCCGAGCGCCGTGCACACCGAGCACTTCCTGGACGAGCGCGAGACCGCGCTGTGCTCCGAGGACTTCGCGCAGCCCCCGTACACGCCCGAGAAGATGGCGCCGTTCTTCGACGCCTTCGCGCCGGCCATCCCGCTCGAGCGCTTTGGGGCGACCGAGGACGAGCAGCGCCGCTTCTTCACGCACAGCGTCCTCGGTCCGGACGAGGTCAACGACCGAGGCGAGGCCGGCTTCTGGAACCGCACGCTCGACTACCTGTTCGCCGGGGCCGGCGCCGACTTCGCGCCCGACTCGGGGGACGTTCTCCAGGTCGCCGGGCAGAGCGTCGGCGGGCAACCGCCCGTGTTGGTGTCCGACCCCCTGCGGCTGAGCGACCACGCGCCCGTCTTCGGCCTGTGGCGGGTGAAGCCATGACCCGCACGACCAGCGCTGCGCTCGCGCTCCTCTGCGCCGCCGCCCCGGCCACCGCGCAGACGCTCGCGCCGCGGGACACCGCGCATGTCGGCCCCGCCGGGTCGGGCGGTGTCGGAATTTTCAACCCTCTGACCTACACCCCAACGGCGGGCGTCGAGCTCTCGACCTACCCGCTCGCCGCGCTGATCGCGCCGAACGGGGCGATGCGCGCTCACCTGTGCACCGCCGAGGACGCGCCGCTGACGCTGTCCTGGGAGCTCGGCGCCAGCCTGCCGTCGGCGGCGTTCCTCTCGGGGCCGCCCTTGGGTCTGGCGGGTTACGTGACGCCTTCATGCAAGGTTCATGCGGCCGAGCCCGACCGCGCGCCGAACGATTGCCAGCGGCCCGGGGCGGTTTTTGCGCCGTCCTTGGGGCTGGCCGCCTCGTGGGGCCGCGACGACGTCCTGACCGCCAAGGTCGACTACACCTATGGGTTTCTGCTGAGCGGCGAGCGCGGCACGCCGCTGGACACCTGGGCGCCGCTGAACCTGCTCTTTGCGCCCGTCTTCGACACGTGGCGCGCGCACCTGGGCGTGCGCTACGACCACGCGCTGCTCCCGGGCTGGCGCGTGGCCGCCGAGGCGCACCTGTATCGGGTCGCGCGGGGGCCGGTTCCCGGCCGTGATCCGCACACGTTCGTCGCCCACCTGGGCACGGATCTGCGCACCACGACGCATACGCGCCTGACCTTCGGCGCGATGTACTGGAACAGCGACCAGCGGGCGGTCGAAGTGGAACCGGACGCCGACGGCTACAGCCGCTTCGTGCACGTGCGGTCGCACGACTTCGGGCCAACGCTCGACTTCCTCTGGCGCTGGGGCGACTAGCCCCGGCGTCGACGCCGCAGGACGAGGGGCAGGACACCCAGGAGCAGCCAAGGCGCAACCGGCGCGCGCGCGCTCTGGGTGCAGCCGCCACCACCGCCTCCGCCGCCGTTGCCGGCCGAGGTGCCGGCGTCCGGGCCGTCGCCGATGGCCCCGCTCGACGCGCCTGCGCCGGACTCGCCGCCCGTCGCGGTCGAGACACCACCGGTCCCACCGGCGCCGTCGCTGCCGCCCGATGCGTTGCTGCCCCCCTCGCCGGCGCCGCCGCCGACGGGCGCTTCGGGCTCGCGAATCTCCCAAGCCGCCGCGCACTGCGCCGTTCCGGCGGTGAGCACGCAGCTCTGCTGGGCCGGGCAGACGACCCCCTGACACGGATCAGGCACACAGGCGCCGTTGAAACACACCTCGGCGTTGCCGCAGGTCATGCCCTTGCAGGGGTCCTCGATGCAGGTGCCGTCCTGGCAGACCGGGTGGGCCGGGTCGCAACCGAGGGGCTCGCAGCCGGTGCCCTGGCAGATGCCGTCGAAGCAGGCCGTGGCCGCCGGGCACGTGACCTCGGCACAGCTGAAGATGCAGCCGCCGTCCCGGCAGAAGCTGTTGGGACCGCAGTCGATGCCGAAGCAAGGATCCGCCGCGCAGCCGCTCGGCGTGCAGCGCTCGTTCGCCGGGCAGCCCGTGTGCACGCAGTGGTCCGGCCCGCAGGCGCCGTTCGCGCAGGCCTCACCGGCCCCGCAGCTCACGCCGGCGCATGGGTCCACGCAGCCGGTGGCCGTGCACTGCTCCCCCGAGGGACAGCCGTCCACCGCGCACCAGGGCACGCAGGCGCCGTCGGCGCAGAAGGCGTCGCCGCCGCACTCGTTGTTGTTGCAGGGCGCCACACAGCGACCCTGGTAGCAGATGCCGGCGTCCGGACACGTCGCCTCGTCATCGACGCGGCCATCGCAGTCGTCGTCGGCCCCGTTGCAGGTCTCGGGCGGCGGCGCGCCGCATGCTCCGCAGGCGTTGCGCACGTTCTCGTCGATGCGACCGTTGCAGTCGTTGTCGACGCGATCGCAGACCTCTTCGGCCGGCGTCACGTCCGGCAGGCAGCGCGTGCGGCCGAGCGAACAGGCCCAGTGCCCCGTCGCGCAGGCCGCGTTGAGGCCCGTGGCGCACTCGCCCGGCTGCACCGTGGACGAGCCGTCGGGCAGCAAATCCACGAGGCCGTCGCAGTCGTTGTCGACGCCGTCGCAGGTCTCGGGCTGCCCGTCCGGCGTGCAGATGACCCGGTCGCACGCGTCACCGGCGCCGTCGCTGTCCACGTCGTCCTGGTCCGAGTTGACGATCTTCGGGCAGTTGTCGCAGGCCTCGCCCACGCCGTCGCCGTCCTCGTCCGCCTGGTCCGGGTTGGGGACCGTGGGGCAGTTGTCCTCGGGGAGGCAGATTTCGTCGAGGTCCTCGTCCGAGCAAGGGCGGCCGTAACCCCACTGCACGGCGTAACACAGCGCCGGCGAGCTCTCGCCCACGTCCAGCGGGCCCACGTCGAAGCGCAGCGCCAGGGTGACGTCGAAGCCCTCGTCCGTGATCAGGTCGCCGTCGAGGTCGATGTTGCGGCCGTTGCTGTTGATGGTGTTGGGCAGCACGGTGCAGGTGCCGCCGACGGTCTCGATCCGGCCGCGCTGGTCGGAGAACTCGCCGATCTCCCAGGAGCTCAGGTACTGGTCCGCGCCGGCCAGGCCGTGAAGGCCGAGGAAGGTCGTCGGTTCTTCGGGATTGTCGCCCTCGTCGAACTCCCACAGGGTCTTCGGCGCGCCGACGGTCGTGCCGCCGTAGTCGTTGCCGAGGCCGCCGTTGAAGTAAAGGTCGCCGTCGATGTAGGGCGTGATGGACACCACGGGGAGCAGGTCCGCGCCTACGTTCGTGAACGTGTAGCACTGCTCCATCTGGGTGCAGTTCAGGTAGTAGTTGGCCTGGACGTCCAGGTCGCCGACCCGGAACGCCGCCTCGAGGTGGTCCCCGACCATCTGCGCTCGCACGGCGCCGTTGAGCGCGCCGGCCTCGAGCCACTCGCCCGTGGCGCCACGCGCCGACTCGGTGCAAAGGAACGCCTTCGACTCGAAGACCGTGTTGACGGAGCCCTGGTCCGGGGCGTCGAGCGCCGGGTCGTAGCCCTGCCGCCCGGAGATGTCGACGGCCGTGCCGAACGCACCGAAGGGATCGATGTCGACCTCGACGACGCCCAGTTCCGGGTCGCAATCGTCGTCGGCGGGCGTGGTGAAGCCGAACGAATCCTGCGCCCGCGCAATGCCGGGAAGACAGGCCGCTCCGGCCAGACCGAGGGTGGCGATCGCCAGTCCGAGACGTCCGAATTCAGTCCGCCGCATGCACGACACTCCGGTCACAAAAAAGGCGCCGGAGTGTAGCGCAATTGGCCCCGATTGCACGTGAGGGTTTTTGCCCCCCGCCCGCCCTCAGTAGCGGAGCAGACCCAACAGCCCGGCGAGGATGTCGTCCTCCTGGGGCAGGATCTCGCGCTCGAGGACCCGGGAGAAACCGACGGGGATGTCCTTGGCGCCGATGCGCAGGATCGGCGCGTCGAGCCACTCGAACAGGCTCCCGGAGACGCGGGCGGCGATCTCGGCGCCGAAGCCCTGCGTGACGTGGTCCTCGTGGACGATGGCCAGCTTGCCCGTCTTCTTGACGGAGGCGGCCACGGTCTCGAAGTCCCAGGGCGTGATCGTGCGCAAATCGATGACCTCGGCCTCGAAGCCCTCCTTGGCGGCTTTGTTGGCCGCGCGGAGGGCCCAGTGGACCGGCGTGCCCCAGGCGACGACCGTGGCGTCCTTGCCCGGCCGGCGGATGCGGGCCTTGCCGAAGGGCACGGCGTGCTCGGGACCCGGCCGCACCGACTGCGCGAAAGGCTGGTTGTAGAGGAACTTCGGCTCGAGGAAGAAGGTCATGCCACGGCTGCGGATGGCCGTGCGCAAGAGACCGGCCGCGTCGTCCGCGAAGGCGGGCACGACCACGCGGCAGCCCGGCAGGTGGGCCATGATCGCCTCGACGTTCTGCGAGTGATACAGGCCGCCGCCGATGTAGCCGCCGCTGGAGAGGCGAATCACCACGTTGGGCGAGAACTGGCCGCGCGTGCGCCAGTACTCGTGCGTCATCTCGATGACCTGCTCCATGGCGGGCCACACGTAGTCGGCGAACTGCGCCGCCTCGATGACGACGCGGATGTCGTCCTTGAAGCGGCAGAGGCCGTTCGCGGTGCCGACGATGAAGTCCTCGGCAATGGGGGCATTGAACACGCGGCCGGCGCCGAAGGCCTGCTCCATGCCCTTGGTGACCAGGAACACGCCGCCCTTCTCTTTGCTGGCGACGTCCTGCCCCCACAAGAACGAGTCGGGATTGCGGGTGAACTCGGCGTGGAGCGTCTCGGTGATGGCCTCGCGCAGCTTGATCTTGTCGCCCTCGGCCGGGAGGTCCTCGTGGCCGACCCAGGGCTCGGGGAGCACGAACGTGGCGACCTTCGAGCCGTCCGCCTCGGCGGCGGCCTCACCGGCGGCGGCGGCGGCTTCCAGCAGGCGCTTGTTCTCCGCTTCGATGGCGCCGAAGGTCTCGGCATCCACCAGCCCGCTCTCCAGCAGGCGGCGGCGCAGGGCGAGCAGCGGGTCGCGCGCGCGTGCCGCCTCGATCTCGGCGTCGTCCCGGTAAAGCTCGTGGCGGTCGGAGTTGCTGTGGGAGCCGATGCGCACGCACTCGGCGTGGACCATGGCCGGCCCCTCGCCGCTCTTCACGTAGGCCACCGCGCGCTGCATGCCGCGCCAGCAATCGAAGAAGTCCGTGCCGTCGACGTCGATGATCTCGAGGTACTTCAGGCCCCGGTAGTTGGCCGACACGCGCGTGTTGGCCGACTGCTGGTGCGTGGGCACCGAGATGCCGTAGCCGTTGTTCTGGATGACGAACACGACGGGCAGGCGCTCGCGGCTCGCGCCGTTGTAGGCCTCGTAGCAGTAGCCCTCGCTGGTGCTGGCCTCGCCCTGGCTCGAGAGCGCCACGGCGTCCGCGCCGTAGTATTTGGCGGCGCGCGCGACGCCGACCGCATGCAGGGTGTGATTGCCCGTGCACGAGGACACGTTCTGGATGCCGATCGACGGCTTGGCGAAGTGATTGGACATGTGGCGACCGCCGCCGGCCACGTCCGCCTCCTTCGAGAGGCCGTTGAGGATGATCTCCTCGGGGGACATCCCCGCCGCGAGACAGGTCAGCATGTCCCGGTAGTACGGGAACAGGAAGTCCTGCTTCGGCCGGAACGAGAGGCCGAGCGCGAGCTGAATGCCGTCGTGGCCGGCGAAGGGGGCGTGGTAGCTCCAGCCCATCGCCTTCTTGATGTAGGTGCCGGCCTTGTCCTCGAGAAGACGGCCGAGGTGCGTGATGCGGTACCAGCTCTTGACGGTGTCGAGCGGGATGCCATCGATCTCGAACCGGGCCTCTTCGACCAAACGCTCTGTCGCCACGGGAATCGTCCTCGAATCCTGGAGTGCGATGCGACCGGGGGCGCGGGCCTCGACGAGGCACACGGCCGGGCGCAGGAAATGTCGGGTGAAGCCGCGACAATGTACGGCTGTGATGATGGTCGTCAAGCAACGTGCGTTGCGGGGGAAAAGCCCGAACATCCGTAAACGCAGCGAAGGATTGCGGTCACGGCCGCGGTTGGGGTAGAGACGCGCGATTCAACAGGCTCGCTGCCCGAAGAGGAAACCGCCATGACACACCGCACGTCTCTCGCCCTCCGCCTGCTCTCGACCGCCTCCCTGGCGCTGGCGTTCGCCGCCTGCTCCGGCAAGGACGCCGGCCACACGGACAAGCCCGCCGCGCCCGTCTCCGGTGCGGCCTCGGCGGCGGCCTCCGCGGCGGCCAAGCCCGCCGGTGGCCCCCTGGACGAGCTGATCGAGAAGGCCGTCGCCTGCGTCGAGAAGGGTCGCGTCAACCGCGGCTGCGATGGGTTCGCCCAGCTCTCCCAGGCCGTGAACACGCAGCGCCGCGATCCGGCCATCGTGCAGAGCCTGCTGGCCGCCATGGAGAGCCCGGACGCCGGCCGCAAGGCCCTGGCGCTGACGCTGCTCGCCCGGCCGTTCCCGGAGGAGGGCGACGCCGCCGTTCGCCTGCTCAAGCGCCTCGAGGCCGAGACGGACGCCAGCACGAAGGCGGACATCCTCGAGGCCCTGGCCACCCGCACGGCCCCGGGCGTGGACGAGGCGGCCCTGAAGCTGCTCCAGAGCTCCGAGGAGCCCGGCATCCGCGCCGCCGCGGCCCGCCTGCTCGGCTCCAAGCCCCACGAGGCCATCGGCGAGCAGAGCAAGCCCGCGCTGCTCAAGTCGCTCCGCGAGGACCAGGCCCCGGCCGTGCGCCGCAACGCCGCCACCGCCCTGGGCAACCTGCAGTACGCGGACGCCCTCCCCGACCTGATCAAGGCGCTGGACGACCAGCTCGTGGCGCCCTCGGCGACCTTCGCCCTGGCCCGCTTCGAGACGCCCGAGGCCTACGACGCCATCTGGACCCGCATCGAGGCCTCGGCCAAGGACGACTCCAAGGTGTCGCTGCCCCTGCTCGCGTCGATCCGCCTGCTCGAGAAGCACCCGAAGCACGACGCCAAGAAGGCCCTCAAGACGCTGGAGAAGCTCCAGAAGGCGCTGCAGAAGCGGGCCGCCACCAACGACGGCACGGCCCAGGCCGCCCTGAAGCTCATCGAGCGCAACATCGATCGTCTCAACGGCAAGACGCCCGAGCCGATGGTGCCCGGCGCCGCCAGCGCCCCCGCCTCGGGCACCGCCGCCAAGGCGCCGGCCTCCGCCGCCAAGACGCCCCCCGCGCACAAGTAAACGCTTGCCGCGGCCGTCTCGACGCACCGCGCGCCTCGTCGCGCTCACCTTGACGGTCGCGCTCTGCCGAACGCCCCCCGCCGCGGCAGCGGACGCGACCGCCTGCGTGGGCGCAGACTGCGACGCCGCGCTGCCCCGCATCCGCTTCGTGCGGTTCGACGGCTCGGGGATTCTGCGCGTGACGCAGCTGCGCGCCCGGACGGCCTTCGTCCTGGACCAGCCGGCCACGGAGGAGAACCTGGCCCGCGTGGTGGCCGCCATCGGCGACGAGCCGGGCCTCGGCGCGATCAGCCTGCGGGTGGTCCGCTCCGATCGGGACCCGGCGACGGCGGAGCTCGTCGTGAGCGTCGACGGGCGCGCACGGCGCATCAAGTCGCTGGCGCTGACGACCTCGGCCCAGGGCAAGCCCGACCCGGACGAGAGCTGGCGCCTGATCCGCCAGGCGCGCGGCGAGGAGCGCGCGCTGCTGCTCAACGAGGGCCGCCCGATGCACCCCTGGTATCTGCGGCAGGACGAGGAGATGCTTCGGCGCGCCTGGCAGCGGCGGGGCTACCGCGAGGTGGTCGTGCGGTCGGAGCTGGAGCCCGCCGGCGAGCTGGTGGACGTCGTCTTCCGCATCGCCGAGGGGCCGCGGTTCACCGTGAACTCCGTGGTGATCGACGGCCCGCGGGTGGAGACGGACGACGAGCGCGAGGCCCTCCTCGAGAAGCTTTCGACGCGCGCCGACGACGACTCGCCCGTCGTGCCCTGGCAGCTCGACCGCGACGCCCAGCGCGTCCGGCGGCACTACTGCAAACGCGGCTACGCGGAGGCGCGGGTCGAGGTCCGCCAGGCGCTGGCTGAGAAGACTCGGGTGGACGTCGGCTTCGTGGTCGTCCCCGGCGGTCTCTCGTCCATCGGCGAGGTGGTCATCGAGGGCGACGGCTTGTCTGCCAACGGCCGCAAGTCGCTGCCCGTGGCGGAGAACAAGCCCTACTGCGGCGACCTGCTCGCCGAGACGCAGGCGGCCGTCGTCGCATGGCTGCGGGACCACGGCCACCCCGACGCGGTGGTCGAGGTCGACGCGCGCTCCCTGCCCGCCACGCCCGTCGGGCCGCGTCGCGTGCGGGTGCGGATCCGGATCAGCGCCGATGCGGAGGTCAAGGTCGCCCGCATCTGGTTCGAGGGCAACGCCAACACCCGCGAGGATGTCCTGCGGCAGCTCATGGCCGTGACCGAGGGCAACCTGTACCGCGAGCGCGACCTGCAGACGAGCGTGCAGAACCTGCTGCGAAGCGGCCTGGTGCGCCAGGCGGACGTGCAGACCATCGGCGGCGCCAATCGAGCGGAGCGCTACCTGATCTTCACCGTGGTCGAGCGCGATCCGGTCAGCATCGACCTGATCGACCAGAGCGTCACGCTCCGGAATCTGGACGTGACCAACTGGCCATCGGACTTCGACGAGCTCTCCGCCGGCGCGGCGCTCCGGGGCGCCGGGCACGAGCTGCGCGTCACCGGCCGCCCGGACAAGATCGGCCTGCGGTTCCGCAACCTCTTCCTGCACCGATACCTGCTGACCGAGGGCGAGTTCGCCTGGCGCAGCATGCTCGTCGGCGTCGAGGACGAGCAGTGGTTCGGTGCCGAGTGGGGCTTCGGTCTCAAGTTCCTGGAGAACCGGCTCGCGCTGGTGCCGTTCGTCGGCTTCGAATACACGGACCTGCCCCGGCGCGCGGTCTTCGACCCCCTGCCCCTCGCGCAGGGACAGCACCTCGGCGTGCACGCCGGCGCCACGGGCCGCGCCGACGTGAACCTGCGCGACGAGGAGCGCATCCCCTACCTGGGGGTGGACGCCAACGTGCGCTACACCCACGCGGTGCCCCCGTTGGGGAGCGAGCTCGACGGCTTCGGCGTCGACGCCCGCGCGGCGCTGAACCTGCCGCTCGGGACCAACTCGGCGGGCGCGCACTACATCCTGCGCCTCTCGGGTCGCTACGGGCAGCTCTGGGCCGACGGCAAGGTGACCGCACATCAGCGCCTGTTCCCGGAGATCCGTGGCTACGAGAGCGACGCCATCGGCGTGCCGTTCGAGGGCACGGGCAAGAACGACGGCGGCCTGCTCGGCGGCGAGCGCGTGCTCGCCTCGGCGGTGGAGTTCCGCATCCCCATCCGGCCGCTGCGCCGCAACGCCATCGCGCCCTTCATGGACGCCGCCAGCGTGGCCGGAAAGGACGAGCCGCTGATGGACCGCCTGCACCTGGCCGCCGGCGCCGCCTACTACTTCAGCTTCTTCACCGAGCGCCTCGAAGGTTTCGTCTACGGGGCCGTACCCTTCGAGACGAAGTCCGCGTGGCGCGTGTTCGGGGCCGGGGTCGGCGGCAACTTCTGACCGTCCTGCTCGGCCTGCGCGACGGCCAGCTCACGCACCACGATGGTGAGCTGGTCCTCCACGGTCTTCTGTCCCAGGTACAGATTGAAGACCAGGAACAGCAGCACGACGATGCTCAGGTAGAACACCAGGTCCACACCGCGGCCGACGCCCACCAGATGTGCGGCCACATTGGACAGGTCCGGGAAGAGCGCGAACACGATGATGAGCAGGAACACCGCCATCATCGCCAGCTTCTGCATCGGCCGCTTGCGGGCGGCGACGACGAAGTAGAACAGCAGCGCCAGGCTGCAGCCCACCAGGATGACCTTGATCCACAACATGGTGACTCCTCGGCCGGCTCAGGCCCTCGGGCTCGATGAACGCCGGCGGGCGGTCGCCACGGCCGCGAGCACACCCAGCCAGCACATCGCCCACAGCGCAAACGCCGGGCGCACGCCCCGCGGCGCATAGACCATTTCGACCACGTGTTTCCCGGCCGGGACGAACACGCCGCGGAACAGGTGGTCGAGGGGGAAAACCTCCGCAGGCGCCGCGTCGACCGTCGCCTGCCAACCCGGCGCCCAAGCCTCGGCGACGCCGACGACGCCCGGCGCCGGCGCGCTGACCTCGAACCGCAGGACGTTGCGCTCGGCCGTCAAGAGGCGGGCGGGCACGGGGGCCTGCGCGCCCTTCAGCGCTTCAATCGCCTTCCGCGTCTCGGGCGGAAGCGAGGCCCGCTCGAGGACGGGCGACCGCCCCTGCGCCACGGCCGCCAGCGACTCGTTCTCCGTCGCGACGACACTCGCCTTGGGGTACCACATCGCCCGGGCGATGGCCCGCGGGAGCTCCCAGACGCCCGGGCCGCGGGCGATCAGGGCCTCCTTGCCCTTGAGGGTTTTGCGCAGCTTGCCCGCCGCCCCGCCGGCCACCCACTTCACGTTGGCGGCACGCAGGAGCGGCGCCGAGGTCCGCGCCTTCTTCTGGTAGGCGTCGTAGCGGCGGCTGACGAAGGTGCTGTAGCGCCCGAAGAGGTCGCGCACCTCGAGGCGCGTGCCCGGGCGGAACTGGAAGAACTCGTCGTCCGCCACCCGGTAGGCGTCGCGCACCCCCTTCAGCTCGAGCAGCCTGGGGTCTTTCTGAAGGTTCGGCGCGGGCTGCGAGATGGCGAAGATGCCCCGCTGCTGGTAGCCGTAGTCGGCGAGCAGCGCGACGAAGAACAGCGGCACGGCGAGTCGCCGCGCGGTCGGCGGCCCCAGGAAGACCATCAGGCACGCGGTCGCCACCGCCAGGAACAGACCGGTGTTGAAGACCATCGCCCAGTCGGCGGCAAAGGGCACGGCGGCCCCCCAGGCCAGCCATGTGAGGCCGACGGCGGCGGCGAGCCGGCGCGTCCGGATGCGGCGTCCCGCCGGGTCGTCCACGGTCTCGGTCAGCGCGCCGAGGCCCCGCGCGGCGAGCAGGATGATCACGAAGGAAACGCCGAACAGGTAGCCCTCCGAGATGCGCCAGAGCTTGAACGTCGGCACGTTGCGCACCAGGAACGGCAGAATCGGTGTGTTTCCGCCGCATGCGAGCACGAACACGAACGCCGCCGAGAGCGCCAGGACGATGTGCTCCGGGCTCGGTCGTCGCAGCACGGCGAACACCGCCAGCATGAACACCGCGCCGCCCACGTACTGCATGGAAAGATCATTGATTTCAAGCAGATGCGGCGCGAAGAGGTGCACGGACTCCCACCCGGTGATGGACGAGCGCAGGACCTCGCCGAGGCCCATGTCCTGCCGCACGGAGAGCGACATCCACCCCCCGGCGGCCAGCAGCATGGGCAGCGTGAGGCCGAGCGTGACGGCCAGTCCCGTGCCCACCGACCCGCCGACACGCGCCAGGAACCGACCCGCGGCCGGCGCCGCCCGCGCGCCCGACACGATCAGGAGCACACCCAACGGCGCCACCGTGAGGATGCCGCGCACCGCCGTCGGCGGATGGCCCGCCAGCAGGGCCATGGCCGTGACGACACCGAGCTTGCCGCCCGTGCGCCAGCTCGGACGCTCCAGCGCGTCGCGCATGGTCAGGTAGAGCCAGGGGATCCAGATGGCCGGCCACAGCGCCGCCGAGTCCTTGGACTTGGCGAACCGCGCGCAGAGCATGATGGCCACGCCGCCGAACGCCCGGACCCAGGGCGGCAACGCCTCGCGCTGGAGAATCCGGTGCATGCCCAGCGCCGCGACGACGAAGTGCATCACCGAGCTGAACATCACGATCCACGGCCCGGTGCCCAGGATCGGGATGCCCAGCCAGGCGACCCAGTTCAGCGGATAGAGGACCCCCGTCTGGGGGTCGCCCAGGAAGTCGTACCCGCCCTTCTCGAAGGGGTTCCATAAGGGCAGCTCGGCGTCGGCCAGGGCGAGGGCCGGGAAGACCCGGTCGCCCCAGTGCTCGCGGACGGCGTCCCAGCCCAGAAAGCGCCCCTGCCACCAGAACACGGGGTGCATGGCCAGAACGACCGCCGCGTAGGCGAGCCCCAGCAGCAGCCAGCGCACGGCGGGCCGCGTCGTCTGCTGGCGCAGGCCCTCGACGAACGCGCTCAGAGGGCGTCCCGGAGCGCCGAGAGCATCTCCGCGGCCGAGCCCGTCCCGCCGAGCTCCGGCGGCAGCCCGCGGCGCCCGGAGAGCACGCGCTCCACCGCCACCGAGAGCCGCGCCTGCGGCACGCCCTGCCCCAGGTGGCCGAGCAGCGCGATGGCGGGCATGAGCATGGGCAGCGGGTTCTGCTCACGGCCGTGGATGGCGTCGAAGACGACGCAGTCGTCCCCCTGGTCCATGCCCCACACCGCCGAGACGCCGCCCACCAGACCCGCGGACAGATCGCTGAGAATGTCGCCGTACAGGTTGCCGCAGACGAGCAC
This sequence comes from uncultured Myxococcales bacterium, assembly GCA_903847385.1. Taxonomy (GTDB): domain Bacteria; phylum Myxococcota_A; class Bradymonadia; order UBA7976; family UBA1532; genus CAINDO01. The sequence goes on from CAINDO010000255.1 coordinate 20,682, forward strand.
CTGGAACTGGTGCGGCTTCTGCACGAGCTGCATGCAGGCGTTGTCGACGATGACGTCCCGCGTCTCGACGTCCGGATAGTTCGCCGCGATCTCGCGCCCCACGGCCAGGAAGAGGCCGTCGGCCTTCTTCATGATGTTGGCCTTGTGCACGATGGCCAGCTTCTGCCGGCCGTGGCTGCGGGCGTACCGGTACGCGAAGCGGAACACGCGCTCGCAGGCCGCGCGCGTGACGACCTTGATGGACTCGACGACCCCCGGGTGGACCTCGTGCTCCAGGCCGGCGTAGACGTCCTCGGTGTTCTCGCGGATCACGACGAGGTCGACGCTCTCGTAGCGGCTCGGCAGGCCGGCCAGGTTGCGTACGTGGCGTACGCCGGCGTACAGGCCGAGCGCTTTGCGCAGCGTGATCGACGGGCTCTCGTAGCGCCCCTCGGCCGGGCGCATGGGCCCCTTGAGCGCCACGCCGTTGGCGCGCACGGACTGGATGCAGGCGGCGCTGACGGCGCCCTCGGCCGTGGCGGTGTGCTCGCCGGCCTCGACCCACTGCCAGTCGATCTGCGCGCCCGCGGCGGCGAGGAGCTCGGTCAGGGGACCGGCGAGGTCCCGGCCGGGGCCGTCTCCAGGAATCAAGGTGACCTTGCGGTTGCTCATGCGCTCACCTCACCGGCGGCCGGGAGGGCCGCGATCAGGGCTTCCGTGTACTGAGTCGTGCTGGACTTGCCGCCCAGGTCGCCCGTGCGGACCTCGCCGGCGCCGAGCACGCGGTCGACGGCGACCTCGATGCGGCGCGCGGCGACGTTCTCGCCGATGTGTCGCAGCATCATGCAGGCGGAGAGCAGCAGCGCCGTCGGGTTGGCCTTGTTCTGCCCGGCGATGTCCGGCGCCGAGCCGTGGACCGCCTCGAAGACGGCGGCGGTGTCGCCGATGTTCGCCCCCGGCACGACGCCGAGACCGCCGACGAGCCCCGAGCACAGGTCGCTCAGGATGTCGCCGTAGAGGTTCTCCATGAGCAGCACGTCGAACTGCGTCGGGTCGAGCACGAGCTGCATGGCGCAGTCGTCGATGGGCATCTCCTCGACCTGCAGGAACGGATAGTCCGCCGCGACCTGCCGGCAGGCCTGCAGGAACAGGCCGTCGCTCAGCTTCATCACGGACGCCTTGTGCACGACGGTGATGCGCCGCCGGCCGCGCCAGCGCGCGTACTCGAAGGCGTACTTCGCGATGCGGCGGCTGGCGCCCTCGGTGATGATCTTCAGGGCCTCGACGACGCCGGGGATGACCTCGTGCTCGCGGCCGGCGTACAGGCCCTCGGTGTTCTCGCGGAACACGACGAGGTCGACGCCCTCGTGGCGCGTCTTCACGCCGGAGAGCGTGTTCACCGGGCGCAGGCTCACGTACAGGTCGAGCGCTTTGCGCAGGCCGACGTTCACGCTGGTGAAGCCCTTGCCCACGGGTGTGGTGATGGGGCCTTTCAGGGCGACGCGATGGCGCTTCACGGCGTCGAGCATCTCGGGGGGCAGCGTGGGCTTGCCCTTCTCCACGGCGGCGAGGCCGGCCGGGTGCTCGAGCCACCGGATCTGGACACCGGTGGCCTCGACGACCCGAACCGTCGCCTGAGTCACCTCGGGACCGATGCCGTCACCGGGCAGCAGGACGATGTCGTAGGGCATGGGCAGACACTCCAGGGAGGGCGTCAGGGGGCGTTGAGCGGGCGGCCGAGGCGCAGGCACCGTTGGCCACCGGGATAGCGGGTGTCGGCGTCCGGGCGGGGCTCGAAGCCCTCGCTGCGGAACAGCGCGGCCGCGGCCAGGTTGTCGTCGGCCACGGAGAGCTCGGCGCGGTGCGAGAAGGCCACGGGCGCCAGCGCGCCGGCCTGCCGCAGGGCACAGCGCAAAAGCGCGCGCCCGATGCCGCGGCGGCGCCAGGCAGGATCGACGACGAGGGCGACGACGTCCGCGACGGGGCTCGCGCCGGCCAGCCCGGGGCCCTGCACGAAGGCCCACATCACGAAGCCGACGCGGGACCCCTCGACACAGGCCAGGACGGTGGTCACCCCGGCGTGGTCGAACCAGCCGCCGAGGATGCCCTCGTAGTGGCCGAGCCGGGCGAAGGCCTCGGCCGCGGCCATGCAGACATAGTCGCGATCCGACCGGCCCGCGGGGCGCAGCTCCACGGCCACCAGGGCCTCGGGCGGAAGAGCGGGCAGTTCGTGCACGGGGGCCAACACGCGCGCCAAAATACCCGGGAAGCCGCCGATTGCAAGGCCCGCGCACGTGCCCGTTGCCCACGGGATGCGACGGCGTAGGATGACCCCATGTGCGAGCTCCTCGGCATGAGCGCCAACGTCCCCACGGACATCTGTTTCAGCTTCACGGGGCTGATGCAGCGCGGCGGCCGCACGGGCCCCCACCGCGACGGTTGGGGCATCGCGTTCTACGAGGGCCGGGGCTGCCGGGTCTTCCACGACCCGCGCCCCAGCGCCGACTCCGAGATCGCGGCGCTCATCCACCGCTACCCGATCAAGAGCGGCATCGTCGTCAGCCACATCCGCAAGGCGACCCACGGCAAGGTCTGCCTGGAGAATACCCACCCCTTCGTCCGTGAGCTCTGGGGCCGCATGTGGACCTTCGCCCACAACGGCAAGCTGGCCAACGCGCGGCGCCTGCCCCTGGGCGCGTTCCGGCCCGTCGGCGACACGGACAGCGAGCGGGCGTTCTGCTTCATGCTCGGTCGCATCCAGGCGCGGTTCCCCCGCCCGCCCGCCAAGCCGGAGCCCCTGTGGCGCCTGATCGCCGAGCTGTGCGCCGAGCTGCGCGCCATGGGCACGTTCAACCTGCTGCTCTCGGACAGCCGCCACCTGTACGCCCACTGCACGACGCATCTGTGCTGGCTCACGCGCCGCGCCCCCTTCGGCCGGGCGCAGCTCATCGACGCCGAGATGCTCGTGGACTTCGAACGCGAGACGACCCCGAACGACATCGTGACGGTCATCGCCACGCGCCCCCTGACCGCCGACGAGCCGTGGCACGTGATGCAGCCCGGCGAGCTCCAGATCTTCATCGACGGCCTGCCCCAGACCGGGCCGGCCGCGGAGGCCCACACATGAAACTCCTCACCGGTACTTTCCATCTCGAGTTCCAGGGCCAGAAGTGCGCCTGCCCCATGGCCGGCGTACGCGACGGCGACGGCAACGTCGAGGTCGCCATCGGCACGCCCTTCGGGCTGCGCCGCGTTCAGGCCCGGCTCGGCGCCGACCTGCGGCTTCTGACGGCCCACACCTTCGCCTTCGACTACGAGTCCGGGCAGGTCACGCGCTTCGAGCTGAACATCGAGGGCGGCATGCACGCCTCGAAGCCCCGCACGTTCGAGGGCACGGCCAGCGGGCCGGGGCTCGCGGGTCAGTGGACGGTCACGGACCTCTCGGGCGGCCCCGACGAGGCCGACGATGCCGCCAGCGCCCTGCAGGCCTTCGGTCGCGCGCCCGACAAGGCGTGACCGCCCGAGGCCCGTTCAGTCCGGTTCGTCGCCCTTCCGGCGTTTGTCTTCCATGAGCTTGGGCTCGGAGACCTCGGCGGCCTCGGACATGTCCTGGTGGATCGCCGAGGCGATGATGCGCTCGGTCAGCGCGTCCAGGTGCTGGCGCAGAACCTGGGAGAGCTCCTGGAACTCGGGCCACAGCGTCTCGTCCACGAAGCGCCGCGACACACGGGCCTGCAGCGTCGTGTAGCGCTGGCCGCGGTAGCGGTACGGTTCGATGCCGTAGCGGCGGCACAGGGCCACGAACAGCTTGCGCGCCCAAGCGTCCGGCAGGGAGAACTTGTACTCGACCGGCGGGTCTTCCTTCGCGGTCGAGTCCAGGCGGGCCTGAATGCGGCGCCGCGCCTCGGCCGCGGCCTCGCGCTCACCGGGCGTCGTCGCGCCGGCGAAGAGCGCCTCGATCCGGCGGAGCTTCTCCAGCAGTCGCTGTTCTTCGTCGTGCGCACTCATGGCCGGTACGGGTAGCATTGCCCCCGGCGGGCGGTGAAGTTTTTCGCCGCCCTCAGTCTTCCTCGTCGCCGAGCTCCATGATCATCGTGCGCTCGTCCTCGTCCTCCGCCACGACGGGCCGCACGTTGTTCACGGCGGTCACGCTGCGGACGTCCCACTGGCTGTCCCCGGCGTCGTCGGCGGCGACCGCCGGGGGCGCCGGCTCCGGGCGCTTGGAGACGGGCTCGGTGCGGCGCGGCAGCATGAACGCCGGCTGCGAGGCGCTCGCCAGCGCCAGACCGCGCCGTTCGAGCAGCCGGTCGAGCGAGGCGTCCAGCGCGGAGCGGACGGGTCGCGGCAAGCGGTCGATGGTGCCCCGGGCTTCGGAGACCTCGCGCTCGATGCGCTCCGTCTCGGCGTAGTGCAGCGCGCGCTCGACGGGTGTCCCGACGATGGCCGCGCGCACCCAGGTGGCGAAGACCTCGGCCGAGGGCACCCGCTCGGCGGGATCCAGCGCGAGGGCCTGCTCCACGACGGCGGAGAGGAGCAGCGGCACGCCCGGATTCCGGTCGCGGATGGGCGGCGGCGGCTGACGGTCCAGGAAGCGCTTGAAGAGGCCGGCGTGGCTGGCCTCGGCCAGCGGCACGTGGGCGGTCAGCATCTCGTAGAGCGTCGCGCCCAGCGCATACACGTCCACGGAGGGCGTCGGCGTCTCGGCGTTGAACTGCTCCGGCGGCATGTACCAGAGCGTGCCGACGTTGGCGCCGGCCATGGTCAGCTCGTTGTTGTGGCCGACGTCCTTGGCGACCCCGAAGTCGGTGACGCGCACGGAGGCGCCGTCCCCGGGCCGGGCCATCAGCAGGTTCCCCGGCTTGATGTCCCGATGGATGATCCCGCGAGCGTGCGCGAAGGCGAGCGCCGCGGCCGCACGGGTGGCGACCTCGACGGCCGTCGCGATGAGCAGCGGCCCGTCCTTGAGTTTGGCCTCGATGGAGCCGCCCTCGAGGAACTCCATCACGACGATCTGCAGCTCCGTCGTCTCGAAGTACTCGTGGATGCGGACGACGTTGTCGTGCTCGAGCTGGGCCTGCAGCCGCGCCCCGAGCCGGAATCGCTCGGCGACCAGCCGCTCCTCGTTGCCCCGGGCGTCCCGGGCGCGGACCTTGAGCGCGACGCGCCGACCCATGTAACGGTGCGTCGCCGCAACCACGACGCCCATCCCGCCCGCGCCGATGGGCTCACCGAGCGCGTAGGGTCCCAGGGTGGGCGGCAACGGGATCAAGTGAGCTCGTCGTCGTCCGGGTCCGCCTCGTCGTCGAGGCCGGGCGCGTTCGCGTTCACCGTCAGCAGGGCGCGCAGGCGGCGCGCGTCGCTGGTCATCCAGCCCGCGCCGAAGACCACGTAGCCGGACGTACGGCCGTCCAGCATGCCGAGGACCTGCTGCAGGTCGGACTCGGAGAAACGCGTGCCGCCGCCGGGGCGACCCATGAGGCGCCAATAGATGTGCTCGCCCTCGGGCAGCTCCACCTCGAGCTCGTCCGGCTCGATGCCGAGCGGGTCCACCACGGGCACGAGCCCCGCCTCGGCGCATACCGCGTTGCGATCCTCGGCCTGACCGTCCCAAAGGCCTTCGGCCCGCCAGGCCACGCTCAGGCCCGGGCGACGCCGCGCGCCGAAGAACGAGATCAGCGCCTGCCGGTTGGCCGTCGTCGGGCGAAAGTCCGGCGGCGTGCGCAGCAATAGGGTGTCCGAGCCGAGGCGCTGGGCGATCTCCACGCTCCGGGCCCACCAGGCGTCCGCCACGGGGCCGTGAAAGTCCACCATCGCCAGCTCCTGCGGCAGGCGCGGCACGATACGGACGTCCGGCGGCGCGGCCTCGCGCCAGCGGTGCTGCGTCCCGGCCCGGGCCCGCGACTGATCGTCGGACAACTCCAGGGCGTCCAGCTCCCGCCAGTAGGCGGACAGGTGCCCCTTGTATCCGGCGCAGGCCACACGAATTCGACTCAAGGCAATCCTCCGAGGTTCAGACCGGGCGCCGCCGGCGCGAGCAGATACAGCGCGCGGGGCGCCGCGAAGATGCGCGAGAGCAGGGTCGCCTCGGGCGTCGTCGGCCGGGTCTGAGCTTTCAACAGTTCGATGAGAGAAGGTTCCACGTCGTAGCGGACCACGTCCAGCGGCTCGACGCCCACGAGCGTCCGCAGGGCCGCCACGGCGTCGTCCGCGTACCCGATCTGGTCGACGAGCCGCGCCGCGAGCGCCTGATCCGCCGTGAGGACCCGGCCGTCGGCGACGGGCCGGATCTGGTCGATGGGCAGGCCGCGGCCTTCGGAGATCAGCTTCACGAAGCGCTGATACATGGCGTCGACGACCCCCTTCAGGATCTCGACGTGGGCCGGGTCGACGGGCAGCGTGGGGCTGAGCAGCGCCTTGTTCGCGCCCGAAGTGATCGTGGTGTCCTTGATGCCGTGCTGGGCCATCAGATCGGCCACGTTCAGGCCCGAGATGAGCACGCCGATGCTGCCCGTGATGGTCGTCGGCATGGCCACGATGCGATCCGCGGCGACGGCGGCGTAGAGCCCCCCCGAAGCGCAGACGTCCCCCATGAGCACGACGACCTTCTTGTCCTGCGCCTTCAGGAGGCCGATCTGGCGGTGGATCTTGTCCGCGTCCGTGACGGAGCCGCCCGGCGTGTCGAGCTCCAGCAACACGCCGGCGACCGTGGTGTCCGTCGTGGCGCGCTCGAGCATGTGCAGGACGTCCCGCGTGATGCCGGCGCCCTCGCCCAGCCCGGCCGGGCCCTCGAACATCACGCCGCGGGCCTCGATCCACACCAGGTGGCGGCGCGCGCCGGGGGTGCGCTCGACGACACTCTCGCGGATGTGATCTCCGGGTCCACCCGCTGAGCCGGCGCCCAGGCCGGCGAGCAGGAACCCCACGCCCCCCAGGAACGCCACGAGGATCATGGCCGCCACGAGGCAGCCGACGCCGCGGCGCCGCTCGATGCGGGGGGTCTCACTGGGGGTCAAACGGGCCTCTTTCCGCCGAAGGTCGCGCACGCTTTCGCACACATGCCCGGTGCGCGCAAGGGGCTGGTGTGTTAGGTAGCGCCGCCATGAACCTGAACCTGCACCCCGCCCTGCAAGCCACCGACCCCGAAACCGCGGACCTCATCGCCCGCGAAGCTCAGCGCCAGCGCAACGTGCTCCGGCTGATCCCGTCGGAGAACTACGTCTCGGACGCCGTGCTCGCCGCCACCGGCAGCTGTCTGACGAACAAGTACAGCGAAGGCTACGCCGGCAAGCGGTACTACCAGGGACAGCAATACATCGACGCCGTCGAGCGCATCGCCATCGACCGCGCCCGCAAGCTCTTCGGCGCGGACCACGCCAACGTGCAGCCCTATTCGGGCTCCCCGGCGAACCTGGCCGTGTATTTCGGCCTCTTGAACCAGGGTGACACCATTCTGGGCATGTCGCTGCCCCACGGTGGTCACCTCACGCACGGCTGGGGCGTGACGATCTCGGGCAAACACTACAATGTGGCCCGCTACGGCGTCCGGCAGAACGACCACCGCATCGACCTCGACGAGGTCCGGCGTCTCGCCCACGAGCACAAGCCGCGGCTCATCGTGTGCGGCGCCTCGGCCTACCCGCGCATCATCGACTTCGCCGCCTTCGCCGAGATCGCCCGCGAGGTCGGCGCCTACCTGCTCGCGGACATGGCGCACATCTCGGGCCTGGTGGCCGGCGGCGCGCACCCCTCCCCGGTGCCCTTCGCGGACGTCGTCTCGACGACCACCCACAAGACGCTCCGCGGCCCCCGTGGCGGCATGCTGCTCTGCAAGGCCGAGCACGCCGCGGCCATCGACCGCGCGGTCTTCCCCGGCCTGCAGGGCGGCCCCCACAACCACACCACGGCCGCCATCGCCGTGGCGCTGCACGAGGCGGCCACGCCCGAGTTCCAGACCTACGCGCACCGCATCGTCGAGAACGCCCGCGCCCTGGCGGACCGCCTGCTGAGCCACGGCTTCACGCTGGTCTCCGGCGGCACGGACAACCACCTGATCCTGGTCGACCTGAACAACAAGGGCGTCTCGGGCAAGATCGCCGCGCAGGCCCTCGAGGGCGCCGGCATCGTGTGCAACGCCAACAGCGTGCCCTTCGATCCGCGCAAGCCCTTCGACCCGAGCGGCATCCGCCTCGGCACCCCGGCGCTGACGACACGCGGCATGGGTCCGGCCGAGATGGTCCGCCTCGCGGACTGGATCTCCGAGGTCGTCGCCGCGCCCGCGGACACCGCCGTGCAGACGCGCATCGCCGGTGAGATCCTCGACCTCTGCGGCAGCTTCCCCGCCCCAGGCGTCTGAGCGTCCCCAAGCCGTCGACCTTCCGCGGCCCGGCGGTCCTGGCCCTCCCTGTTCGCGACAGCGCAGACCGCGCACCGTGACTTGGAATGGTCGTCCACCTCTGTTAATGACGCGGCCCATGAAGACGTGTCCCGAATGCAAGGCGCAGGCGGACGACGCCGCCCGATTCTGCCTCGACTGCGGCCATTCCTTCGGGGATGCCCCCGCCGAGGCGACGGATCCGTGGCGCGGTCGCGTCATCGCGGGCCGATTCCAGATCGTGCGCAAGCTCGGCGACGGCGGCATGGGTGAAGTCTTCCAGGCCGAGCAGCAGCCGATGGGCCGCCTGGTCGCCCTGAAGATCCTGCGGGCCGCGCTCGCGGACGACCCGCAGCAGGTCGAGCGCTTCAAGCGCGAGGCCCAGGCCGCGAGTCGGCTGACCCACCCCAACACCATCATCGTCCACGACTTCGGCCAGGGGCAGGACGGCGTCGTCTTCCTGGCGATGGAGTACCTGGACGGCAAGACGCTGGCCCGCGCGCTGGAAGAAGAGGGCCGTCTCGAACCACGCCGGGCCGCGCGCATCATGGCGCAGATCTGCGGCAGCCTCCACGAGGCCCACGGCCAGGGCGTGGTCCACCGGGACCTCAAACCCGAGAACATCTTTCTCACCCAGCGCGGGGGTCAGGGCGAGTTCGTCAAGGTCCTGGACTTCGGCATCGCCAAGATCCGGGACATCGGCGCGGGCAACAAACTCGAGACGATCACGCGGCAGGGCGCGATCTTCGGCACGCCGCAATACATGTCGCCGGAGCAGATCAAGGGCGCCGATCTCGACGCCCGCTCGGACGTCTATGCGCTCGGCGTGATGCTCTACCAGATGCTCTCCGGCGTGCTGCCCTTCAAGGCGGCGACGGCCGTGGAGATGCTCACCAAACACCTCGCCGAGGCCCCGGCGCCGCTCAAGGTGGACACGGCGGACGCCGCCACCGTGGCGCGCCTCGAGGCCGTCGCCCTGCGCGCGCTCGCCAAGGACCGCAACCACCGGCAGGCCTCCGCCGAGGCCTTCCTCGAGGATCTCCAGGACGCCGTCGGGGACGCCGCGCGGCCGACCAGCGTCGCCGGCCTCGTCGCCGCCCCGAGCGCGCCCCCGGCTCCCGCGAGCGCGGGCCTGGGCCTGAAGCTCGGTGCGGGCGCGGCGGTTCTTCTCTGCGGCGCGCTCGGCGCGTTCTTCGCGCTCCGACCCGACTCGGACGCCGGCAAGTCCCGCGCACCGGACGCGGGCACGGCCCCGATCTCCAGCGTCGCGACCGCGCCGCCGACGGCCGCGCCGACCCAGGCGCCCACCCAGCCTCCGACCCAGGCGCCCACGCAGCCGCCGACGCAGCCGGCCACGGAGCCGGCGACACAGCCGCCGACGCGGCCGCCGGTTCAGCCGGCCACCAACGCACCGGCGCCGCCTTCCCGAAAGCCCGCCGACGACAAACGCGCCGGCAAGCTCTTCATCTACTCGAAGACCCCCGGGGTGAAGGTCTTCCTCGACGGCCGCCCCAAGGGCAACACGCCGCTCGTGAACATCGAGGTCCCACCGGGCAATCACAACGTCACGGGTGTGCTCGACGGCGCCCGCGAGTCCAGCGACGTGACGATCGCGCCGGGCAGCGTGAAGAACGTCCGGCTGAAGCTCTGAGGCGCGGCGTGGGACGCTCCCCGTCGCCGGCCTGGCTCGCCCTCGCCCTCGCGCTCGCCGCGGCCCCCGCCGGCGGTGCCCACGCCCGCACCTGGCGCCTCACGGAGGCCCGCACGCACGCCGAGGTCGCGTCCTGGGGCAAGGACTGCGGCCCTCGCCCCACGGATGGCAGTCCCCCAACGGGCGTCGACTACGTGGAGTCGCCGGACGGGGCCCTGACGCCGGGCCCGCGCGCCGAGCGGATCTTCGACGCCACGATCTGCGCGTATCTGACTCAGCAGCGCGAGCTCCGGGTGTCGCGCACGGCCGATGGCTGGCGCTGCGAGACCCCGCCGGGCGCGGCCAAACAGGTAACGGCGACCGTGAGCCGGAGCGCCCAGGACGCGGGTCTGCGCGTCACGCACCGGGCGCGTTATGCCTGGGTGCTCGAGGGTTCGCAGTGTGACGTCGAGTTGACCGGCCGCTTCACCCTCGTCGACCCGGACGCACCGGTCGCGGCTCCGCCGTCCGCGGCCCTCGACTGCAGCCACCCCGGGGCGCCGGTGCGGGTCGATCCCGTCGGGTCCTCGCGCCGCGTCGTCGCCACGGACGGCCGCGTCCGCCTCGCCGTGCGCGCGATCGACGCCCAGGGTTGCGAGGTCGGCGGGGCCGTGGCCTGGTCGACCTCCGCCGGGCACGTCGGGCCGGAGGGCGAGTTCGACGCCCGAGGCGTGCCCCCGGGGACCTCGGTCACCGTGACCGCCGCCCGGGACGCGCTGACCGCCGCGTTCACGCTCCGTGTCGCGACGGACGCCGCCGACTTCGCCGCTCTGACGGTCGCCGATCCGCAGCTCGCCGAGGGGGCCCTGCCCTCGCTGCCCCCCCAGCGCGGTGAAGCCGTGAGCGGCGCCGCCGAGGGCGAAGACGCCGCGGCCGCCACCCGCCGCGCCCGCCTGCTCATGGGCGCGTTCGTCAGCCTCCTGGGCCTCGCGACGCTGGTCGGCCTCTGGATCTCGTTGAGGTCGCTGCGCCGCAAACGCGACCGGACCGCCGAGGTCCTCGACGCCCACGCCATGGACGTCCTCGCCCGCAGCGCCGCAGCCCGCGCTGCCCGAAGTGGCGCGACCACGACCGCGCCCCCCGGTGTGCCGCCCCCAGGCGCGGCCGGCAGCATCTGCCCCACGTGCGGCCAGCAGTACCCCGCCGAGGCCGGCTTCTGCGGCCAGGACGGCAGCCGACTGCAAAGACTCAACTGACGACGCGAGGCGCTCCATGACCCCAGCCCCCACCGCAGCGGTCGTATTGATCGGCAACGAGCTCCTGAGCGGCAAGATCCGCGACGAGAACGCCGCCTGGATCGCCGGCCGCCTGCGCGCGCTCGGCATCGATCTGCGCCGCATCGCCACGATCCCGGACGACCCGGACGACATCATCGCCGAGGTCCGTGCCTGCGCCGCCCGTTACACGCACGTCTTCACGAGCGGCGGCATCGGTCCCACCCACGACGACATCACGCTCGAGACGCTCGC
>CAINDO010000256.1 GCA_903847385.1 uncultured Myxococcales bacterium
ACGCGCGCGCCCTGCCCCCCGGGCGCGGCGGCCGTGCTGGACACGCTGTTCGAGTCGAGCGCGAGCCTGGGCGCGGACCTGCTGGACGAGGCCCTGGAGCTGCTGGCCGAGCGCGGGGCCGTGCTGCCCGTGCACCTGCTGCCCCGCGCCCTGGCGACGACGCGCCCGGCCACGCGCGCCGCCTTCCGCCCCGTGCTGGGCGCGCGCGGTGTGTGGTTGGCCGCGCAGGCGCCCGGCGAGGCGTTCGCCTGGGTCGGCGCCGAGGTCGTGGACCCCGCGGCGTCCGGCGATGCCGACCTCGGCCCCCTGCGGCGCGTGTTCGACGAAGGCGCGCTCGACGCCCGCCTGGAGGCCCTCGCCGCCGCGCGCCGCCTGGACCCGGAGGCCGCCCGCGCCTGGGTCGCCGAGGTCTTCGCCGCCGAGAAACCCGAGGTCCGCGTGCGCCTGGTCGAGGCGCTCTCTGCCGGCCTGGCCGACGCCGATCGTACGCTCCTCGAGAGTGTGTCGCGCGACCGCTCCGCCGCCGTGCGCCTGGCCGTGATCGAGCTGCTCGCGCGCCTGCCCGAGAGCGGCGTCGCGCAGCGCAACGCCGCCCGGCTGGCCGAATGCGTGCGGGTGGACGCCGAGTCGGGCCTGATCGTCACGCTGACGGACGCGCACCTGGCGGACAAGGCCTGGGCGGCGGACGCCCTGCCCACCACGGCGCCGCAGGCCAAGGGCCTCAAGCAGTTCGCCACGGGTGTGCTCGTGGGGCGCGTGCCGCCGGCGCTCTGGGTGTCGCAGTTCGGCCTGGATCTGCCGGCCTTCGTGCGGGCCGCCGAGCGCGCGGACTTCGCCGAGGCGCTGCTGCTGGGCTACACCCGCGCCGTGTGCTTGAGCCCGCCCGAGCCCGGGCTGGACCTTCTGCCCCTGGTCCGCGCCGTGATCGACCTGTGCGCCCGGCCGCGGGTGAGCGGCCTGGACCCCGAGCCGCTGCTCCCGGCGCTGCTCGCGCGCCTGCCCGTGGACACCCTGACCGAGGTCGCCCGCGCGACGCTGGGCGCACCGGTGATGCCCGTCGTGCTCGCCGCCGTGCCCACGCCCTGGCCCGAGCCGCTGGCGCTCGCCTGGCTGGCCTACGCCCGCCGCCCGGAGCGGCAGATGCTCCCGGGCTACGGCCCCTTCTGGTCGTCGGTGAACGACATCGCCGGGCGCCTGCCCCGCGCCTGCCTCGACCACCCGACCGCGCTCCTGCCCGACCCCACCAACCCGCACCTGGCGGGGGTCACGCAGGGCTTCAACGATCGCATCACGCTGCGCCGCCGCATCCGGCTCGAAATCGGAGGTTACTGATGTCCCAGAACGCCGTCCTGCGCCCCCCCGCCGAGGTCGAGTACGCCGCCGAGCTGCAGGCCCTGGCCGCCGAGGACACGCGCCACGGCCGCGCCCGCCCGCCGAGCTGGCACCTGGCGCCCAAGTCCGTGCGCACCTATCTCCTGGGCGGCAAGCTGGACGACGGCACGGAGATCAAACCCAAGTACGTGGGCGATGCGCGGCTGATGGAGACGGCCATCGCCACGCTGGCCACGGACCGCGCGCTGCTGCTGCTCGGCGTGCCGGGCACCGCCAAGAGCTGGGTGAGCGAGCACCTGGCGGCGGCCATCTCCGGCGACTCGACGATGATCGTGCAGGGCACGGCGGGCACGGACGAGAGCGCGCTGCGCTACGGCTGGAACTACGCGCGCTTGCTGGCGGAGGGGCCCTCGGCGGCGGCCATGGTGCCCAGCCCGGTCATGCGCGCGATGAACGATGGCAAGCTCGCCCGCATCGAGGAGCTGACGCGGGTGTCCGCCGAGGTGCAGGACACGCTGATCACCATCCTGAGCGAGAAGACGCTGCCCGTGCCCGAGCTGGACATCCTGGTGCCGGCGCGGAAGGGCTTCAACGTGATCGCCACCGCGAACAACCGCGACCGCGGCGTGAACGAGCTGTCGAGCGCGCTGCAGCGTCGTTTCAACACGGTCGTGCTGCCCGTGCCCGCGAGCATCGACGAAGAGGTCGAGATCGTCAGCCGCCGGGTGGCCGATCTAGGGCGGGCGCTGGAGCTGCCCGTGGAGAAGCCCGCGCTCGAGGAGATCCGGCGCGTGGTCACCATCTTCCGCGAGCTGCGCACGGGTGTGTCCGAGGACGGCAAGACGAAGATCAAGTCCCCCTCGGGCACCCTGAGCACCGCCGAGGCGATCGGTGTGTTGAACCAGGGCCTCGCCCTGGCGGCGCACTTCGGCGACGGTGTGTTGCGCGCGGCGGACATCGGCCCCGCGCTGGCCGGCGCCATCGTGCGCGACCCCGTGCAGGATCGCATCTGTTGGCAGGAGTATCTGCAGACTGTGCTGAAGGAGCGGGACGGCTGGAAAGATCTGTACCGGGCCTGCAAGGACACCCTGTGACCCAGGCCGCGCGCCACACGGTGCTGGGCATCCGGCACCACGGCCCGGGCTGCGCGCGTGCGCTGGCCTCGGCGCTGGACGCGCTCATGCCCGACCACCTGCTCGTCGAGGGCCCGCCCGAGGCGGACGCGCTCCTGCCGCTGTTGGCCGCCGAGACCGCGGTGCCGCCCGTGGCCGTCCTGGTGTATCCCCTGGAGCGGCCGGGGGAGGGCATCTTCTTCCCGCTGGCGGCCTTCTCGCCGGAGTGGGTGGCGCTGCGCTGGGCGCTCGCCCGGGGCGTGCCCGTGCAGTTCATGGATCTGCCGGCGTCCCAACGTTTGTGGCGGGCCGAAGAGACGCCCGAAAACACGACCGAAGACACACCCGAAGACACGCCCGAAGACACACCCGACCCGATCGCCGCGCTGAGCGCCGCCGCCGGCTACGACGATCCGGAGCTCTGGTGGGAGCGTCAAGTCGAGCAGCGGCGGGACGCCCGCGCGCTCTTCGAGGGCATCGCCCTGGCCATGGACGCCGTGCGCGCCGAGCTGCCCGACCACCGGCCGCAGACGCTCCGCCGCGAGGCCCACATGCGCCAGACGCTCCGCGCGACGCTGAAGTCCGGCGCAGAGCGCGTGGCGGTGGTGTGTGGCGCCTGGCACGCGCCGGCGCTGACGACCCTGGGCCCGGCCAAGGCCGACGCCGATCTGTTGCGCGGCCTGGAGAAGACGAAGACGCAGGCGACGGTCATCCCCTGGACGCACGGTCGCCTGGCGGCCGCGACGGGCTACGGCGCGGGCATGCGCGCGCCGGGCTGGTACGCGCATCTGTGGGCGCACGGCCACCACGAGACGCGCTCGGCGATCCACTGGGTCGCCCGCGCCGCCCAGGCGCTGCGGGCGCGCGATCTGGACGCCGCCTCGGCCAGCGTGATCGAGACCGTGCGGCTGGCCGAGGCCCTGGCCGCCCTGCGCGAGCTGGCGCAGCCGGGCCTGCCCGAGCTGCGCGAGGCCATCCTGTCGGTGCTCTGCGCCGGCGAGGCCGCCCGCTATGCGCTCATCGCCGCGGAGCTGGAGACGGGCGAGGCCCTGGGGACCGTGCCGCCGGATGCGCCCACGGTGCCGCTGGCCCGCGATCTGGAGACCCAGATCCGCCGCCTGCGCCTGAAACAGACGACGGAGCAGAAGCCCCTGGACCTCGATCTGCGCACGGACCTGGACCGCGAGCGCAGTCGTCTGTTCACGCGCCTGCAGGTGTTGAAGCTGGGCTGGGCCGTGCCCGGTGACAGTCGGCGCAACCTCGGCACGTTCCGCGAGACGTGGTCGCTCTGCTGGCGCCCGGAGTTCGCCCTGGACCTGGTCACGGCCTCGCGCCTGGGGCCCACCATCGAGACCGCCACGGACGCCGCGCTGCGCGAGCGCGCCGCTTTGCACGCCGGGGCGCGCGACCTGCCCGGTCTGTCCACGCTCCTGCGCAGCGCCGTGCGGTGTGAGCTGCCCGGCGCGACGCAGGTGGTGCTCGAGGGCGTGCAGGCCTGCGCCGCCCAGGCCTCGGACGTGCCCGCCCTGGCCGCCGCCGTGCAGCCCCTGGCCGAGGTCGCGCGCTACGGCGACGTGCGCGGCACGCGGCTGGAGCACGTGGTCCCGCTCGTGCGCGGTCTGTTGGCGCGTCTGTTCGTGGCGTTCCCGCCGGCCTGCGGGGGCGTGGACCGCGACGCCGCCGAGGCCCTGGCCGAGAGCCTGCAGTCCGTGCGCGGCGCCATCGGCCTGCTGGAGCTCTCCGACGAGCGGGCGGAGTTCGGCTTCATGCTCGAGGCTCTGGCCACGGACGCCGCCGGGCACGCGCTCCTGCGCGGCGCCGCCTGCCGCCTGCTCCTCGAGGACCACGGCCTGGACGCGGACGCCCTGTCGACGCGGGCGCGCCTGGCGCTCTCGCCCGTGAACCCGCCTTTGGACGCCGCCCACTGGGTCGAGGGTTTCGTGCGCGGCGCGGCGGCGTCGCTCCTGCACCTGGACGCCGTGTGGCACGTGCTGGACGCGTTCCTGGCGACGCTGGCCGAGGCCGATTTCACCGAGGTCCTGCCGCTGCTGCGACGGGCGTTCTCCGGCTTCGAGGCCCCGGCGCGCCGCGCCATGGGGGAGAAGCTCGCCACGCTGCGGCGCGCGCCCGCCGCGGGGGACGCGACGGGGGCCGGCCCGGGCGCCGCGCCCGACTTCGACGCCGACCGGGCGGCCCGCGTGCTGCCCGTGCTGCGCCAGTTGATGGGGGTCTGAGCCATGTCCGACGCCGAGGAGACGAGCCGCCGCTGGAGACTCGTGCTGGGCCGCGAGGCCGAGGCCGACGGCGGCGGGCTGAACCCCGCGCTGAGCGTGCAGGAGCGGGCCATGGACCGCGCGCTCGAGGCCCTGTACGAGAGCGACCGCGGCGCCGGCCTGGGCAGCAGCTCGCCCAACGTCGCGCGGTGGCTGGGGGACATTCGCACGTATTTCCCCGCCTCCATCGTGCAGGTGATGCAGCGCGATGCCCTCGAGCGCCTGAAGCTGCAACAGATGCTCTTCGAGCCGGAGTTGCTGGCCACCGTCGAGGCGGACGTCCACCTGGTCGCGACGCTCATGTCGCTGAAGAACGTCATCCCCAACCGCACCAAGGAGACGGCCCGCCAGGTCGTCCGCAAGGTCGTGGAGCAGCTCGAGCGGCGCCTGCGCGAGCGCACCGTGCAGGCCGTGCGGGGCGCCCTGAGCCGCAGCACGCGCACGAACCGGCCGCGCATGCGCGAGATCGACTGGGACCGCACCATCCGCAAGAACCTGCGCACCTACGACCCGGCGACGCGCCGACTCGTGCCCGAGCGCCTCACGGGCTACGGCCACAAGCGCGCCGGCCTGCGCGACCTCGTGCTCCTGGTGGACCAGAGCGGCTCCATGGCGCCCTCCGTGGTCTACAGCAGCATCTTCGCCGCCGTGCTGGCCTCGCTGAAGGCCCTGCGAACGCAGTTCATCGTGTTCGACACTTCCATCGTCGATCTCACGCCGATGCTCGGTGATCCCGTGGACGTGCTCTTCGGCACGCAGCTCGGCGGCGGCACGGACATCAACCGCGCCATCGCCTACTGCCAGGCGCGGATCCCGCGGCCGACCCAGACCACGCTGGTCATCGTGAGCGACCTTTGCGAGGGCGGGAACAACACCGAGATGCTGCGGCGGGTCGCCGATCTCGTGTCCAGCGGCGTGCAGGTCATCGCGCTGCTCGCGCTCAGCGACGAGGGCGCGCCGGGTTACGACGCCCGCAACGCCGCCGCCTTCGCCGATCTGGGCATCCCCAGCTTCGCCTGCACGCCGGATCTGTTCCCCGATCTGATGGCCGCGGCGCTCCAGCGTCAGGACATCGCGCGCTGGGCGGCCCGCAACGACCGCGTGACCGTGGCCCCCGTGCGGTGATTCGCTTGCGGCGGACCGACCGGGGCGCGTAAGACTTCTCCCCGGAGGTGCAGCGATGTCGGCGAAACGGTGGTCGAAGGGTGGCTTGGCGGTGATGGCGCTCACGGCGGGCGCGGGCTGCTCGGCGGACGACGACGCGGGGGGCGCGGACGCGGGCGCCGGCGCGTCGCCTCTGGTCGAGCGCCTCGCCGTGGGCACGGCCTGCGGCGCCGGTGCGTCCGGGATGGAGTTGACGCTGCAGTTCATGACGGGCACGTCGTTCGGGGCCACGGGGCTCCGCCCGACGGACGCCATCAACGTCGGTGGACAGTCGCGTGAGTTCGGCGAGCTCGTCGGGGCGGAGAGCCTGACCTTCGGCGAGAGCCGCCTGGAGCCGCTCGCGGGCGACGCCGCGGCGGAGGCCGTCACGCTGGGCGCGTCGACCCTGACGTACACGCCGACGGGCGGCCAGCCACGGGCGGCGGACGACCGGCTCGTGGTGCTGCTCGTGGATCACTCCGGGAGCCTGAAGGGACAACCGGATCCCCTGGCGCCGGCCGACCGCGCGAAGGCCTCCGACCCGACGGACGCGCGCATCGACCTTCTGAAGAACATCGTCCGCCGGCCGACCATCCCGGGCGACACCTACTTCTCGCTCATCTGGTTCGGCGGTGGGCAGCCGACCCTCGGGTCCGAGTTCGGCACGCCCACGCGCAACCGGGACGTCCTCGTGTGTCCCTCCGGCGACGATGGCGTGAGCTGCCAGCAAGACGCCGAGATGGACGGCCTGACGCGGCTCGCCGCGAACGAGGCCGGCGGCACGCCCCTGGCGGACGCGCTGAAGCAGACCTTCGACCTCCTGATCGACGGCGAGCCCGCGCGCGACCTGAACCCGGTCGTGGTCCTGGTCACGGACGGCGTCGAGGACGGCGACACTTCACTCTCTGGCGCGACGGTGGAGAGCGAGGCCGCCCGCTACGCCGCGCACACCTTCGGCGGCGAGCCCTCGGCCGTGCCCGTGGTCGTGGTTCACCTGCAGCCGAGCGCGGCCGCCGGCTTCGCCCAAGGCCCCGATCCGGCGCTCCACGCGCTCGCCTGCGCCACGGGCGGCGAGTATTTCTTCATCCCCGACGCCGCCGAGCTCGCCACCGCGGACGACCTCGCCGCCCAGATCGCCGCGCGTTTCGAGGGCACCTGGCGCCTGGGCATCGGCGCCGACCCCGCGCCGACCGAGCCGGTCTGGCTCGAGACGGAGTTGACCGCGACGGTCGCGGGGTCGACGCTCACGGCGAACCCCCGACTGTTCGCGAGCCCATGACCCGCCCCCTCGACCCCCAACACGCCTGCAGCACCCACCCGGACGTCCCCGCCACGGTGCTCTGCATCATGTGCGAGCAGCGCTGGTGCGGCCCCTGCAGCACGGTGCGCCACCCCCGCGGCGACTTCGTCGTGTGCCCGCGCTGCCAGGGGCAGGGGCGCCTGAAGACGTTCGAGCCCCCGCAGACCTCCGTGGACTTCACGCGGTCCCTCGCCGGCGCGTTCCAGTTCCCGCTGGTCGGGCGCGGGTGGGGCATCCTGCTCGGCGGCGGCGTGCTCAACGCCTTCGTCGGGTTCTCGCTGGGCCTCGGCGGCCTGGTGTTTCCCATCCCGGCGCTGCTCATCTCGTTCGTGCTCTTCAGCTACTTCTGGCGGTTCCTGCTCTCCATCGTCACCGAGACGGCCGAGGGCGGCGACGAGATGCCCGAGTGGCCCGACCTGACCGCGCTCGACGAGACCATCGCCCCGGTCTTCCGCCTGGTGGCGGCGCTGGTGCTGTGCTTCTGGCCCACCGCGCTCGGCTGGCTGATCGGCCCGCTGCCCGGCCCGCTGATGACACTCCTGAACCTGCTGGGGCTGTCGCTTCTGCCCATGCACGTGCTCATCCTGGCGCTCGGCGGCCGGCTGGGCGACCTGAACCCCCTGGTCGTGTGGCCGGCCATCTTCCGCGCCGGGTGGCCCTACGCCATCGCCGTGGGCGTGCTCGCGGTCACCGTGACCATCCACGGCTGGAGCACCGTCCTCGTGGCGCTGCTCTCGGTGATCGGCCTCGGCGGCGGTCTGTTGACGGGCCTGATCGCCGGCACCCTCGCCGGCGCCGTGGCCATCTACTTCCTGGCCGTGCAGATGCGCATGATCGGCCTGATGTACCGCAGCCGGCGCGAGGCGCTGGATCTGGTCTGACGCGGCCGCGCGTGCAACGCCGCGCAGGCTCTGGCATGCTCCGGACGTGCCCCCTCACCGCCTCGTCGTCGTCTTCGCGCTGGGCGCCTGCACCGGCACGAACATTCACTATGCCGAGCCCGACGCGGGCGGTGGCACCCCTGCGGTGGACGCCAGCCGCCCGCCACCGGACGCCGGCGCCGCGGGCGCGACGGACACGGGCCCTGGGGCCGACATGGTGCCCCCACCGCCCGACGCCGCCGTCACCGTCTCCCCGGACGCCAGGCGCCCGTCGCCCGACACCGGCATCGCGCGGCCACCGGACGCGGGCGCACCGCCCGACCTGGACCGGGACGGCCACGGCGATCTCACGGACAACTGCCCCGAGGCGCCCAACGCCGACCAGGCCGATCGCGACGCCGACGGCCGGGGCGACGCCTGCGACCGCTGCCCGGACGGCGGGGACGACCTGGACGCCGACGGCGACGGCGCCAGCGCCTGCGGCGACGACTGCAACGACGCCGATCCCGCCGTGCACCCGGGCGCGATCGAGCGCTGTGACGGCCTGGACAACGACTGCCAGGGCGGTGCGGACGATCCGTTCCTCGATCTGGGCGCCGCCTGCGCGACGGGGCAGGGGCTGTGTCGCGCCGAGGGCGTGTCGGTCTGCACCGCCGATGGCACCGGCACCCGGTGTGACGCCGCGGCCTTCGCCCCCGTGGACGAGGTCTGCGACACCTACGACAACGACTGCGACGGCAACGCCGACGAGGCGCTGGCCGGCTGCTGCCGTCCGGGGGACACGCTGCCGTGCGGACAGGACGTCGGCCGTTGCCGCGCCGGCGTACAGACCTGTGACGCGCAGCGCCAGTACGGCGCCTGCGATGGCACGGGTCCGGCCGAGGAGGTCTGCAACGGCGTCGACGACGACTGCGACGGCGCCACGGACGAGGACGGCGACTGCGGCGGGTACGTCCGCGAACACTGCCGCGTGTGGCTGGCCTGGGGCATGAACGGGCAGGGCGCGGACGCCGCCGACGCCTGGGGGCCGTGCCCGGGCGTCGGCCGCCACCGCGAGGGCGACCTGCAATGCACGGCGACCCCCTGGCGCGCGGACGCGCCCGAAGCCGCGTTCTCCGACGTCGACGTGCGCGCGAACGTGGACGCGGACGACCGCCTGGGCGTGCGGTTCGAGTGCGCCGACGCACAGAACGAGGCGCTGTCCACCTACGTCGAGTCCCACTGCGCCGTGTATTTCGGCTGGGCCGACTTCAACCTGGGGCCCGCGGACGCCCCCACGTGGGGGCCGTGCCCGGCGCAGGCCGCCGGCGAGGCCGACGGGCGGCGCTGCGTGTCCTCGGCCTACGACGCCCGTTTCCACTCGATGGCGCTCGGCGGTCAGGTGGACGACAACGACGACTTCGCCGTGGCGTTCCTCTGCCGCGACGACGCCGAGCCGGCGCGGGCCGCCCGCCTGCAGGCCAGCGTCGAGGTCTATCTGGGCCTGGACGACGACGCCAGCCCCGTGCGCGAGGCGAGCAGGGACTGGGGCGATTGCCCGGGGGCCGCCGTGGACCTCGGCGGCTCCGCGCGCTGCGCGTCGAGCGGGGGGGACGGCCTGTTCCACCGCTTCGACGCCACGGACGGTGTGTACGACGGCGCGACCTTCGGCGTGGGGCTCACGGTGCGCCGCGCGCGCTGAGCGCAGGGCCGCCGCCCGCGCCCCGCCTCACTCGGCGAGGGGCACCCAGGGCGTGTACTTGCCAGGATAGGCCCCGTCGAGCACCAGGAGCGGCTTGCCGTCGGGCTGCACGTTGAAGCGCACCGTGCCCAGCAACGGAGGCTCTACCCCCGGTGTCACGAAGGCCAGTCGCGTGAGCCCGCGCTCCGGCGTCAGGCGCCACTCGCCCTCGCTCTGCGTGAGCACGCCCGCCCGCAGGTTGGGGTGAACCATCCAGCGGAAGTGACCGTCGCGCTGGAAGACCAGGAACCGCTCCGGCTCGCGCTCCCCCGCCGGTGTCCACGGGCCCTCGAGCGAGGGCGGCAGGGCGCCGGGCAGCGTGGTGTGCGGCGCGTTCGGCAAGAGGGTGAGCGCCTCGGCGCCCTCGAACAGCGTCAGCTCGGCCAGGCAGGTGTGCCGGGCCCCGTGGTCGTGCACCGCGTCCAGGCGGACGACGAGCTGAGACGCGTTGATCGGGGGCGGCAGGGGCAGCTCGAAGGGCGTGGCGTCGTCCGGGGCCAGGATCTGCCACGTGTAGCGCTGATTGCTGAGCGTGATGGCCCGCGGCCGGTTGGCCGGCATGAAGCGCCCGAACTCCATCGGCTCGCCCAGCGCGACGCGCACGCGGGTCACCCGCACGGGCCGAGTGAACTCGATCACGACCCGCTCGCCGAGCCCCGGCCCGTCGGCGCCCTCGCACCACGCCGTGTCGTCGCGGCCGTCGAAAAGGAGCGGGGCGCCGTAGCGGCCCGTCTGCTCCCAGGCGCCGAGATGCGTGGTGGCGGTCGCGTGGCGAATCACCGGCGCGGCGGGGAAGAGCGCCCCGAGGGCCGCGAGGAGCAGGGGGAGGAACGTGGCCATGGGGCGTACCTCGATGTGGAATGCTCCTCCACGAACACCATGCGCACCGGACGCGCGGAGGCCAGCGGGCTCGGGCGATTTCGCGCGGGGCGGGGGCGGTGTGGGCGACGGCGCGGCGCACGCGAGAACACCACGGACGCAGCGTTCAGAGCTCGCCCCTCGTGGTTTCGCCGCGGCCGGCCCCGCGACGAGGCCTGGATCAATCCGCCGAGGGGGGCTGTGAAGGCCGTCGCCCGGTGTGGCGCCGGCGTCCGGTCGCATGAAGGCGATCGTCTCGAGGTCGTCGACCCGGTCCGACCGGAACTTCGTCGCGCGGGCCGGTGTGGAGGGTTCGGTTTCCAGGACGAAGGTCCGCGAGGCGGTGACAGGCCTTGACGCGGTGCTTGTACAGACCGGGCGCCTCCTTGACACATTCCGGGGTCGGCGGGACGTGGCCCGTGCGCGAGGTGACTCGAACCGTGCGCGTTTCACTTGTCATGCGTTCAGTGATTTGGCAAAATGGACACAAATCTACACGTCAGGGCACCCCATGACTCCCAACGACCTCCACGCGCAGCTCCGCGCCGCGCGCCGGGCCCACCAGCGGGCCGAATTCAGCTTGGCCGTGCTCCTCTGCGAGCTCAAGTCCACCGGGCGTTACACCGAGCGCGGACACACCAGCGTCGAGTCGTACGCCGAGGCCGAGCTGGACCTGAGCGTGCGACAGACGCGCGACCTGGTGGCGATCGGCCGACACATGCGCGAACTGCCCGCGCTGGCCGCGGCGTTCAGCGACGGGCGCCTGAGCGCGACCAAGGCTCGCGAGGTCGCGCGGGTGGCCACGCCGGCCACGGACGCGGCCTGGACGGAGCGCGCGTGTGTCAGCACGAGCCGGGTGCTGGAGCGGCAGGTCGCCGCCGCGCGCCGGGGCGACACACCGCCGCCGGATCCCGCGGCGCTCCCGGCGAGCCCGCGCGTGACACTGCGATTCGACGTGTCCGCCGCGGACGCCGAGGTCATCCGGGCGACGCTCGCGCGCCTCCGGTTGCAGGGCGGCTTCGGCGCCGACTGCGAGGACGGTGTGTTGCTGGCGGACCTCGCGCGCAACGCGCTGATCGAACTGGAGCGCGAGCCGCCGACGGCCGAGCGTTTCCGCGTGTCCATTCACCACTGCCCGAGCTGCGAAAACACGCACGTGGGTGATCCGCAGGCGCCCCACGCCGCGGACCACAACGACCTCGGCTGCGCCGAGTGTGACGCGGAGATGCTCGACCTGACGGCACGGGCGCCGCGGCTGACCCATGCCATCCCGCCGGCGACGCGGCGCAAGGTCTTCGAGCAGCACGGTCACCGCTGCGCCGTGCCGCACTGCCGCAACCGGCTGTGGCTCGACCTGCATCACATCCGGCCGCGGAGCCAGGGCGGAGACCACCGGGCGGGGAACTTGATCTGCCTGTGCAGCGCGCACCACCGGTTGATTCACGAGGGGGCGTTGGGGCTCGTTCTGGATGGCGAAACGCGGCGGCTGCGGTTCGTCCTGCCGACCGGCGAGGCCGTCGGCGACCAGCCGCAACTCACGATCGAGGACATCGCGACACACTCAGCTGTAGACGTGGAGTGGAAGGCGGGGATGATCTCGCCTCGGGAGGTCCGAGTGGTGTCGGCCTCGACTTGACTGGAGGTCGGCGAGTGAAGCGCCGCCTCGATGAGAAGAGAGCATCCCCGTGGGAAAACAAATCAGATACCAGGCGAAGCGTGTCAAGGATCTCGACGTCGAGCGTCTGCTGGGGCTGGGGGAGGTCATCACCCTGACGGTGGACGTGGCGAAGGACGAGCAGCTCGTGGGCTTCAGCGGGACGGATGGCGAAGTCGTGGCTTTGGGCAAGTGGTCGCACCCATCCGAATCACGGGAGTTCCTCGGGTTGTGTGAGCGCTTACGGGCGAGCGGCCGTCGCCTCGTCGTGGTGCTGGAGCCCAGCGGGACGTACGGTGATTGGCTCTTGAACTGGCTGTGGGCGAAAGGGATCGAGGTCCGACGCGTTCTGGGGAAGCAGGTGCACGA
>CAINDO010000257.1 GCA_903847385.1 uncultured Myxococcales bacterium
AGTCGCCAGAGCCCGGCGATAGGCGGCGAGCTGCCCGTCGAGGGCCTGACCGGCCCGCTCGGCCACCAGGCCCTCGACCCGGGCATACTCTGCCTGCATCTCCGGTTGCTCGCGGTCCGAGAGCGGCGCGGCCTGCATCTCGCGCTGTGCCTCGGCGAGCCGCGCGGCGGCCTTGGCGACCCGGGCGGGCAGGGGGCCATCGCCCGACAGGTGCTTCTCGGACTCGGCCAGGGCGTGTCGTGCACGGGCCATGTGATGACAGTTCTTGGCTTCCCAGACGCCGAGGGGCAGCGGCGGGTCGCCTGCCACGCCGTAGGCGAGGGCGAGTGGCGCGGTCCCGGCCTCGTCCGAGAGGCAGGCGGACGCAAACCGGGCGCGCAGGTCGAGCCCGCTGAGTGTGTTGCCGACACCGTACTCGCCCAATACGCGACCGTTCTGCCCCACCTGGAGCGTGCCCGACTCGACGAGCTCGGTGCCACAGGCCCGGGTTGGCCCGAACTTGACGTGCTCGGTGGCGTGGCCGGGGTCCGGCAAGTCGTGGTCACCGCTCCGCGCGGCGATGACGGTGCCGTGGATGGCGTAGCCGGCACCCACGGCGAGGGCGATGCCGGCCCAGACCGTGGCCAACTGCCGAGCCGAGCTCTCCTCTTCGCCCTTGTCGTTCAGCGTCGTCTTGTCCGAGAACTGGTCGCGGGTGGCGAGCAGGTAGCTCCCGACGCCGACGGAGGTCAAACCGAAGAGGATCGAAGCGACGTCCCCCTTGGAGGTCCTCGCCTCGACCCGCTGGTAGGTGACCTGTTCCTGCATCGCGGGTCGGCACTGTTTGACTCTCTCGACGTGGGTCGTCAGTCGCTCGTGGTCGAGTTTCGTGCCCTGCGCGAGGAGCGGGCCCTTCGGGTGGAGTTCGACCGCCACGCTCTTGTCCACCCGGCGGTCGACGCGCTCGGTCTTCCCGACGATGCTCGCGCACCCGAACTGCCAGGAGAGCGCCACGATTGCGGCGCCTGTCGTGATTCTGCGTTTCATGGGTCCTTCGTTTCGACGGGGTCACAGGGGAGCGATGTCGATGCGTGCGCTGCCCGTCCGCAGCACGGCCCCGACGGCGTCGAACGCGACGGGGACGCCATAAACGCCCAGCGTCAACGGGCCGGCGCGGGTGGGTTGCGGGAACACGAGCCAGCCGCACCATCGCGTCGATGGATAGAGGCGGTCCTGCTGATCCAGGAGCGGGATCTCGGGGAGCGGCGCGTCCTCTGGACGCCAGGCAGGGCAACGCTCGGCGAAACGTGCTGCGATCTGGTCCCGCGAGAGGGGGGCCGTGGCGTGGCCGGCGGCGTCGGCGAGCGCGAAGCTGGCGTCGCGGAGGTCGACCACGTGCGGACCCGTGTTGACGACCACGACGTGGACCCAGAGCTGTCCGTCGGACGCGACCTCGACTCGACGCGGGCCCCCTCGTTCGCACGCCGCGTCCAGCGCCGGTCGACCACCGGACGCGCGGTCCGTCGCGATCGTGATGCCCCCGAGTTCGCCGGGCGACGTCGCCGGCGGGTCGGTGAGCCCCGAGGGCCCGCCGCACGCTGCGGCGACGCAGGCGCACAGCGACGCAGCGATGGCGCACGCCACCCGCGACATTCTCATGCCTCCCCGAGCAACTCGATGTGTAGATGAGCTCGCCCGACTCAGTCGGGCGTGACCGGTCTGATCCAGGTGTGACTGATGGCGTCGACCAGCAGGACGGGTGTGTCATCGGCCACGGTCTCACCCGCGGCGAGGCCGCAGGGGGCTGCGCCCGGCAGGTGGTCGAAGAGCGCCAGGGCATGCGTGGCCGTGCCGATCGGCGTGTTCTCGAACACCGTGACCCAGGTGTCACCATCGGGTGGCACGGCGACGGGTGCGGTCACCTCGACGATGCGCGATGTTTCGACCTCGACCAGCGCCAGGCGAACCGAGGGCGCAAACACCCGCGGCGGGCACGCATAGGCCCGCGCCGGCACCTTCATTTGCAGGAGGTACTCGCCCGGTTCTGGAACATCGAGGGCCCATCGGACCCACCGACCCGGGTAGGTGTCGATGGAGGCGCCGACCTCGGGCAACGGACAATCCGCCGCGGCCGTCCAGCGCAACGTGAGGTCGTTGAGGGGCGCCGTCTGATGCCAGCCCGCCTGGCCTGCGGCGGTGCAATCGCCGGCGAAGCCCTCGGCGTGCCCGGCGAAGTGTGTCGTCGCCGCGCTGCCTTCGACGCGGCCGTTGCAGAGCACGCACGGAGCAAGGCACCCGACCGCCTCATCGATGAGTCCGTCGCAGTCGTTGTCGAGACGATCACACTGAGTCTCCACCGGCTCGTAATTCGGGACCGACGCCCCAGACGGCGTGGCGTCGGCCCATTGACAGGTCGAGACCTCGCACCCCGCGCGCAGCCCTGCGCAGACACCGGTCTGGGACCGAGCCAGCGGCGCCTCGCCCCGGCATCGACCATCACACACCCAGGCATCGGGCGACGGGCGCGCATCGACGGCGTGAGCGTCCGCCGGTGCGGCGACCGCGTCGGGCTCCGCCGCCATCGAGCCGGGCGTCGGCGCGGCGTCTCTCGCCTCGCCCACGGTCGCGTCCGGGCTCGGGTCCGGCCTCGGGTCCGGGTTGACCGGCGCCGGGGCCGAGTCGCTCTCCGCGTCGGCGAGGGCGCTGGTCGACGCGTCGGTCCGTCCGGCTCGCGGGAGCGCGTCCAGTGAGTCGCATGCCCAGAGGGCGAGCGCGATCCAGGACCAGCGGCGCAGGGGGGACGGGCGAGACATCCAGGTCGACTCCGAAGCACATGGCTTCAACCGTGATGGACTGAACATGCCGGTCGCGGGGGCTCGGAAAGCCGAAGGCGCACTTTTTTCAGCGTCGGTGCGGATTGAGATCATGGCGCGGGCGGGGCGGTTGGAAAGGCGAGGCAGCAGACCGATGGAACATCCGTCGAGACGAAGGCCTGCGGCAGCTGCTCCCGTGGGATGACCGTGAACAGCCAGGTGTGGACATCGCGGTTGTGCAGGCGGACCAGCGGAACGGCGTCCGTGCGGCCGACGTGGTCCGCGGGGTAGACGTGTCCGAGCGTTCCGAGGTACCAGGCCCCTTGTGCCACGCGCCCCTCGACCTCGGCCGGATCGCTGGTCACGAGGTGGTCGACCTCGAGCGTGTCGAAGAGGAGGTGAAGCGGTATGGTGCCCGGGACGCCCGGCTCGGCATACACGGTGAACGTCGGGCCTTGCAGGCCACATCCGCCGGAGTCGCAGTTCCAGTACGGCGGAAATCCAGGCTCGCGCGCATAGTAGAAGTCGCCGTTGTCGTGTCGATTCGTCCATCGGGCCCGGTAGATGTCGATGTAGCATCCGATGCCTTCGTCGATTCGCCCGTCCGCGTCGTCGTCCGCGCCGTCGCACACCTGCTCGGAGGCCGGCCATACGTCCGGGATGGTCCCCACCTCTGGTGTCGCGTCCGGGGGTGGGCCCGCCTCGGCGAGCGCGACGGGCGGGTGAGAGGCGTCCCGGGGTCGTCCCGCGTCCGTGGCGGGACCGCGGCTCCCGGCGTCTGGCACGACCGGGAGGTCGCGAACGACGTCGGCGTCGGCGACCGCCTGGCGTGGCGGTGCCGACGTGAGGGCGTCCCGTGTTGCGGTCGGACCCAAAGGCCCCGGAGGGGCGGGCCGCGGCGGCACGCATGCGCACGCCACCACGGCGGCGAAGGTCGTCGCGGTCAGTCGCCCCATACGAGGCCACACAGAAGCCGCGCACCCCAGCCGTGGTCGAGCGTCGGGCCGTCGCGGTTGAAGGCAGTGAGCGTCGAGAGCAGGTTCACGCTGATTTGCCAATCGTCGAACAGAAACGCCGGGCCGGTCGCGAGCGTCGCTCGACCGAGCGCGACGAGATGACGTGCGTCCTGATCTGCGGCCATCAGCGCCTGATAGGCGACGCCGCCTCCCAGTGAGAGTGTCGTCTGCCATGCCAGGCGACCGACCAGGAGAGGCAACCAGTCTGCGTAGGCCCCGGTCACCCCCTGCGTGACCGCGCCATTGAATTCCCGGCCGTCTGCCGTCCGCGAATAGCGTCCGATGCCGAGGGACAGGTCGACCCCGATCACCACGGGCGCGGCGACCTGGAGTGGTCGGCCGGCGGACAGGTACAGGACGTGGTCGAAGCCGGCGTCGCGCGCGAACGCGTCCTGCAGTTGATATCCGGCGGAGGCGACCACGGGCGTCGACCCCTTGGCCTGCCCCTGCGGAGCCTGGTGGTATGCCCCCGTGCTGCGCCATCCGAGCGAGTCACGACCGGGTTCGACGACCGCGGTGTAGACGCGCTGAAGACGCGGACCCAGCGGCTCGTGCAACGTGAACACCCCGGGGCCGACGTTGAGTCGAAACGGGCGCGGGTCCGTTGGCAGGACTTGTGCGACGACCTTCTCCGTCCGTGCATTGCGGACCTCGATCCGCCCCGTCGCGTCGGCGTCGAAGTGAATGTAACCGCCGACCGCGGGGAGTCGGGTCAGGATGATGTCGCCCGACCCTTCCAGAGCCCATTGGTACGTGGGGCGCTGAAAGGTCCCGCGGAGCGCCGACTCGTTGCGCGTTCGGGCATAGGCGTAGTCGTAGGCCTCGGACAGCGAGACCTGGTGGTCCCCCGAGCTGTCGGCGGCGCCGAGCAAGCCACGAATCAGCGCGGACGTGAACAGGGAACCACGAACATCCGCGTATTCATGGGCCTTCTGCGCGGCGCTCGCGGCCGCGATGATCGCGCGCCCGCGAGTCTCCCGGTCGCCGACGAACGCGGCGTCGACGGTCACGACCTCGGCGCTGCCCCCCTTGGCACCCGTCAAGATACCGGCGTGGCAAGCGTCCACGAAGGTCAGCACAGTGTCGACGGGCAAGTCCGTCACGAGCCGCTTGAACGCGTCATGCGTGAGCATCGTATCGCCGAGGCGCAGGCCGTCCGCGTCCGCATGACCCGAGTAATAGACGAGGAGGAGTGAACCCGGCCCACCGGCGAGGTTCGCTCTGCCAAAGACCTCGAGCAGCTCCGGGGCCGAACGGCCGAGCATCACGACCGGCTTCTCGAAGCGGCCGTGGCTGTGCAGAACATCGGCCATGGCGAGGGCATCGGCTTCGGCGTACAGCAGGGCATCGAGACCCGCGCCGCCTTCGTTGTTTCCGATGACGATGGCAATCCGGCGTGCCGCCGGCGCTCCGAGGGCGGGAGCGCCTGTGCCCGCGACGGTGATCGTCAGCGCGAGCGCCGATCCGAGCCGCCCTGCGTTCATCGTGGCGCGGTTTCGATGACCCATGAGAAGGT
Source organism: uncultured Myxococcales bacterium (assembly GCA_903847385.1). Classification (GTDB taxonomy): domain Bacteria; phylum Myxococcota_A; class Bradymonadia; order UBA7976; family UBA1532; genus CAINDO01. The sequence goes on from CAINDO010000257.1 coordinate 5,325, forward strand.
CTCCCGCGCCCCGTCGAGCGCCACGACGGGCAGGCGCCCGCGTTCCTCCGTCGAAAGGAGTCGCCAACGTTCGCGTAGGGACGCATCGAGGCGGCGCGTGTCCGGGGCGTCGTCGAAGAACGCGAGCGTCACGCGTTGTCGCCCCACATATGCGTCCAGCTTGAATCCCAAGGACTGTGTCGCAGAGCCGGCGACCGCACTCCGAGGGGCGGGCTGAACGCCCGCGTCGCCGGTGGCTTCGAAGTAGGCGATGACCGGGTAACCATGCGGGTTCTCGGCCAGAAAGACGAGTGTGTCACCGGGGCTCGGAGTGATGCCGGAGTCGGGTGCAAAAACCGTCAGGGACTCGCCAGCACGCAGGGCGAGCGTCACCTCGCCGCCACGCGTTGGGCCCTTGACGCCGTGCGGGGCGGCCCCGATGGGGGAGGTGTCGCTCGGGACCGCCGCCATTCGAACGCCCACGACGAGCGCCGCGGCCAGGGCCGCCGCCGCCCCGACGAGCACCGAAGGCCGGCGCCACCACGGGCGGAGGCGCAGGGGCGGGTCGCGTGCAGGCGGCGCGGACTCGACGATCGGCAGGCCAACAGCCCGCCGGCACTCGGCGCAGGTGTCCAGATGTGCGGCGGCCGACGGCTCGACGAGCGCCGGATCCGCCGAGTAGAGGTCGACGACCCACGCAGGGGGGTGACCGGGGTCAACCATCGCTCTCTCCTGGTCCGCCTGCCTCGTCGGCCAACTCCGGAAATCGCTCGGCGAGCCGCGCCATCCAGCGTCGATACGCCTGCCCGAGGGCCTGTGGCGTGCGCGGGTCGTCCGGCAACGCAGCAGCGGCCTCGGACTGAGTCATGCCGGCCCAGGCCATCATGAAGACCACCATCGCGTCCTCTGGTGGGGCCATTCCCACGAGTGCCTCCAGGTAGACATGGCCCGCATCCAGCCGGAGTTGAAGGCGTGCCGCCGAGCCGAGGCCGCGCGAGGCGTGCCAGGACGCCGCCGCGTGCCTTTCGTAGTGCGAGCGGCGTCTGCCGGCGCGCAGACGCGTGAGGCAGCGTCCGATGCATCGGGACCACAGCAAGCGCGCGGCCTCGGTCGGCGTAGGGATGGCTGAGAGGGTCTCCAGGGCGTTCCCGAGTGTGAATGCTTCGTGGACGGCATCCTCCGCTTCCATCGGATCCCCCAAGATGCTTTGCGCGCGGCGCAACAGCATCGGGGAGAGCGTCCGGTACAAGGTGTCGAGATCCACATGCATGCTGAATGCCGGTCGCGCGGTGCCTGAAAGCGACCATCGCACATTCCGACGCCGGCGCAAACCCGCATGCGTCGGCCCGCATGCGCCAACTCGTACGCGGAGGCCGAGGATTACCCGAGCAGCGTGGGCAACGACTCGCTGCGCAGGCTGCTGGCGTCGAGCCCGGCGGCGGCGAGCAGGGTGCTCATCACGTGCTCGGGGGCGATGGTCTTGCCGCCTTCCTGCGCGAGGCCGGTGGCGAAGTCGATGGGCACGGGTCCCATGCCCGGCGAGTCGCTGCTGCCGACGACCTGCCCGCCGCGGATGCCGGCGCCGGCGATGAGCGCGCAGTTGCCCAGGTGGTGGTCGCGGCCGTTGCGGTCGTTGATGCGGGGCGTGCGGGTGAACTCGCTGAAGCACACGAGCGTGGTCTTGTCCCACAGGCTGCCGGCGCCGCCGGGGGCGGGGCTGGCCTTCAGGTCGGCGATCAGGCGCGCCAGAGCCGTGAAGCCATCGAGCAGGCGCACGGGGTGGTCCGTGGCCCAACTCTGGTCGTGGGTGTCGAGCTGCATCGAGAACGACAGGCTGACCACGCGCGACAGGCCGACCTTGAGGGCCTGCGCGGCCAGGGCGGCGCGGCCGTAGGGGGTCTCGAACTGGCCGTCCACCAGGCCGTAGTGCTGGCGCACGCCGAGCAGCTCGGCGCCGCCGAACTGGAAGTTGCGATGGAGCGCCGAGGTCACGACCTCGCGGGCGCGGCTGCGGTTCTCGGCGTAGAGCGCGGCGGCCCGGGACCCGGCGGCGCCCGAGGTCGGGTCGCAGTTCTGGCGCCGGGCCCAGTAGGCGCCCAGCGCGCCCTTCACGTTGGCCGGCACGTCCGTCGGCAGGCCCAGGTTCTCCTGCAGGATGTATTGCACGTGGTCCACGGCGGCCACGGACATGGCCCCGGCGAAGCTGGGCTGGTCGACGTTGTAGTTCTCGATCTGGTGCGCCAGGTGGGGCACCGGGCGGTCGGCGCCGATCTGTCCGCAGCAGAGCGTGGCCACGGAGTTGCCCCGCGCCTGCAGGCCCGAGGGCGCGCGGCCCGTGATGAAGTAGCGCCGCCCGACCTCGTGCGTGAGCGTGGCCATGTTGATGCCGCGCACGATGGAGAAGTCCGCCGAGAGCGCGGCGAGCTCGTCGCCGGCGGCGGGCCCCAGCTCGAAGGGGCCGGCGGAAATGGGCGCGCGCGAGAAGGCCGGGGGCAGGCGGTCGTAGGCGGGCTGGATGCCCGTCTCGCGCATGTTGGCCTCGTTGAACAGGGCCGGATCGCGGGGGTCGAGGCCGAGCAGGGCGTCCCAGCCGCCCTCGAAGTAGCCCACGATCACGTAGCGGTCGTGCTGCTCCGCGGCGCGCGCCACGCGCCCCAGCAGGCCCTCGGACAGGCCGAACGCGGCGGCGCTCAGGCCGGCCGTCTTCAGGAAATCGCGTCGGTTCATCGGGGCCTCCTAGTAGACGACCATTTCGGGGTCGGTCATCAGCGCGATGCAGACCGCCAGCCAGCCGTCGCGCGCCTCGCGACCCGGGACCGAGGTGTTCGCCGCGGTGTCGAAGAGCTCCACCAGCGGCGCCATGTCGGCGTCTTTCGTGCCGTCCTCGGGCAGGTAGTGGGCGAAGAAGCGCAGGTTCAGCGTGCGCAGCGCGGACTTCACGTCGGCGGCGTCCCGGCTGTCGAACGCGCCGCCATGGCGGACCAGCGTGCGCTCCGCGGCGGGCCGCTCGACCTCGGCGGCCACCCACTTCGTGCAGATGCGATGTGAGGCGTCCTGCATGAACTTGGCGACGATCAGCGAGGGCTCCATGTTCTCCTCGGTCACGAGGAGATAGTCCGGCTCACCCATCGTGGGGCCGAGGGCGTCCAGCATGCGCGTGGGGCCGTTGCCGAAGTCTTCTTCCCAGGTCAGACCGCCGGTGACGACCTCGATCGATCGCTTGATCTGTTCGATGCGCATGCGGCCGGCGCGGCGCTCCATGCCCTGCTCGACGACACCGAGATCGGGATGGTCGGGCGTGCCGCCGGTCGCGCCGCCGCTGCCCGCGTCCGCCGTGGGGGCGGGCGTGCCGCCGGTCGCGGCCTGGCCGC
>CAINDO010000258.1 GCA_903847385.1 uncultured Myxococcales bacterium
CCACCGGCGGCGGCGGTGGCGGCGGTCTGCCCCCCGCGCAGGACGCCGGTCGCGGTGGCGGCGGCTCCACGGAGTCGGACGCCGCGAAGGGCGGCGGCGGTGGCGGAGGCGGCGGGTGCGCGCAGGTCGGCCCCCGGCCCGTCTCCGGCCTGCCGTGGCTGCTGGTCTTGCCTTTGATTCGGGCGAGGAGACGGGAGAAGTCCGTTGGCGCACGTTGAGCTGTTCCACATCGCCAAGCGCTACGAGAACGGGTTCGAGGCCGTCTCCGAGGTCACGCTGTTCATCGAGCGCGGCGAGTTCATCGTCCTCGTCGGCCCCTCGGGCTGCGGCAAGACCACCACGCTGCGCATGATCGCCGGCCTCGAGTCCATCAGCAGCGGCGAGCTGCGGATGGCCGGCAAACGCGTGAACGAGGTGCCCCCGCGCGAGCGGGACGTCGCCATGGTCTTCCAGTCGTACGCGCTCTACCCGCACATGACCGTGCGCGAGAACATGGCCTTCGGCCTGCAACTGCGCAAAGTCCCCGAGCCGGAGATCCGCAAACGCGTGGACGCCGCGGCGCAGAGCCTCGGCCTCACGGAGCTCCTCGACCGGCGCCCCAAGGAGATGTCCGGCGGTCAGCGCCAGCGCGTCGCCATGGGCCGGGCCATCGTGCGGCAGGCGGGCATCTTCCTGTTCGACGAGCCGCTCTCCAACCTGGACGCCAAGCTGCGCGGCCAGATGCGCATCGAGGTCAGCCGCCTGCACCGCGCGCAGGGGGCGACGAGCATCTATGTCACGCACGATCAGGTCGAGGCCATGACCCTGGCCGATCGCATCGTGCTGATGAAGCAGGGGCGCGTGCAGCAGATCGGCGCGCCGCTCGACCTCTACGACCGGCCGGTGAACCTCTTCGTGGCGACGTTCCTGGGCAGCCCGCCCATGAACATCCTGAGCGCCGAGCGGGTGGGGGAGCAGCTCGTGGGCGAGGGCTTCCGGCTCGCCGCGCGGGCCGGTCTGCAGACGCCCGGTGCCTCCGTCCGCCTCGGCGTGCGGCCGGAGCACCTGGTCGTGGAGACGAAGCGACCCGAGGGCGAGCTGCCCGTGGGCTGGCTGCCGGCGGTGGTGGACGTGGTCGAGCCGCTCGGCGCCGAGACGCACCTGATCTGCCGCGTGGGCACCCAGTCGGTGACGGCGCGGGCGGACGGCGCCGTCTTCGTGCGCCCCGGCGAGTCGCTGGCGCTGCGCGTCGCGCCCGAGCACGTGCACGTGTTCGACCCCGAGACCGAGGTGCGCTGCGGATGAACCGCCCCGGGCCATGGCTGCCGTTCCTGCTCGCCGCGTGCCTCGCCGCCCTCCTGCCGGGCTGCGCCGAGCCCCCTGCGCCGGCCACGCCGGGCGGCCGCACGGAGCTCGTGCTCTGGCACGCGTACCGCGGCGCGGAGCGGGGCGCCCTCGAGGACACCATCGCCGCCTGGCAGACGACGCACCCCGACGTCGAGGTCCGCGCGCTGGCCGTGCCCTACGACGCCTTCGTGGACAAGGTCTCGTTGGCCGTGCCCAAGGGCAATGGCCCGGACGTCTTCATCTTCGCGCACGACCGCCTGGGGGACTGGGCGCAGCGCGGCCTGCTCGAGCCCTTGGGTTTCCTGGCGGACGAGCCGTTGCTGGACCGCTTCCAACGCGCCACGCTCGACCCGCTGGTCTACGGCGGTGAGCTCTACGGCCTGCCGTTGGCCTTCAAGTGCCTGGCGCTCTACTACGACCGCGCGCTCGTATCGGCGCCGCCGGCCACGACGGACGAGCTCGTCACCGCGGCGAAGGCCGCCCGCGCGAAGGACCCGCAGAACTGGGGCATCGCCTGGGAGCTGGACAGCCTGTACTTCCACGCGCCCTGGCTGCACGGCTTCGGCGGCGAGGTCTACCGCGACGACCGCGACACGCTGGCCATCGACTCGCCGGCGGCCGCGGCCAGCCTGGAGTTCGTGCGCGGCCTGCGCGACCGCGAGCAGGTCATCCCGCCCGAGGCCACCAGCGCATTGGTGACCACGCTTTTCCGCGGGCACCACCTGGGCTTCGTCGTCAGCGGCCCCTGGTTCCGGGGCGAGCTCGAGGGTGTCGAGGGCTGGTCGGTCGCACCGCTGCCCGTGGTCTCCCAGACCGGGCTCCCCGCGCGGCCCTTCCTCGGCGTCGAGGGCATGTTCCTGAGCCGCCGCTCCACGCAGAAGGCCCTGGCCTTCGACCTCATGAGCGCGCTCACGGGGGACGACGCCGCCCGGCGCCGCTTCACCGCGGGCGGACAGCTCGTGGCCAACACGGCCGTCTACGAGGACGCCGCCGCGCGGGGGGACGCCTTCTCGCAGGCGTTCCGCGCGCAGGCCGCCCGCGCCGTGCCGCTGAGCAACCGCCCGCACATGCGCCGCGTGTGGACGCCGATGAAGGACGCCCTCTCGGCGGCCATCGTCCACGGTGAGCCCGCCGCGCCCGCGCTGCAGAAGGCCGTGACCGAGATCGCGAGGGCCGCCGAATGAGACCCGCGGCAAAGTATGGCTTCCTCGGTCCGGTGATGGCGGTCGTGATCGCCGCGGCGATGGGTGTGTTCGTTCTGCATCGCTACGCGGGCGAGCGCGCCGAGACCGTGGGGCGCGAGCGCGCGTCCCAGGCGGCGGCGTGGCTTTTGACCCACGGCCCCGCCGGGGTGGACGACCTGCGCCGTCCGCAGTCGATCCGTTGGGCGGGTGTGGCCTTCAGCGAGACACCACAGGGCGCGCGCTACCCGTTCCTGCGGCGGCCCGTGTGGCTCGCCCACACCGACCCAGCGCGGCAAGGCACGCCCCTGGAGCGCGCTCTGCCCGACGACAAGGCGACGGCGGACCTGCTCGTGTCCCCCGAGGTCACACGCCTGCCGAACGGCGGCTGGCGCGCGGGCGCCGCCGAGACCCTCGCGCAGGGCGAGCGCCGGGTCGCCGTCGCCGAGCTCGCGCCCCCGCCGCGGGTGGAGATCCCGTGGCCGAGCCTGCTGTTGGCGCTCGGGGCGGCGCTCCTGTTCTGGTACGACCTGACGCGACGCGTGCCCGAGAACCGCGTTCGGCCCGCCGTCGGCGCGGGGATCGCGGCCACGGCGCTGCTGGCCCTGCTCGGCCCGCGCCTGAACGCCGTGCACGCCCTCGAGGTGCCGGAGTCGCGCGGCTCGGCGGACATCGGCGGCGCGTCGATGCTGCTCGCCGGTGTGGTCCTGCTGCCGCTCGTGATCGCGGGCGTGGCCGGGGCGTTGCGCGGCAGCCGCCGCTCGGACCACCGCGTCGCATACGCATACATCGGCCCTGCGCTCATCGGTCTGGGGCTGCTCGTGCTGGTGCCGTTCCTGTACGGCGTCGGCCTGGCCTTCACGCGCGCCGGCCACGGGTCGGCGACCTTCGTGGGCCTGGACAACTTCATCGACATCCTGAGCAGCGAAGGCCGGGCCATCACCGAGCCCCTGAGTTTCTACTTCACGCTGGTCGTGACGCTGGTGTGGACGGCGGCGAACATCGCCCTGCACGCCGGCATCGGCCTGGGGCTGGCGTTGCTGCTCAAGGAGCCCACGCTGCGCTTCAAGGGTGTCTACCGCGTGCTGTTCATCGTGCCCTGGGCGGTGCCGAGCTACATCACCGCCCTGGTCTGGAAGGGCATGTTCAACCAGCAGTACGGCATCGTGAACCACCTGCTCGGCCTCTTCGGCGTCACGCCCGTGGCCTGGTTCAGCGAGTTCTGGACCTCGTTCACCGCGAACGTGATCACGAACACCTGGCTGGGGTTCCCCTTCATGATGGTCGTGAGCCTCGGCGCGCTGCAGAGCATCCCCACGGATCTCTACGAGGCGGCCTCGGTCGACGGTGCGGACAAGTGGCAGCAGTTCAAGCACATCACGCTGCCGCTGCTGAAGCCCGCCATGGTGCCCGCGCTGATTCTGGGCTCGGTGTGGACCTTCAACATGTTCAACATCATCTACCTGGTCAGCGGCGGGCAGCCCGGGCACAGCACGGACATCCTGATCACGCAGGCGTATCGCTGGGCCTTCGAGCAGGACCGCTACGGGTACGCCGCGGCCTACTCGGTCCTGATCTTCCTGATTCTGCTCGTCTGGTCGTTCTTCACGCAGCGGTGGACCCGCGCCGCCGAAGGGCAGGGGTGAGTCGATGTTGCGGCACCTCTTCCTGATCCCGTTCTGCCTGGCCACGCTCTTCCCGGCGCTGTGGGTGGTCAAGATGGCCTTCCGGGCCGAGCAGGCCTTCGCCACGGACCTCAACCCGCTGCCCGTCGAGTTCAGTCTGCAGAACTTCGAGACGCTGATGTCCGACCCGCTCTTCGGGCGTCAGCTCCTGAACTCCCTGCTCGTGGCCACGCTCACGACGCTGCTCGGCGTGTTCCTGGCCTGCACGGCGGCCTACGCCTTCAGCCGCTTCCGCTTCCCCGGGCGCCGCGCCGGCCTGATGTTCCTGCTCGTCACGCAGATGTTCCCGGGCACCATGATGACCATACCGCTCTACAGCCTGATGGAGTCGCTCGGGCTCTTGAACCAGATGGCCGGCCTGATCCTCGTCTACAGCACGACGGCCATCCCGTTCTGCATCTACATGCTCAAGGGCTACTTCGACACCATCCCGCGGGAGCTCGAGGAGAGCGCCATCATGGACGGCGCCGGCCCCTTCACGCTGTTCTGGCGCATCATCCTGCCGCTCAGCCGACCGGCCATCGCGGTCACGGCGCTGTTCAGCTTCATGACGGCCTGGAACGAATATATCCTCGCGGCGACCTTCATGAGCGACGAGCGGGCCTACACGCTGCCCGTGAAGGTGCAGAGTTTCGTGGGCGACTACACGACCGAGTGGGGGCACTTCGCCGCCGGCGCGCTCATCGTCAGCGTGCCGGTCATGGCGCTATTCTTCGCCCTGCAGAAGCACCTGGTCGGCGGCCTGACGGCGGGCAGCGTCAAGGGCTGATGACGCCCTTCCTGGAGCGCTACTGCGCCCTCCTGGACGACGCCGAGGCCTTCCGCGAGGCCCTGGCGCGCCCGCTGAACGTGGTCGTCTGGGCCAACCCGCTCCGGGGCGACCCGGAGGCGACGGGCGCCCGCATCCGGCAGCGCTGCCCCGAGGCCGTGCCCGTCCCCTGGGCGCCCCACACCTGGCGCTTGCCCCCGGACGCGACGCCCGGTCGCTGGCCCGAGTTCCTCCTCGGCGCGCTGCACGTTCAAGAAGAGGCCGCGCTGTGGGCCGCGCCGCTGCTCGACGCCCGACCCGGCGAGCGTGTGTTCGATCTGTGCGCGGCGCCGGGCAACAAGACCGCGCAGCTCGCCATCGCCATGCAGGATCGCGGACTGCTTTGGGCCGCCGACCGCTCGGCGGGGCGCATCATCACGTTGCGGCGTGCGCTGGAGCGCCTGGGCGTGACCTGCGCCGCCACACTCCGCATGGACGCCGCCGAGGCGCCGACGCTCCCCGGCGGCTTCGACCGCGTGATGGCGGACGTGCCCTGCTCCTGCGAGGGCACGACCCGGAAACCCGAGGGCCGGCGGGTCGGGGAGAGCGCCGAGGGTCGCGCGTTCCTCGTCCGGGAGCAGACGCGCATCCTGCACCGCGGGCTGGCGCTCCTGCGGCCGGGGGGCACGCTGGTCTACGCCACGTGCACCTATGCCCCGGAGGAGAACGAGGGCGTGCTGGACACGGTGCCGGCGGACCTGGCCGCCATCGAGCCCATCACGCCGCCGCCGGGGCTGCGCGTGCGGCCGGGCCTCGCGGCGTTCGAGGGCCGCGCGTTCCGCCCGGACACGGCCAACGCCGCGCGCCTCTGGCCCCAGGACAACGACACGGGAGGGTTCTTTGTCGCGCGCCTCCGCCGCCTTTGAGCCGCTCCCGGCCGCGCAGGCCGGGGCCGTGGTCGCTCACCTCGAGGCCCGCTTCGGCCTCGCCGCGGCGCTGGTCGACCACCGCTTCTGGCACCGCCCGGGCACGCCCTCGCTGTGGCTCGCCCACGCGTCGCTCGTGCCGCCGCCGACGCTCCGCACCGAGTCCGTCGGCCTCTGCGCGTTCCGCGATCCGCCCCCGCGGGGCAAACCCACGAACGTCTTCATCCAGCGGTTCGGCCACCTGGCCACGCGGGGATGCGTCGAGCTGCCCGCGGTCCTGACCGTTCCGTTCCTGCAAGGCGACCCCCTCGAAGTCACCGAGACCGCCGAGCGCGGCTGGGTCATCGTCCGCGTCGACGGCCGCGCCCTCGGGCGCGCCTGGCTGGACGCCGGTCGACTCGTCGGCGAGCTCAAACGCGCCTGGCGCGAGGGCCTCAGCGTTTGATGAGCAGCAGCGGCGTCCGGCCCCAGGTCATCTGCAGGCGGTCGCCCTGAAACCGGCAGGGCACGGTGTCCTTGCGGCCGTGGCCGTCGTCCGTGTCCAGCACCACCGCGTCGCCGTCGACTCGCGCGACGAAGCGGGTCTCGGCGCGGTCCAGGCCCGTGTCCACCACGAGCTTGCCGGCGTCGATCTCCACGCCGATCCGCGCGGCCTCGGCCCGGGCGGCGGCCAGCCTTTGTGCCTGCGCGGCCTCGTCGAGCCCGGCGAGGGCTCCCTTCAGCGTCTCGGGCGTGACCATCGCCTCGACGTCGACCACCCAGCGCCCGTTCAGGCGGTCCTCGGGTTTCGTGTGGCAGCCCAGCACGAGCAGCGCGGCCAGCGAGACAACCGACATCGACACGGGGCGCATGTGGGGACTCCCTGGAGCATAGCGAGGCCCGCACCGTGGCAACGGGCCGGGGACAAGTCAACCGTCGCGCGCCAGGGCCGGGCCGTTGACGCCGCGCGGCCCCCTGTGTACGACGTTGCCACGATGAATCGACTGATCGCGCTCTCCTACTCCCCCTGGTCCGAAAAGGCGCGCTGGGCCCTGCGCCACCACGGCGTGCCGCACCGCGAGGTGGAGTACGTGCCGATGCTCGGCACCCCCTGGCTGCGTTTCACCACGCGTCGGTTCTCCGGCCGGGTGACGGTGCCGACGCTCCTGAGCGAGTCCGGCGAGGTCGTCATGGACTCCTGTGACATCGCTCGCTGGGCCGAGGGCCGAGGGCAGGGGGCGCCGCTGTTCCCGGCCGAGCACCTCGACGCGATTCTCCACTGGAACGACCGAAGCGAGCGCATCCTGGCCGCCGGCCGAGCCCTGGCCACCCGCCGCACCTCGGACGACGCCGACGCGCAGCTCGAGGCGCTGCCCGCCTTCATCCCGGGGGCGGTGCGCAACCTGGCCCGTCCGATGGCGCAGATGGGCGTGCGCTACTTCACCCTCAAGTACGACACGGGCACCGGCACCGAGGCCGAGCGCCTCGAGGGCATCCACAACGAGCTCCTGGCGCTGCGGCAGGCCCTCAGCGGCGGTGACACCCTCTGGGGCCCCTTCACCTTCGCCGAGCTGTCGATGGCCGTGGCCCTGCAGTTCGTCGAGCCCGTGGAGGGCCACCGGCCGACGCTGGCGCCCGCCACGCGCCGCTGCTGGCGGCAGCCCGAGCTCGCCCGGGAGTTCGCCGACCTCCTCGCGTGGCGCGACACCGTCTACGCCCGCCACCAGCCCTGACCCGCTCGCCCGTCCCCTCGCTTGACGCTTCGCGTCGGGCCACAGTAAAAAGCCGCGCCTTCAACGACACCGACCGATCGGCAAGCACATGACCTGGGACCAGAAGCGCATCCGCCGGACCTATCTCGACTACTTCGTGAACAAGAAGGGCCTCGAGCACCGCGAGGTCGAGTCGTCGCCCATCATCCCGCGCGACGACGCCACCCTGCTGTTCACGAACGCCGGCATGAACCAGTTCAAGGCCATGCTGCTCGGCCAGGAGCGCCGCGACTACAACCGCGCCTGCTCCGTGCAGAAGTGCATGCGCGTCGGCGGCAAACACAACGACCTGGATGCGGTGGGCAAGGACGGCCGGCACCTGACCTGGTTCGAGATGCTCGGCAACTGGTCCTTCGGCGACTCTTACAAGAAAGAGGCCATCGCGATGGCCTGGGACCTGTCCGTGAACGTCTACGGACTGGATCCGACCCGCATTCACGTCTCCGTCTACAAGGACGACGACGTCAGCTACGACATCTGGCGCGACGAGATCGGCGTGGTGCCCGAGCGCATCTACCGCATGGGCGACATCGCCAAGGGCGACGACGAGAACTTCTGGTCCATGGGCCCCACGGGCCCCTGCGGGCCCTGCACCGAGCTCTACTACGACCTCGGCCCCGAGGCGGGCACGGGCCCCGGCGACTACATGGGCGGCCCCGGCGACCGCTACATGGAGTTCTGGAACAACGTGTTCATGGACTCGGACCGCTCCGAGGACGGCACGTACACCCCCCTGGCGTTCCAGTCCGTCGACACGGGCATGGGCATGGAGCGCATCACCATGATCCTCCAGGGGAAGGTGAGCGCTTATGACACGGACATCTTCCAGCCGATCATCCAGGCGGCGGTGCGCCTGTCCGGGGCCGACTGGAGCAACCCGGAGCAGCGGGTGCACCTGCAGGTCATGGCCGACCACCTGCGCTCGCTGACCTTCGTGCTCAGCGAGGGCGGGCAGTTCAGCAACGAGGGCCGCGGCTACGTGCTGCGCCGCATCCTGCGCCGCGCCGTGCGCCACGGCCGCTACCTGGGACTCGACGCGCCGTTCCTGTGGCAGCTCGTGCCCGTGGTCGCCGAGGTCTTCGAGGGTGTGTACGACCTGCCGGCCCACATCCTGTCCAACACGCAGGCGTCGTTGAAAGAGGAAGAGGCCCGCTTCTTCTCCACCATCGACCGCGGCATGGCGCGCATCAACGAGATCATCGCGTCGCGGGCCTCCGGGCCCTCGGAGCGCCTGATCACGGGCGCCGAGGCCTTCGTGCTCTACGACACCTACGGTTTCCCCGTGGATCTCACGGGCATCGTGGCCGAGGAGCACGGCTTCAAGGTGGACGAGGCCGGCTTCACCCGCGAGATGGAGGAGCAGCGCGAGCGCAGCCGCGCCGCAGGCAAGTTCTACGCGGACGACGGCGGCGACTGGCAGGTGCTCGGCGACGGCGGCGGGGCGGGCTTCGCGGGCTACGGCCTCGACGCGCTGGACACGACCGTCCAGCGGTGGCGCACGACGGGCGACCGGGCCGAGGTGGTCCTCGCGCGCACGCCCCTGTACGCCGAGAGCGGCGGCGAGATCGCCGATCACGGGGTCATCGAGGGCGCGGGCTTCCGCGTCGAGGTCGACGACGTCCAGAAGAAGAACGGCATCTTCCACCACTTCGGTCGGCTGGTCTCCGGCAGCCTCGCCGGCGTCACGGTCGACACGCCCGTGCGCGCCACGGTCGACACGGTCCGCCGCGGGCAGAAGACCATCCACCACACGGCCACGCACCTGCTGCACGCCGCGCTCAAACACGTCGTCGGCGCGCACGTCGAGCAGAAGGGCTCCGTCGTCGAGCCGGACCGCCTGCGGTTCGACTTCAGCCACGGCAAGCCCCTCACGCCCGAGCAGCTCGAGGCGGTCGAGGTCTGGGTCAACGACCACATCCGCCGCAACGAGCCCGTGACCATCACCGAGAACGTCGCCATCGACGACGCCCGCGCGCAGGGGGCCGTGGCGCTCTTCGGTGAGAAGTACGGCGACGCCGTGCGCACGGTGCGCGCCGGCAGCGACTCGTTCGAACTCTGCGGCGGCAACCACGCCCACCGCACGGGTGACATCGGTCACGTGCGGGTCACGGCCGAGGCCGGCGTGGCCGCGGGCGTGCGCCGCATCGAGGCCGTCGTCGGTCACGCGGCGGACGCCCTGTGGCACAGCGAGCGCGTGCTGCTCGCCCAGGCCGCGCACGCAGCCAAGACCCCGGAGCCGTTCCGCCTGCCCCAGCGCATCGAGCAGCTCAACGACGAGATCCGCAGCCTGAAGAAGGCGCTGGAGAAGGCCCGCCAGGGCGGCAGCGCCAACGACGCGGACGCCCTCATCGCCCAGGCGGCGGACGTCGGCGGCGTGCCGGTGATCGCCGCGGTCGTCGAGACGGACTCCCGCGAGTCGCTCGCGGCCCTGGCGGACAAAATCCGCGACAAGGCCCCCCGGGCCGTGGTCGTGCTCGGCGCGGCCATCGACGGCCAGGCGGCGCTCCTGGCGGCCGTGGGGCCCGAGACGCGCGGCGACAAGCGCTTCAACGCCGGCCAGATCATCAAGGTCCTGGCCGAGCAGGTCGAGGGTCGGGGCGGCGGTCGCCCGGACTTCGCCCAGGCGGGCGGCAAGGCCCCCGCGAGCCTGCCCGCGGCCTTCGCCGGGGTGCTCGTCCTCATCCGGACCCAGGCCGGCGTCGGCGCCTGAGACCGGGCCTCAGCGGCCCGGCGCGTCGGCCTGCGCGGTGACCACCATCTTCATCGAGTGGCGGTGCACCAGCAGGTCCACCACCTCGGTGTAGTGCGCGGTGGCGACGACGTCGGCGCGCGGATCGCCCAACCCGGTGATCTCCAGGCCGTCGAAGGGGATGAGCGAAGGGATGTCCTGCTCAATCCGCTGTCGGATCTGCGTCTTGAGCGAGTCGGCGCTCATGTTCGTGGCGCGCCGGGCGTCCAGCGCCTCGTCGCCCATGATCTTCTTGATCTGCGTGCGGTGCACGTAGACCTTGGAGAACTGCACGCCGGTGAACAGCAATGACGCCACCACGGCGAGCTTGATCAATCCTTTCAGGCTCAACTTTCCCCTCCTGTCCGCGTCCGGCCTCGGCGGCATGCCCGAATGGCCCGCCGTGAAGCGCAGGTTGCGCGCATTCTGGGTGGGCGGCAATATGCGCGACATGCTTGGTCACCCCGACGCCCGCCCTGCCTCGAACCGCGCTCGCCCGGGGGCGCCGCTCGTGTTGATGGGCGCGCTCCTCGCCGGCTGCGGCGGCGGGTTCCTGGGGCTGGGCGACGCGCCCGCGGCGGGCCCGGCGCCGGCGGCGCTCCCCGCGGCGGATCCCGGCTTCCCCGTCGGCTACCGGCGCTGGCCCACGGCCGACGCCGTCCCGGACGAGCAGGCCGGCGTGCTGCACCGCCTGTACCGGGCGCCGGACACGGCCGCAGACCGCAAGGGCCGCTTTCCCAACGGCGCCGTGCTGGTCAAGGAGCACGTCATCCCCGGCGAGGACGACCTGGTCGTCCGCATCGACGTCCGGCGGCGCCTGCCGAGCGGCACCTACGGCGGCTGGGAGTACGAGAGCTACGACGCCGCCACGCACCAGCGCATGGAGATCGACGCCGAGGCCTGCGACCTCTGCCACCAGACCGCGCCCGGGGACGGCACGTTCACCCGGTTCGCCGGCCGCTGAACGCGAAAAGCCTCGTGATTCCGGGCCCTTGAACTGGCCGGATAACAAAACACGAGAACGTCGCACTTTTTCCTGAAGTTCCGACCCGGCCCGTCGATGAATGGGTTGTAAGCGACACGGAACGCGGCCAAGGAAGGCGGCGCCGAGTCCGAAGATCTTTCCAACACGAACGCCGGGACGAAGCCAGTAGGCCTCCCCCGGGTATCCCTAGAATCGGCAAGGACGCCGGCTTCGGGACCGACCTCGAGAGAGAGCGGACCGAAGGTGTTTCCAAGGAGGAAACGATGGGACTCGCGGTCAACACAAATATTCCCGCGCTCAATGCGCAGCGGAACCTGTTTCACGCGACGCTTCGGCTCGATAAGAGCTTCGAGCGTCTGTCCAGCGGTCTTCGCATCAACAATGCGGGCGACG
Organism: uncultured Myxococcales bacterium; assembly: GCA_903847385.1. Lineage (GTDB taxonomy): Bacteria > Myxococcota_A > Bradymonadia > UBA7976 > UBA1532 > CAINDO01. Next base: position 11,724 of record CAINDO010000258.1, read on the forward strand.
ATGCGGCCGGTCTGGCCATCAGTGAGCGGTTCACCACGCAGATCCGCGGCCTCTCGCAGGCCATCCGCAACGCCAACGACGCCATCTCGCTGGCGCAGGTCGCCGAGGGCGCCCTCCAGGAGAGCACGGACGTCATCCAGCGGATGCGCGAGCTGTCCGTCCAGGCGGCCAACGACACGAACACGGTCGCGGATCGCCGGGCCATTCAGGACGAAATCGACCAGCTCGTCACCGAGCTCGACCGGATCGGCAACACGACCCGGTTCAACAGCAAGGTTCTCCTCGACGGCACCTTCCTGGACGCCTACTTCCACGTCGGCGCGTACTTCCAGGAGACCGTCCGGGTCCAGATTCGCGATGCACGGGCAATCACGGTGGGCCGTCAGGCCACCTTCACGGGCGTCACTGTTCCGTTGAACCCGCTGGCCGCCGGCGATCTGACGATCAACGGCGTCGCCATCCGCGCCACCCTCCCGGTCGACGACACGCTCTCGACCGCGGCGCAGTCCGCCTCGGCCATCGCCAAGGCGCGGGCCATCAACGACTCCACCGACAGCACCGGCGTCACCGCCAAGGTGCTTCCCACCGAGTACACCGCGCCGAACGCCATCACCGGCGGCGCGTTGAACGGAGTGGACAACCTCGTGATCAACGGTGTCATCATCACCGGGTTCACGGCGGCGGGAGACGACGCCGACAGCAAGCTTGTGCGTTCCATCAACGAGGAGTTCTCGAAGACGGGCGTGCGCGCCTCTCTCGATGTGAACCACCATCTGAAGCTCACCGCCGAGGATGGCCGGAACATCGACCTGGTGGTCAACGGCGCGGCGGGCGGCATGCTCGGCATCCCGGCCAGCACCACGCAGACCGGCTCCATCAACCTCTACAGCGAGAACCAGATTCAGCTCGGCGGCGCCAACGAGGCCTTCATCGGCTTCGCGCCGGCCCAGCTCATCGGTGTCACGACGGTGGAGGCGGCGGCGACGGTGAGTGTGTTGACGCGCCGCGAGGCCAACGACTCGCTGCTGAAGCTCGACCGCTCCCTGGCTCAGATTGCAGCGGATCGCGCCGGCCTCGGCGCCTTCATCAACCGGCTGCAGTCGACGGTCAGCAACCTGACCAACACGGTCGAGAACAGCTCGGCGGCCAAGAGCCGCATCATGGACACGGACTTCGCGAAAGAGACGACGGAGCTCACGCGAAACCAGATTGCGCAGCAGGCGGGCATCTCGGTGCTCTCGCAGGCCAACAGCGGACCCCAACAGATTCTGTCGCTGCTTCAGGGCAGTTGACGAGTCCCGGTTCGCCGGAAAAGCCACTCCTCGCGAGAAACCCGAAACCGGTCGCGCCCGGAATGCCGGGCTGCGTGCCGCAGCCGAATCGGAGACTGTCATGCGTAGCGAACTTCAGATTGCCGATGTGTCTCACGCCCTGGCGACGACCGACGAGAACGCGCTCTTCGCGGCCTTCGTGGCCGACCTGGTGGCGCGCGGCCGCAAGCCCAAGACGGTCGAGTCTTATCGCAGCGACTGGTCCGGTTTGTGTGAATGGTGGAATTCTTCTCATGGTCGGCCCTTTTCGGTCGATGAGATGGGTGAAGAGACAGCCGCCGAGTTCAAAAAGTCGCTGGTCGCGCGGTCCATGACCCCGGCCACGATCAACCGGAAGCTGGTCTTCATCAAGCGATACACCGACTTCGCCCGGGCCGCCGGGCGCCTCGACGAGAAGCGGGCCCGCGCGGTCCGCCGGGTCGAGGCGGCCGTGGCGGCCCCCCGCCGCCCCCGGGGACTGTCGGACATCGAGCTGCGCCGGTTTCTGAAAGAGGTCGATGTCCGGGCCGCGGTTCGCGACCAGGCCATCATCTTCACGCTCCTCCAGACGGGTCTCAAGGTCAGCGAGCTGGTCTCGCTGCGCCGGGAGCAGATCGGCCTGGGCGCCAAGAGCGGCATCATTCGACTGGACGCCGACGCCCGAGGACGGGCCCGGCGAGTGGATGTGGGTCCTCTGGCCCGGCGGAAGCTGCGGGCCTGGTTCGACGAGCGCGGCGACCACGACGGTCCCATCTGGGACGGCGAGCGGGGCCCCCTGACGGCGAACGCGGTTCAGCGGCTGATTCGAAAGTACTGTCTCTTCGCCAACGTGCGGGTCTCTCCCCAGGTCCTGCGGCACACCTTCGCCGCCGGGTTCCTGATGGAGTCCCACGGCGACCTGGTGGGCCTGGCCGATGCGCTGGGTCACGAATGCCTCGAAACGACGCGGCTGTATGTGGCCGCACAGGAATCGGCCCCGACGCCCGCGATTCGCGGTCTCCGTCCGGTGGCGCTGAGCGGCGGGAGGGGTTGAGTCATGAACCGAAGCGCCCCTCTGCTCGCCGGAGACGACGTCCTGACCACGGCCGTCAATCAACTCTCCCTGGTGAGCGCCGCGATGAAGATGTTGCTCGAAACCTGTGAGCGGGAGCTGCTCGAGGCCGCCGACCAGGCGGACCCCGGCCCCGGTCGCAGCGAGCGTGGAACGCAGGGAACGGGAAGACATCAGCCGGTTCGCTACCGGCAAGGACGCCTCCGGGCCCGCTGAAGCGGAACACCGGACGGCGCCTGGGCAGTCTCTCGGGCAATCAGTGCATGAAGAGCGCGCCTCTGCAGGATGCGGCGGCGCAGGTTCACGATAAGTCGCAGTTCAGAACGGCCGCGCCGGAATGTGTCCGACGGGCCATCAATCTTGCACCGCATGGATGCAGTGCAGAATCGTCATGGAGGACGTGTCATGGGTCTCATCATCAACACCAACATCGCTTCGCTCAACGCCCAGCGCAACCTGAACTTCTCGACGGCCCGGCTCAACAAGAGCTTCGAGCGCCTCTCGAGCGGCAAGCGCATCAACACCGCCGGCGACGACGCCGCCGGTCTGGCCATCAGCGAGCGGTTCACCAGTCAGATTCGCGGCCTGGGGCAGGCCATCCGGAACTCGAACGACGCGGTGTCCCTGGTGCAGGTGACGGAAGGCGCTCTCCAGGAGAGCACGGCCATCCTCCAGCGTATCCGTGAGCTGGCCGTCCAGGCCGCCTCGGACGTCAACACTCAGGCCGACCGGTCTTCGCTGCAGGACGAGATCGACCAGCTCAAGGACGAACTCAAGCGCATCGGCGACACGACGACCTTCAACGGTCAGAAGCTCCTCGACGGCAGCTTCACGGACAAGTACTTCCACGTCGGCATGAACTTCCGCGAGACCGTGCGGGTCCGCGTCCGTGACGCTCGCTCGGAGACCATCGGTCGCTGGGCCGTGCAGACCGGCGCGAACGTCACGACCAACGCGCTCTCCGCCGGCGATGTGTTCCTGAACGGCGTCACGGTGCGGGCCACGCGCCCCCAGGACGACCTGCTCAGCACCACGTTCGCCACGGGTTCGGCCATCGCCAAGGCCGCCGCGATCAACGACTCCACCTCGTTCACGGGTGTGTCGGCCTATGCCAACCCGGCCGTCCGCGCCGGTGTCGGCAACATCGCCGGTGGTACGCTCGACCAGACCAACAACATCACGATCAACGGCCGCACGATCACGGGTCTCACCGTGGCCGCCGACGACGCGAACGACTCGCTCGTCAACGCCATCAACGCCGAGTTCGACTTCACCGGTGTCATCGCCAGCCGCGACGACAACGGCCGCATCCAGCTCGAGGCCCGCGACGGCCGCAACATCGAGCTCGTCTTCGGCGGCAACGGTGGTGTCATCTCGGGTCTGCAGCCGGCGGTGGGTCCCATCGCGGCGAACGCGGCCAGCGTGACCACGGGTACCGTGACACTGAACTCGGAGAACCAGTACCAGGTCACCGGCGCGAACGAACAATTCATCGGCTTCCAGCTCGACGCCCTGATCGGCGTCAACACGGCCCAGGCCGTGACGACGGTGGACATCACCACGCGTGACGGCGCCAACTTGGCCTTGCTCATCGTGGACCGCGCCATCGCCCAGATTTCCTCCGACCGCGCCGAGCTCGGCGCCGTGCAGAACCGCCTCGACTCCACGATCTCGAACCTGTCCACGACGGTCGAGAACGCCAGCGCCGCGCGGTCCCGCATCCTCGACGCCGATTTCGCGGCGGAGACGGCGGCCCTGAGCCGCAACCAGATTCTGCAGCAGGCCGGCACCAGCATCCTGGCGCAGGCCAACCAGCAGCCCCAGCAGGTCCTCACCCTCCTGCAGGGCGGTTGATGCCGGCCCCCGTGGGGGGTGAGCCGGAGTCGCCGTCGCCGGAAGTGTGACCTGCGCAAGCGCGCCCGCAAGCGTGCCTGCAAACGCGCGTGCAAGCGCGCTCCCCGTCCGGAATGGACGTGGAACAGACAGAGTGTGTTCGATTCTCGAACGTCTCGGGATGTGCCCGGACGCTCTTTGAAGAGTCCCCAAGGAACGGGGACATCACCGGTGATGCGCGCCACTCACGGCCCGATGTGGCCGGCGCGCATTCCACATGTCACGGAGGACATGAATCATGGGTCTCATCGTCAACACGAACATGGCTTCGCTCAACGCACAGCGCAACCTGCTCTTCTCGTCCAACAAACTGGCGAAGAGCTTCCAGCGACTGTCGAGCGGATTGCGAATCAATACAGCAGGCGACGACGCCGCTGGTCTGTCGATCAGCGAGCGCTTCACCAGTCAGATCAAGGGCCTGAACCAGGCCGTACGCAACGCGAACGACGCGATCTCTCTCGTGCAGGTCACGGAAGGCGCGCTCGCGGAGTCGACGAACATCCTGCAGCGCATTCGTGAGCTGTCCGTCCAGGCCGCCTCGGACGTGAACACGGATTCGGATCGGCAATCGCTCCAGGACGAGGTCGAGCAGCTTCAAGACGAGCTCGGGCGCATCGGCAACACCACGACCTTCAACGGTCAGAAGCTGCTCGATGGCACCTTCACGGACAAGTACTTCCACGTCGGCATGAACTTCCGCGAGACCGTGCGAGTGCGCGTGAGAGACGCGCGCGCCGAGACCATCGGTCGGTGGGCCGTGGAGACCGGGACGACGGTGACCACGAACGCGCTGGTCGCGGGCGATCTCATGCTCAACGGTGTGACGGTCCGTGCCACACGACCGCAGGACGATACGGTCAGTACCAGCTTCGCCACGGGCTCGGCCATCGCCAAGGCGGCCGCCATCAACGACGCGACCTCGTTCACGGGTGTGTCGGCCTATGCGAACCCGGCGGTCCGCGACGGCGTGGGCTCCGTGGTCGGTGGCACCCTGGACCAGGTCAACAACATCACGATCAACGGGCGGACCATCACCGGTCTCACCGTCGCGGCGGACGACGCCAACGACTCGCTCATTCGCGCCATCAACGCGGAGTTCGACTTCACCGGCGTGCTCGCCAGTCGAGACGCGAACGGCCGGATCCAGCTCGAGGCGAGGGACGGACGCAACATCGAGCTCTCGTTCGGGGGCAATGGCGGTGTCATCTCGGGTCTGCAACCCGCAGCGGGTCCCGTCGCGGCGAACGCGTCGAGTGTGACGCTGGGTACAGTGACACTCCATTCGGAGAACCAATACCAGGCCACGGGCAACAACGAATCGTACATCGGGTTCCAGAACGACGCGCTGATCGGTGTCAACGCCGGACAGGCCGTCACGACCATCAACATCAACTCCCGCGACGGCGCCAACCTGGCGATCCTCATCACGGATCGGGCGTTGAGTCAGGTCACGCGGGACCGCGCCGAGCTCGGCGCCATCCAGAACCGTCTGGACTCGACCATCTCGAACCTGACGACCACGGCGGAGAACGCCACGGGTGCACGCAGCCGAATCCTCGACGCGGACTTCGCGATGGAGACGGCGAATCTCAGCAAGAACCAGATTCTCCAGCAGGCCGGGACCTCCATCCTGGCGCAGGCGAACTCGTCCGCCCAGCAGGTCCTGTCCCTGCTCCAGGGCGGTTGATCCGCAGGGGAATCCGGCTGACTCGGCGTGAACGGAGTGTCTCCGATCCGGCCGAGCTGAACACACAAAGCGTACTGAACCCGGGAGAAACACCGTGGGCATCAACATCCATACGAATCTCTGGAATCTGACTCAGCCCGGCGCGAGCGCCGCGGATGGTCGCAGTCGCATCTCTCAGGCCGAAATGGCCGCCGAGGCCGCCATCGCCAGTCGCAATCAGATTCTCCGGCAGCCGGGGCTCGCGATTCTGGCGCAGGCGAACTCCCAGCCGCTGCAGGCCATCAGCCTGCTGCTGGACGGGTGAGGCGCGCGATGGGTCGAAGGCGAGACGAGGTCCGTCGCGATGACATCGAACGCGAACGCCCGTTCCGGGTCCCGTGGATACCCTGGAGGGTTCCGCCGGACTGATACACGTCGACGAGAACGGCCAAGACACTGAGCAGTGGGGTCTTCGACGGACCCCGATGAACGGAATCACCGAATCGAAACGAACGCGGTCACTGCACGACATGATGTCGTGACGACCGCATGTACGAGGGACGCCCAAGGTTCGGGCGCCCGCACCTGTCACGGAGGACAGTCATGGGTCTCATCATCAATACGAACATGTCGTCGTTGAACGCACAGCGAAGCCTGATGCATTCGACGAGTCGACTGGCGAAGAGCTTCCAGCGCCTGTCGAGCGGCCTTCGCATCAACACCGCCGGCGACGACGCCGCCGGTCTGTCGATCAGCGAACGCTTCACCTCACAGATTCGCGGCCTGAACCAGTCGGTCCGGAACGCGAACGACGCCATCTCCCTGGTGCAGGTCACGGAAGGTGCCCTCCAGGAGACGACGAACATCTTGCAGCGAATCCGCGAGCTGGCCGTCCAGGCCGCCTCCGACGTCAACACGGTCAATGACCGAGAGGCGCTGCAGGACGAGGTCGATCAGCTTCAACAGGAGCTCCAGCGCATCGGTCTGACCACGACCTTCAACGGTCAGAAGCTGCTGGACGGCACGTTCACGGACAAGTACTTCCACGTCGGCATGAACTTCCGGGAGACGGTGCAGGTCCGCGTCCGAGACGCACGGGCCGAGTTCCTGGGACGCTGGGCGGTGGAGACGAGCGGACAGGTCACCACCAACGCGCTCGCCGCCGGCGACGTGATGATCAACGGCGTGACCGTGCGTGGCACCCGCGTGCAGGACGACAGTCTGAGTACGACACTCCAGACGTCGTCAGCCATCGCCAAGGCGGCCGCCATCAACGACTCGACCTCGTTCACGGGTGTGTCGGCCATCGTGCTGGCGACCCAACGAGACGGCGCGCAGGCCGTCGCCGGCGGCACGCTCGACCTGGCGAACAACATCACGATCAACGGCCGGACGATCACGGGTCTCGTGGTCGCGGCCGACGACGCCAACGACTCCCTGATCCGGGCGATCAACGCCGAGATCGACTTCACGGGTGTCATCGCGAGTCGAGACTCCAACGGCTTCATCCAGCTGAGAGCCGAGGACGGACGCAACATCGAACTGAGCGCGAACGGTACCGGCTCGGCCATCGCCGGGTTGAACATCCAACCCAACGAGGTGGTCCGAGGGAGTATCGAGCTCAACTCGGAGAACCAGTTCCAGGTCACGGGCAACAACGAAGCGTACATCGGCTTCCAACCGGATTCGCTGGTGGGCGTGAACGCGGCCCAGGCGGTGATCACGGCGGACGTCTCCACACGAGACGGCGCCAACCAGGCCCTGATGATCATGGACCGCGCGCTCAAACAGGTGACCAAGGACCGCGCCGAGCTCGGTGCCATCCAGAACCGTCTCGACTCCACGATCGCGAACCTGACGACCGTCTCGGAGAACGCGACGGGTGCACGGAGTCGAATCCTGGACGCGGACTTCGCGCTCGAATCGGCCCAGTTGGCCCGAAACCAGATCCTGCAGCAGGCCGGGACCTCCATCCTGGCCCAGGCGAACGCCTCGTCGCAGCAGGTCCTCTCCCTGCTGCAGGGTTGAGGTGGGGCCATGAACCGACTCTGCCTGGCGTTACGCCATAGACGATGGCGTCGCCCGCTGCGACTTCGGTCGCGGGGAGCGGCGTGGGGTGGTGGTCCGGATGTGATGCGTGTGCGGTGGGGTGAGGTGCGGTGCGGTCCGGAGATGCCCGAGTGGGTGTTCGACGGTTACACGCCGCTTCACCCGGCGAGCCTGGAACAGTGGCTTCGACCCCCGACCGGGGATCCCGACACGGAGCGGGTCGAGTGTGTATCGGGCGGTTTCGTACCGCAGCGATGGGGAGAGAAGAGCAGTCGTCTGAGGAGTATTGGCAGGCCAGCGCGGGGCCATCCCCAGCTGGATCATCGACGCGGGCCCTACGAGGCGCCCTTTTCCGGACCCGGTCACGGGCCACGGGAGGGGCGGGACTCTCGAGTCTAGCGTGGGTCGACGGCTTCAACGCCGTCGATGGGTGTCCAGCAGGAATGAAGCCCTCCGTCGCGAGACGGAGACCAGAAATTCTCAACCGCCCGTGCCACAGGAAGGCCGGGCACCCCAGCCGCGCACTTTCCCCCGGACTCATGGAGTCCGGCGCGTGGCCGGTCAAGGAGGACAATCATGGGTCTCTTCGTCAATACCAACAACGCCGCGCTGAATGCGCAGCGGAACCTGCTCTTCTCGACCTCCAAGCTGTCCAAGAGCTTCCAGCGCTTGTCCAGCGGTCTGCGGATCAACACGGCCGGCGACGACGCCGCCGGTCTGTCCATCAGTGAGCGGTTCACGAGTCAGATCCGCGGCCTGAATCAGTCGGTCCGCAACGCGAACGACGCCATCTCCCTGGTGCAGGTGGCCGAAGGCGCGCTCCAGGAGTCGACCAACATCCTGCAGCGCATTCGTGAGCTGTCGGTGCAGGCCGCCTCGGACGTCAACACTCAGGCCGACCGTGACGCGCTGCAGGACGAGGTGGCGCAGCTGAAGGGCGAGCTGGAACGCATCGGCGAGACGACGACCTTCAACCAGCAGAAGGTGCTGGACGGGTCGTTCCTCGACAAGAAGTTCCACATCGGCATGAACTTCCGCGAGAACATCGGCGTGAAGGTCGATGACTCCCGCGCCAAGACCCTGGCTCGCCACGCCGTGAACACCGGCGCCTCGGTGACGACGCAGGCCATCGCCTCGGGCGACCTGCTCATCAACGGCACCACGATCCGGGCGACGCAGACGGTCGACGACAACGTGAGCACGACGTTCGCGACGGGCTCCGCCATCGCCAAGGCGGCGGCCATCAACGACGCGACGCAGTTCACCGGTGTCAGCGCCTACGCCAATGAGACGGTCCGCTCCAGCGTCGGTGTCATCGCCGGCGGCACCCTGGACCAGACCAACTACGTGACCATCAACGGCAAGACCATCACCGGCATCACGGTGGTGGAGGGCGACGCCAACCACGCACTGCTCGAGGCGATCAACGCGGTGGCCACCGAGACGGGTGTCGTGGCGGCCATCGACGCGGACGGGCAGGTGGAGCTGACCGCGCAGGACGGTCGAAACATCGAGGTGACCACGACGGGTACGGCGGGCACCATGACGGGTCTGTCGGCGGCGGCGGGGACCAGCGTGGATCTGGCGACCGTGACACTGCACTCGACCGACCAGTACCAGGTGACCGGCAACAACGAGAGTTTCATCGGCTTCGCGAACGATCACATCGTCGGTGTGACGAACGTACAGGCGGTGGAACAGATCGACATCAGCACCCGCGACGGCGCCAACCTCGCGCTGCTGATCACCGACCGCGCCATCGCCCAGGTGTCCGCGAACCGGTCCCGACTCGGCGCCGTGCAGAACCGCCTCGAGTCGACGATCAACAACTTGTCCACGGTCAGTGAGAACGCGTCGGCCGCGCGAAGCCGAATCCTCGACGCGGACTTCGCGCTCGAGACCGCGCAGCTGAGTCGAAACCAGATCCTGCAGCAGGCGGCGACCACGGTACTGGCCCAGGCGAACGCCCAGCCCCAGTCCGCGCTGACCCTGCTCCAGTAATGCGCCGTCGCGGCGATAGAACGGAGGTAGCGAAGTCATGAACGCAATCGCAATGGTCAGCCACTTCGCCTCTTCCGAGGAGAACGTGCGCTTCGGCCAGTTCCTGGACTGGCTGACCGCACGGGGCCGCAGCGATGCCACCGCTCGGTCTTATCGCTCGGATTGGCAGGATCTGGCCGCCTGGTACCGCCGCGCACGCGGCACCGCCTTCGACGCGAGCATGCTCGACGCCGAGACGGTCTCGGCCTGGCGGCAGGCGGGTGAGTCGAAGGGCAAGAGCCCGGCCACCCTCACGCGTCGACTCGCCTTCGTCCGGACCTACGGACGCTGGCTGGCCGAGGATGGGGTGGTCACGAGTGAGGCGGCGGCGAACGTGCGAGAGGTCGATACCCCCCGGAACCTCGAGGAGCGCGCCCTGCGCGTGCTCGGCGACACCGAGGTGAATCGGCTCCTGCACCAGGTCGAACTCCGCGGATGCCGGCGAGATCAGGCCATCTTGTATGTCCTGCTCGACACCGGCCTGAAGGTGAGCGAGCTCGTCGCGCTCGAACTCGGGGACGTGGACTTCACCACGGGGCGGCTGCGGGTCTCGAACCCCTGGCCGCGCCAGGTGGAGCTGCCGACCCGGGCCGCGCGCAAGGTGGCCTGGAGTCTGGCGGAGCGGGGCCTTCTGGCGATGCCCCCCTCGGGCGAGATCGAACTCCCGGCGACGGGCGGTTGGCCGCCCCCGACCCGGGTGCCGATGCCCGATGCGGGCCGCATCCCGACGGTGTCCACGTTGCCGGTCTCGCCCATGCCCTTCGGCATGGAGGGACCGCCGGCCTCGTGGCCACTGTTCACCGGAGAGCGGGGTCGCCTGACACCGAACGCCGTCCAGCGCATCCTGCGCAAACACGCGGCCTTCGCCCGGATCGACGACGCCTCGCCCCACGTGCTGCGACACACCTACGCCTTCGCCTACTGGGCCCGAACCCGGGATCTGGTGGGCCTGGCGGAGCAGCTCGGTCTGGAGAGCCTGGAATCGGCCAAGGTCTACGCGAACCTGCCCCCGCCGGTGGATCCGACCCCGGATCACGCCGCCGTGGGGCCCGCCCTCGCGGCGATGGCCTGACCGGAAAGGGCCGGCGGCCGTCCCCGACGGCCGACACCTCGAGCCCCTGAAACACGAAAGCCGGGCGGTGATTCACCGTCCGGCTTTTCGCTTTGGTTGGCCCGGAGTGGCCCGCGCCCGGGGCTCAGGCACCGCGCCTCAGGTCGTGAAGAAGCGGTCGAGGAGCTGGAACAGCGACTCGGAGAACTTGCGGAAGTTCACCGGCTTGATGATGTAGTCGTCCGCGCCGCCGTTCAGGCTGGCGGTGCGGTCTTCCTCGCGCGCGCTGGTCGTGAGCATCACGGCCGGGATGCTGGCGAGGATGTGGTCGCCCTTCACGGTGCGCAGGACCTCGAGGCCCGTGAGCTTCGGCATGTTGATGTCGAGCAGGATCAGGTCCGGTCGCGCCGACTGGGCCCGGAGCAGCTCCACGGCCTCCTGGCCGTCGCGCGCCACGAGGATCTGGACCTCGCGGGGGTAGTTCCGCAGCGCCCGCTGCAAGAGCAAGACGTGGTCGTCGTCGTCCTCGGCGAGGAGGACCCGGATCGGCGACGGGTTGTGCATGGCGGGCGCGGACACGTTGGTTCCCCGGGCTCTGCGTTCGCCCGAACCCTAATTGCGATTGTGCCTCGATGCAACATCGGACCGGACCTCGGCGCGTCTCGCGACGGCAAGGCGGCGCAGGCGCCCGTCCGGCGCGGTTCAGAATCCGCTGAGGCGGTAGCCGGCCGAGAGTCGGACGAGCGGGAACCACGCACCGTAGACGCGATGCGGGCGCGCCTCGGGGTCTTCGAGCAGCTCGTCTTCGGTGGGCTCCACGCGGCGATAGGCCAGCGTGTCCTTGCCCAGGCCGCCCGAGAGCTCCAGGAAGAGCAGGCTGCGCGCGTCCAGGTGCCGCCGCACGCCCACGACGCCGAAGGGGCCGATGAGCGTCTGGCTGATGCCGTCGCCGCCCACGTCGAACAACCAGAAGGAGCCCGCGGCGCCCGCGACGAAGTCCCACGTCGGCGTCTCGTGCCAGTGCCACAGGGCCCGCGGCTCCAGGAGCAGGTCGTGGGCCCACAGCCAGTCCTCGATGTCCGTGTTCCACCGGCGGCCGATGCCGTAGCCGATGTCGAAGCCGATCTCGAGGGGGATGCGCGCGCGTCCGCCGAGCGTGAGCATCACGCCCGGGAACGCGCCGTTCTCCAGCGTGCTCAGGCTCTTCTCGAGGCGGCTGCGCGTGCGACCCATGTAGAGGAAGCCACCGCCACCGATGAAGAAGCCGGGTCCGCCGGGGCGCCGCTCCGCGAGTCGCTTCGGCGGCGTGATGGCCGCCGGGCGGTCCAGGAGCGGGTCGTAGGCGTCCGGATCGGGGGCCTGGGCCTGCGCCACGCCCGCGAGGGCAGGGGACAGGGCGAGGGCGGCGAGGCCGACGACGACGGAGTTCGGGCGATTGGGGCGTGAACGCGGCGACACCCGCAGAGCCTATCGCCCTCCCCGGGGGCGTGACCACAAAACGCCGGTGCCGCCCACCGGACTTGCGCTACGATGCGCCGCCGGCCGGTGCCCTGCGATCCCGCGGGCCGACGCCCCCCGACACCCACGCCCAGGACTTGTCGACATGCCCGTTCGCGTTCGCCCCGCGTTTGTTCTCCTCGAGGCCGTGCTCCTGTCGACCGCCTTGCTCGCCGGCTGCGGCGCCGACGCGGGCGGGGGCGACGCCCCGGTGCCCGACGCCGCCGTGGACGACGGCGATGCGCAGCGGCGGGATGCGTTCCGGGCGGACGCCGGCGCGGTGGACGAGGGCGTGCCGAGCACTCCGGTGGCGGACATCGAGGTCGACCCGCTGTCGCTCACGCTCGTGGCGGCCATCGGAGCGACCACGGCCGAGGCGGACGTCACGATCCGCAACGGCGGCGACGCGCCGCTGACGCTCACCGCCTTGACGATGGCGCCCGACGGCGCGCCCTTCACGTTCGACGCCGTGAGCCTGCCGCTCACACTGGCCGCCGGCGAGCGTCAGGTCGTCCACGTGACGTACACGGCCCCGGACTCCGAGGTCCACACCGGCGGCCTGATCGTCGAGAGCGACGACCCGGACGAGCCGCGCCAGACCGTGATGATCACCGGGCGCTCGGCGTCCGCGTGCATCGAGGTCATGCCCCGGAGCATCGACATCGGCGCCGTCGAACTCGGGCAGCCGAGCGGGCGCTTCGAGCTCGCCGCCCACAACTGCGGGGACGTGGACGTGACGCTGCCGAGCGTGTCCACGGCCGGCGACCCCCAGTTCCGGGTGGGGCTCGCTCAGGCCGAGGGGCCGCTGACGGACGTCGTCGTGCCGGCGGGCCGGACCACCCGCTTCGACGTGTGGTTCGTGAACGAGACGCTGACCGCAGGCATGTCGGCCGTGGGCTCGGTTCAGCTCACGACGGACGTCGCGGACACGCCGACCCTCGAGGTCGGGCTGCGCGCGACGGGCCAGGAGTCGCCCCAATGCGTGCCGCAGTTCACGCCGGACCGGCTCGACTTCGGCCCGCTGCGCATCGGCACGACGCGCGAGGTGCCCATCGACGTGACCAACGCCGGGAACACCCCGTGCGAGATCCTGGATCTGCAGATTTCGCACGAAGATGGCAACCCGCTGAATACGTTCACGTTTTCCGGTGATTCGGCCAACTTCGCCGGCCTCGAGCCCGGCGAGACGCGGACGCTCACGGTCGTCTTCTCGCCCGCGGAGCGGGACCAGCAGGGCAACCGGGCGGCCATCGACCTCGTCTATACCGAGGCCGGCAACGAGCTGAATCGCCAGGAGAAGGCGTTCCTGTTCGGCGTCGCCGCCCTGGCCGAGGTCGCGTCGAGCCAGGAATCGACCACCTTCGCCCGGACGACGGCGGTCGACTGCGCCTCGCCCACGGAGACGGCCAGCGTGCAGAACATCGGCCTGGTCCCGCTCTGCCTGACGAGCACGCGGCTGGAGGGCGACGACTGCGACGCGTTCGTTCGGACGGACGGGCCGGAGGAGGCCGCCTGCATCGAGCTGGCCTCGGCCGCCTCCGCGACCTGGACCTACCAGTTCCAGCCGACCCACCTCGGCGCGCACAGGTGCAGCCTGATCGTCGCCGCGGACGCGATGAACGTGCCCGAGGTCACCACGCAGCTCATCGGGCAGGGCGTGGACACGGCGGCGACCACGGACGACTGGGAGGTCGGGCGCCTCAACGCGCAGCAGCGCGCGTACTTCCGCCTCTCCCGACCCGCGGACGCGCTGACCGTGGCGGTCACCGTCGACGGCGAAGCCAACGCCGAGTGGCGCTTCTCCAACGATCGGAACTCGATCTATTTCGAGGTCGGCGACCACCCGGCCGAGGGCGCGCGCCTCGTCGTGGACTACCAGGCGCGTTGCCTGCCGCGGCTGTAATCGCCTTGCGCGTGCGCGGCATATCGCGTACTCCGGGCCTGCCGTGCCCATGAACTCCGCGACCGTCCCCGCCACCGAGTCCGCCGAGCACGCCGCCCGCGTGGCCGGTCTGATCGACACGCTCCGCGCGCGCCTCGGTCCGGGGTCGGTGTCCACGGAGCGCCCGGAGCGCGAGGCCGTCGGGCGCGACCTTTGGCCGCGCTCGCTGCTGGAGAGCTTCTCCGCGGCGGCGCCCGGCCCCGCGGCGGTGGTCTGGCCCGAGAGCCCGGCGCAGGTGGCCGAGATCGTTCGGCTCTGCGCTCGCGCCGGTGTGCCCATCGTGCCCTTCGGGGCGGGCAGCGGCGTCTGCGGCGGCGCCCGGGCGGTGCCCCGCGGCATCGTGATGGACGTCAAGCGCATCAAGGCCATCCGCAGGCTGGACGCCGAGCGCGGCGTCGTCGAGGTCGAGGCCGGCGCGATGGGCGAGCTGCTCGAGCGCCGTCTGGAGCGGGCCGGGCTGACCCTGGGCCACTTCCCGTCGAGCATCCAGTGCTCGACCGTGGGCGGCTGGGTCGCGGCGCGGTCCGCCGGTCAATGCAGCACGCGCTACGGCAAGATCGAGGACATGGTCGTCGATCTCGAGGTCGTCACGGGCGACGGCGAGATCCGCCGCACGCCGCCGGTGGGCAGCCCGGGGCCCGACTGGAACGCCCTGATCGTCGGCAGCGAGGGCACGCTGGGCATCATCACGGCGGCCACGCTGCGTGTGCATCCGGCCCCGGCGCATCGCTGCTTCCGCGGCTGGCTGGTGCCGAGCCTCGAGGCCGGGTTCGAGGTCATGCGGCGCACGTTGCAGGCGGGCCACCGGCCGGCCGTGCTGCGCCTCTACGACCCGCTGGACACGCGGATGGCCGGCCAGAAGTACGCCCGCGGGGATGGCGACGCCCCCAGCGTCGACCCGGCCGGCCGGCTCAAGACGCTCCTCGAGGGCGCCGGGGACGCCTCCGCGCCCGGGGCGCGGGCCCTGCGCGCGCTCATCGGCGCCGCGCGGCTGACCAACCTGGCCATCGACGCGCTGCCGGGGCAGTGCCTGCTGATCAGCGTCACGGAGGGCTCGGCCGTCGAGGCGCAGTCCACGGACGCCGCCATCGCCGCCTTCGCCCGCGGCGTGCGGGCGCGGGACCTGGGAGAGGCGCCGGGCCGGCACTGGCTCGCCCACCGCCACGACGTCAGCTACAAGCAGAGCCGCATCTACCGGGCCGGGGCCTTCGTCGACACCTTCGAGGTCGCGACGACCTGGGCGCGACTGCCGGCGCTCGATCGGGCCGTGCGCAAGGCCCTGGGGCCGCACGTGGTGGTGATGGCCCACTTCAGCCACGCGTACGCCGGCGGCTGCTCCATCTACTTCACCTTCGTGGGCACCGGCGCGCGGCCGTCGGACATGCTGGTGCGCTATCGCACGGCGTGGAAGGCCGCCCTGGATGCGGCCCTCGCCGAGGGCGCGGTGCTGGCCCACCACCACGGCGTCGGCCTGTCGCGCGCCACGCACCTGCCCGCCGCCCATGGCGAGGCGCGGCGCTGGTACACCGCGCTCAAGGGCGCGCTCGACCCGGCCGGCGTTCTGAACCCCGGCAAGATCTACGGCGAGGCGGAATCATGAGTCGGTGGGAGGTCTGGGCGCCGACGACGGGAGCGGGTCACGCCGATCCGCTGGTCGACCGGCTCAACGCGCTGCTCGGCGCCGGGCGGGTACAGGTGCTGACGCGCCCGGAGGGCAGTCGCGGGCCGCGGTGCCTCGTGCAGCCGGACACGACGGAGGCGGTCGCCCAGGCCGTGCGCGTGCTGCGCGAGTCCGGCGTGCCCTCGTCGGTGGTGTTCACGCCGCCGCCCTTCGACCCGCCGGACGCGCCGGCCGGGGGCGTCTACCTCGACGCGAGCCGCCTGTCCGCGGTGCTCTCGGTGGACGAGACGAGCCTGACGGTCTCGGTTCAGGCCGGCATCACCTGGGGGCGGCTCGAGGGCCTGCTCGCGCGCCGCGGCTTCACCCTCGGACCGGTGCCGCTGTGGCTCCAGGCGCGGGCCGTGGCCGAGAGCGTGGGGCTCAACGACCGCCTTCGGCCGTCGCCGCGCTACGGGCAGCTCGTGGACGCCTTGCACGCCGTGACCGCGGTGCTGCCCGGCGGCGAGGTGGCCCGAACGACCTCGGCACCCCGCCGAGCGACCGGCCCGGAGCTGCCGGCGGCGCTCTTCGGCACGCGTCACCGCAATGGGCTGCTCACGGAGGTCCACCTGCAGATCTGGCGCCGCGCCGCCGAGGCCCCGCGGGTGAGCTTCACGCTGCCCGGCTGGGCGGCCGCCGATGCGTTCGCGCGTCGGTTGCTGCAGGCCGGCATCCGGCCCGCGGTGATGGTCGCCGGCGGCGTCACCGGGGGGACGGACGTGGCGTTGAGCGTCGAGCTGAGCACCGCTGCGGACGGGGCGGCCCTGACCACGCTCGCCGCCGCCGAGGGCCACGCCCGCCGGTCGCGACACGAGGCGCTGGAGAGCGCCTTCGGCGCCGGCGACGGCACCGCGAGTGACGCACCCGTGGTCGCCTGCCTGGCGCCCCCCGCAGCCCTGGCCGCGGTGGCGAAGAGATTGCCGCGGGCGCGCGTGTGGGATCTGGGCAGCCCCTGGATGTCGCTCTGGACGGACGCCCCCGTCGACGCCGTGACCCGCGCCCGACTCGTCGAGGCCGGGGCGCGCGTGCCGTCGGCGCCCTCGGGCTTCGAAGCGCTCGGCGACGCGGTCACCCGCGCGCTGACCGGAGAGGTCTGAGCCGCCGATGCACCCCTTCGATGTCCACGCCGCCGCGACGACGACCTGCTTCGCCTGCCCCAAGCTCTGCCGCTTCGCCTGCCCCGTGGCCGAGGCCGAGGCGCGCGAGTCGGTGACCCCCTGGGGTCTGATGACCCGGATCGAACACGTCCGGCAGGGCCGCGTGCCGCTGGACGCCGCGACGGCGCAGCTGTGGGAGCACTGCACCGGCTGCGATCGCTGCCGGTCGAACTGCCGGCACGAGGTCTCGGTCTCCGAGACCGTGTTCACCGCCCGCGCCGAGGCGGCGAAGGCCGGCCTGTCCAGCCCCGCGCTCCGGGCCTGGGCCGAGGATGCGCCCGCCGAGAACGCGGCCGTCCGCGCGCTGCCCGAGGGGGGCGAGCTGCTGATCCTGCCCGGCCACGCGGATCCGGAGAGCATCACGGCCGCGCGCCGCCTGCTCGCCGCCGCGGGGCTCGAGCGGGTGGGGCGGCCGGTGCGGGGTGTGTTGACCTCGGGTGTGCGCTGGCGGGCCTCCGGCGAGCCCGAGCGCTGGGCCTCGGAGCGCGCGCGGGTCGAGCGGAGCCTCGAGGGCGTGCGCCTGCTGGTGTGCCTCGAGCCGGCGGACGCCGCCGCGCTGCGCCCGCTCGCCCCGGAGGTCGTGCGGACGCTGCCCGAGGTGCTCTACGGACGCCGGACGAGCCTGCTGCCGCGGCTGCGCCGGGTGCACGCCGGGCCCGTGTTGTACCTGGACGACTGCCAGTTGGGCCGCGCGCAGGGGATCTACACCGAGCCGCGCGTGCTCCTCGCGCCTGTGGTCGGCTCGGTCGAAGAAGCGACGATGACCCGCGACCAGGGCGGCTGCTGCGGCGCCGGCGCCGGCTTCGCGCGCACCCAGCCCGAGGCCG
>CAINDO010000259.1 GCA_903847385.1 uncultured Myxococcales bacterium
AGGCCCTCGACGGGCAGCTCGCCGCCTATCGCCGGGCTCTGGCGACCGGCCCCGTCTTGGCCGTGGTCGACGCCGCCGAGCGCTGCCTCGACGTCGCCGCCACCCTGCCGGACCGGCAAGCGGCGACCTGGGCGGAGATCTACGGCGGACTGGCCGCGAACAGCACGGCGGTCCCGCTCGCGGCCGGCGCGGTGGACCGCCTCTGGCTGACCATCGACGCGGACACGGGCGCCTGCGCGCTCGAGGGTTCGCCTTGCCCGCCACACGCCGATCAGGCCGCCGTCCGGGCGCGCCTCGCGCCCCTCGCCCTGCGCATTCGGGCCCAGGCCGATGGAGGGCGCGCCGCGCTGGACAAAGCGGCCAAGGCCCTGACCACGAAGACGACGGAGACCAACGCGGCCAACCTGCAGCGCGACCTGGCCGCCGCGACGGAACTCCAGCCCTTGTGCGCGCGCCGCTGGGACGAGGGCCTGGAGACCGCCTGCACGGCGCTGGACGCCTCGGTCGAGTCGGCAACGCGGCTGCTGACGGCCAAGGCGGCCGAGCTCGCGGCCGCGCGCAACACCCGGACGGTCAACGCCTGGCGCAGCATCTTTCCTCGCTGCCAAAGGGTGGCCACGTTCATCGATCAATACCGCGCGCAGAGCGGCTGTGACGCCGGTTGCCAGCGCGCCCGCGGCCTGGCGCAGGCCGAACTCGATCGGCTGCAGGTCTTCGAGGTCATCGACGGCGAGATGACCCCGGCGTCAGTGCGCGAGGTGCGCGCCGCCTGCCTCGAAGCCCGGTGCCCCCGCTGTCCCTGACTCACAGATTCGACCTGAAACGTACGAAGAGAAAGGCCGACTTCCCCATGAGTGTCTCCCCGCCCCCCGACCGCATGGAACGATTCGAACGCAAGGTCGTCTTCCGGACCGCCCGCGGGTATTTCCTGCTGCTGGCGTTCCTGGCCGTGCTCGCCGTCGTCGCCGGCGTCGTGATCGGCACCAAAGGCGTCATCAAGGTGCCCATCGACCCGCCGACGGAGCCGACGCTTCCGCCGCCGCCGCCCGCCCCACCGAGCATCACCAAAGCCGCGCTGGAGAAGTGGTTCGTCGAGAGGGCGTCCCGCCGCGCCGCCGAGGCCGCCGACCGCGCCCGAAACGTCGCCCTGTATGCCGAGAGCGACGACCGCGGGTCCGCTCACGCCGGGAGCGCCGAGGCCATCGAGCGGGACCGGGAGCGCGCCGAGATTCGCCGGCTGTTCGACCTTCTGCCGACGCTCTTCCCGGCCCCGACCTACGCATGGGAAGACGTCACCGAGAGCTACTGTGCGAAAGAGGGCCCATTCGGCTGCATGGAGACGCGAACGAAGGTCGTGAAGACCGGCGTCGGCGCCTCGATTTCCGCCCTGCTTCGTACACTGGAGCGCGCGGAGTCCCTGCGCGTGCTCACCCTGTGGCACGCACTGCTGCCCGCGTTCCCGGTCGGCGACCGGGAGACCTGGGCGGGGCATCTCATCGAGGCCTCGCACGACCTCGAGGCCGATGCGGACGCCGTCAAGGACGCGTGGGAGGCCGAGGTCCACCGCATCGAGAGCGAGTACGAGTCGAAGGTCGCCGCCCACAGGCGCGCCGTCGCCGACCGCGATGCCCGACGCGAGCAGGAGCGCACCTGGGGCGTCTACGGTGTCGCCGGCGGCCTCGTCCTGATGATCCTGGTCAGCATCTTCCTCGTTCACTTCGCCATCGAGCGCCACCTGCGCCTGATGCGCGAGGTCGCCGACCTCTTGAAGGGAGCAGCGTCCTGAACCATGCCAGCCAGCACCATCATCGTGCAGTTCCGCGATGGCTCGCCCGCAACGTCGAAGCGCGTCGTCCTCGGCTTCTCGAGCGGTCAGACCGACGCAGCGTTCACGGATCGCACCGGGCGCGTCGTGGTCGAACACCGCAGCGTCGGCCGGGCGACGGTCTACGTCTCCGGTGACGACGTCGGCAGCTTCTCCGCACCCGGCACCTTCGCCGCCACCCTTCGATGAGGACACAACCGATGACATCTCACCTCCTCCGGAGGCGGAGCGCCCGCCTCGCGGTCTGGCTCGTCCTCGCGGCCGGCTGCAACGTGGACGCGACGGACGTGACCGTGAAGGGCGACGACGCCGGCGACACCCCGGACGTCTCGAGGGCGCCGGCCCTCGACGCCTTCGCGTTGCCGAAGGACGCCGAGCGCAACGGCGACGGCGAGGCCGGCACGACCGGCGAAGCGTTCAGCCCCTGCGCAGAGGGCAACGACTGCCTGTCGGGGTACTGCGTCGAAAGTCCCGCCGGCCCGCTCGTGTGCACGATCATCTGTGATGCTCAGGCCGACGACTGCCCGGAGGGCTGGATCTGTGCGGCCATCACCAACAGCGGCGCCGACCGCACCTTCGTCTGCGTGGCGCCGCGTCACACGATCTGCCGGCCCTGCGACGAGGACGCGGACTGCGTCGGCGCCGGCAGCCTTTGCCTGGACACGCCGGCAGGCCGGTACTGCGGCGCCGACTGCGCCGAGAGCGGCACCTGCCCGGATGGCTACCGCTGCGCCGGCGTCGTGCCGGACTCGCCGGAGATTCGGCAGTGCGTGCCGGACGACGAACTCGGCTGCGCAGCCTGCGACGACCCCGACGGCGACGGCTACGGGCGTGGCGACGGCTGCCGTGGCCTGGATTGCGACGAGACGACCCTCGCGGTCCACGAGGGCGCGCTCGAGCGCTGTGATGGTCTGGACAACGACTGTGACGGGGTCGTGGACGACGATCCGGAGCCGCCCGCCGACGGGCCGCCGGTGACCTGCCTCTCCGAGGGGATCTGCGCCGGCGCGCTGATTCGCTGCGCCGCGGGCGCGTGGGCGTGCAGCTACCCCGCAGGGGTGGAGATGCCCGAGGTGAGCTGCGATGGGATCGACAACGACTGCAACGGCCGGATCGACGACGTTCCGGGCGTCGACGCCCCCTGCGAGAGCGGGATGGGCCCATGCCGCAGGCCCGGCGTGCAACGCTGCGTCGCGGGCCGCGCCGAACTCGAGTGTTCGGCCACCCCCGGCGCGCCAGGTAACGAGAGCTGCAACGGCGTCGATGACGACTGCGACGGTGTCGTCGACGACGTCCCCGGAGCGGGGGTCGAGTGTCACGTCGGTGTCGGCGCATGCGAGGTGGTCGGCGTGACGGCGTGCAACCCCGCCCGCGCCGAGGTTGCGTGCGCGGCGGCCCCGGGCCAGCCCACCGACGAGATCTGCGACGGGATAGACAACGACTGCGACGGCGTCGTCGACGACGGCGCCCGCAACGCCTGCGGCGGCTGCGGCGCCCTCGGACCGGAGGTGTGCAACGGCCTGGACGACGACTGCAACGGGCAGACGGACGAGGGCGTGCTCAACGCCTGCGGTGCCTGCGGACCCATGCCTGCCGAGATCTGCAACGGCCGCGACGACGACTGCGACGGGCAAGCCGACAACGGCGTG
>CAINDO010000260.1 GCA_903847385.1 uncultured Myxococcales bacterium
CGCCACCTGCCGCGCCGCCCTCGCCACCGCCGCCGCCGTCGCTCCCGCAGGCCACGCACAGCACGGCCGGCGCCACCCCCAGGGCCAGCCGCGCCGCCCATTCCGTCATCGACGTCCGCTTCATCGCGTTTCTCACTTCTTTCTCGAAACGTTCTCGGCGCCGCCGGTTCTCCCCGAACTCCGGTGCGGCGATGGCGAACGCTACCAAACCCGGCCCATGCGCGACAATCACGGGGCTCATCCACGCGCGCTTTGCGTTAAGCTGCCCCCGTCATGCTGAACCTGCACGCCCCCACCGATCCCCGGTGGCTGTCCCTGGCCCTGGGTGATCTGGACGCCATCCTCCTCGACCACGCCCACTGCGAGAAGAAGGCCGCCTCGACGGCGCTCTCGCTGGTCTTCAAGTATCCCGAGCACGAGGCGTTCGTCCTGCCGCTCTCGCGGCTGGCGCGCGAAGAACTGGCTCACTTCGAGCTGGTCATCGACCACCTGCACCGCCGGGGCCTGAAGTTCGAGCGGCAGAAGCCGAGCCCCTACGCCGGCCGGCTCATGGAGGCGGTGCGGCCCAACGAGCCCGACCGGCTGCTGGACACGCTGCTGTGCTGCGCCCTGATCGAGGCCCGCAGTTGCGAGCGCATGAAGCTCCTGGCCGAACACCTCGAAGACGCCGAGCTGGCGGCGCTCTACCGCGGGCTGCTCGCCTCCGAGGCGCGCCACCACATGCTGTTCGTCGACCTCGCCCGGCTCGTTCAGCCCGAGGACACCGTGCGCGACCGACTGGCGGCGCTGGCCGTCCACGAGTCGGCCATCCTCGCCGATGCCCCCTCCGTGCCCCGCATGCACAACTGACGCCCGTGGCGCCCGGGCCCGGTCGATCTCCGGCCACCGCGCGTCATGTCGGAATGCGGTGCGGCCTCGGACGGTTCGCGTGTATCGTTTCCCTGTGTCTGCAGTCTCTCTCTCCCCCTGACGTGTGACTTTCCGGAGTCCCGGAGAAGCGGTCGAATGGATCCCAGGCCCAACATGGAACTCGAATTGCCCGACATCCTGCCGGTGCTGCCCCTGCTGTCGACGGTGATCTACCCCCAGGGTGTCGCCACGGTGCAGGTCGGCTTCGAGGAGAACATCGCGCTGCTCAAGGGGAACCCGGAGCCGGACGCCCACATCGCCCTGGCCTTCTGCGACGCGCAGACGAGCGGCGAGATCCGCAAGGAGAACCTGTCGCGGGTGGCCGTGGTCAGCCGCATCCTCGACCGCCTGAAGCTGCCCGGGGGCAGCTACCAGGTCACGTTCCAGGGCCTGCGCCGCGTCGAGATCCTCGAGTTCGTGCAGGAGCGGCCGTTCTACCGGGCCCGCATCGGCGCGCTGGTGGAGCACGTCAGCGACCCGTTCAAGGTCAACGTCCTGGTGCAGAAGGCCATCAACCTCTTCGAGCGGCTCGTGGGCTACAGCCCCAGCTACCCGAAGGAGCTGATCCACATCCTCAAGATGAACGTGGACAGCCCGGGGCGCTTCGCCGACCTGCTCTGCTCCTCGCTCAACTTCGAGTACGCCGAGAAGCAGAAGGTCCTGCAGGCCGTCGGCATCGAGCCGCGTCTCCAGCGGGTGATCGAGCTGCTCCGCAGCGAGCTCGACCGCGTGAAGGTCGCGCAGGAGGTCGAGAAGCGCGCCAAGGGCGACATCGAGGAGTCCCGCCGCGAGTACTTCCTGCGCCAGCAGATGAAGACGATCCAGCGGGAGCTCGGCGAAGAGGAGCTCAACCACAAAGAGGCGGACGAGTACGCCGCCAAGCTGGAGACCCTCGGTCTGCCCGAGGAGGTCGGCCGCGAGGCCCAGCGCGAGATCGAGCGCCTGCGCCACATCCAGCCGAGCTCGAGCGAGTACCAGGTCATCAAGACCTACCTGGACCGCTTCTTCTCGCTGCCCTGGGGCGTCGAGACCAAGGAGAGCATCGACCTGGTGAACGTGCGCGGCGCGCTGGACGAGGGCCACTTCGGCCTGGACAGCGTGAAGGAGCGCATCCTCGAGTTCCTGGCGGTGCGCAAGCTGAACCCGAGCCACAAGGGGCCGATCCTCTGCTTCGCCGGCCCGCCGGGCGTGGGCAAGACCAGCCTCGGTCGGTCCATCGCCGAGGCCATCGGCCGCCGCTTCTTCCGGATCTCCGTCGGCGGCGTGCGGGACGAGGCCGAAATCCGCGGCCACCGCCGCACCTACGTCGGCGCGCTGCCCGGCAAGATCCTCAACGGGCTCACCCGCGCGGGCTGCATGAACCCGCTGCTCATGCTGGACGAGATCGACAAGATCGGCAGCGACCACCGGGGCGATCCGGCCGCGGCGCTGCTCGAGGTCCTCGACCCCGAGCAGAACAACGCGTTCACCGACCACTACTTCAACGTGCCGTTCGACCTGTCGAAGGTCCTTTTCGTCGTCACGGCGAACTACCTGCACGACATCCCCCGGCCGCTGCTCGACCGCCTCGAGGTGATCAGCATCGAGGGCTACACCGAGAACGAGAAGCTGGAGATCTGCAAGCGCCACCTGGTGCCCAAGGTCACCGTGGAGCACGGCCTCAAGGAGCTCGGGCCGACCTTCCAGGACGCCACGCACCTGGATTTGATCCGGCACCACACCCGCGAGGCGGGCGTGCGCAATCTGCAGCGCAGCCTGGAGAAGATCTGCCGCAAGATCGCCCGCGAGCAGGTCGAGGCCGGCGACAACCCGGTCCACAACCAGCTCGTCACGCCGAAGGACGTCGAGCGCTACCTCGGCGGCGCCAAGTTCCTGCACGACGAGGCCGTCGACAAGGACGAGGTCGGCGTGGCCAACGGCCTGGCCTGGACGGCCACCGGCGGCGAGATCCTGGTGATCGAGGCCCTGCGCATGAAGGGCAAGGGCAAGCTCATCGTCACGGGCAAACTCGGCGAGGTCATGAAGGAGTCGGTCCAGGCGGCCAGCTCGTTCGTCCGGTCGCGTTCGCACCTGCTGGGTGTCGACTCGGCCCAGCTCGACGAGGTGGACGTCCACATCCACTTCCCGGCCGGCGGCGTGCCCAAGGACGGCCCCTCTGCGGGCGTGACGGTCACGCTCGCGCTCGCCAGCCTGCTCAGCGGCCTGCCGATCCGGCGCGACTTCGCCATGACCGGCGAGGTCACGCTGCGCGGCAAGGTGCTGCCCGTCGGCGGCATCAAGGACAAGCTGCTGGCGGCCTACCGGGCGGGGATCGCCCACGTCGCGCTCCCCATGGGCAACGAGAAGGACCTCACCGACCTGCCGGCCGAGGTGCGGGCGGCGATCACGTTCCACCTGCTCGACCACGTGGACGAGCTCTTCGCCCTCGCTCTCATCGGCTACGACCGCCGGGGCGAAGCGCCCGAGCTGCCCGTCGCGGCCGACCTCGACCCCGCAATCGATCGGCCCGCCGATTCCGTTTGACGCTTCGGCGCCCTGCTTGGTAGATGCGCCCGCCCCCCTCGAAGGGGCGCCCACCCCAGGTCAGGCGGACAATGGCCGAGCCCCCGAACGTGCCCCAGGCGCTGCCCTCGCTCTCCGAAGCGGGGAAGTACGTCGTGGGCGAGCGTTTGGCGACCGGCGGCATGGCCGAGGTCTACAAGGGCTGGCTCCGCGGCAGTGAGGGCTTCCGCCGCGCGGTAGTCATCAAGAAGATGCTGCCGCGGCTCTCCGGGGACCCGCGCTTCGTGCGCATGTTCATCGAAGAGGCCCGCCTCGCGTCGCGCCTGATCCACGCCAACATCGTGCAGGTGCTCGATTTCGGTCTCTGGGAGTCCGAGCACTTCATCGTGCTCGAGTTCGTCGACGGGCCGAACCTCAACGAACTCCTGCTGAAGACGCGCCAGCTCGGCATGAAGCGGCTGCCGCTCAACATCGTCGTCTACATCATCGGCGAGGTCCTCAAGGGCCTCGACCACGCGCACCGCCTCGTGGACTCCCGGGGCGCCTCGCTCGGGTGTGTGCACCGGGACGTCACGCCGTCGAACGTGCTCCTCTCGCGGGACGGCCAGGTCAAGGTGTCGGATTTCGGCGTGGCCAAAGCCGCCGACCGCGCGAGCTGGACGGCGCCGGGCCAGATCAAGGGCAAGCTCCACTACCTCTCGCCCGAACAGGTGCGCGGCGACCCGGTCGATCCTCGGGCGGACCTCTTCGCCGTGGGGGTGCTGCTGCACGAGCTGCTGACGGGGCGCCGACTCTTCGGCGGTGACACGCCGATGCAGGTCATGGAGGCCACGCTCTCCGGGCCGGTACCGCCGCCGTCGACCCGCGCGCCGGACGTGCCCGCCGAACTCGACGCCGTGGCGTTGCGCGCCCTGGAGCGCGACCCCGAGAAGCGCCACCCGGACGCCGAGACCTTCCTTCAGGCGTTGGTCCAGGCCAGCGCGCCCCACTTCATCCCGGGGCGCGCGCGGGACCTCGTCGCGCTGCTCGATCGGGTGCTGGGCCCGCAGGCCGCGGTCTCCGAGGACCCCCTCGCGGCGCTGCTCGAGTCGAGCCCGAGCGGAGCGCGTCTCGACCCGACGCAGCCCATGGAGGGCCCGGCGATCGCGCTCCTGGCGGCGACGGCGCTCGAGATGCCCATGGCCAAGGCCGCGCTGGCGCCGGACCCGACCGTGCCCGTGCAGCGGCCCATCGGCATGTTCCCCATGGAGCCCACGCGGCGGGGTCATGTGCACCCGCCCGTCGCCCAGAAGGATGAGCGCCCGCGGACGGGCGTTCCGGCGCAGGCCGTCGAGGTCCCACCGCCCGAGACACCCGCACCGGCGGCGCCGACGCCGCCCTCGGCTCCGGCCGCTCCTGCCGTGGCGGTCTCATCGGAGCCCGAGCCCGAGCCGGCCGGGGAGCACTGGTCCCTCGGCGGCCCGACCGATCCGGACGGCCACGTGCCCGCCGTCGAGCCGACGCCGGTCTCATCGAAGCAGACCTCGAGGGCCCGTGAGGGGCGCCTGGGCGTCTACATCGTGCTGGCCGCCGCCGCGGCCGCCGCCGGCGCCGTTGCGCTCTGGATGCTCTGGGGGCCGGGCAGCGGGGTCAGCGGGCCGCCGTGAAGCGCCCGTCCTTGACGGTCAGCACGAAGAGGCTCTGAACCGCGTCCGGCGCGTCGAACCGCAGCCCCACCGTCGCCTCGGCCGAGGTCTCCCGGGGCAGCGCGGCGGTGGTCGTCGTGCCTTCGGCCTCGGCTCGGCGGGCGGCCTTGTCCACGGCGAGGACGGCGTCCCAGAGCAGGCCGTCGATCACCGTCGGTGGCGCGTGGCCCGCGGCGGCGAAGCGTGTGGCCAGGCGGGCCCCGGCGACGGACTCGAGGGCGAAGGCGACGGGGAACAGCGCACCCTCGAAGTACCGACCCGACTGACGCATGACCTCCGGGACGTACCAGTCGGGCGTGCCGAGCACCAGGAACTCCCGGACCTTGCTCTTTTCGAAGCGCGGAGCGCCGCTGCGGGCCCAGAGTCCGTTGCTCGCCATCGTGGCCAGGCCCTGCGCGGCGTTCACGGCGCCGTCGGGGAAGAAGATCGTGTCGCCCGGCCGGTCGGCGATGCGTCGCGAGACGTCCTTCCAGTCGGGTTTGGCCGCGTCGTAGTCGATGTCTTCGCCCGAGACGAAGCCGCCCCCGGCGGACCAGACGCTTCGGAAGAGCGCCGCGTACGACTCACCGGCGGGGCTCCGGGGCCGCACGATCAGCGCCTCGCGCCCCCCGCGGGCGATGGCCGCGCCGGCCGCCGTGCGGACGACCAGGGCCGGCGTGTGCAGCGCGCGCCAGACTCGACCCGGCTGGGCGACCGCCGCGTCGCTCGGCGTCAGGAGCACGGTCGCGACGCCCGTTTCGAGGGCCGCCGGGACCACGGCCTCGGCGCCGGCCCGATCCACCAGACCGATGACCCCGGCCACGGACCCACGATTCGCGACCGTGCGCAGCTCGCTCGCCGCCGTCGCGCCGTCCGGGGCATCCCGGACGACGATGTCCGGTCCCGGAGTCTCCGGGGCGCCGCGGGCGGCGGCGAGGCCGGCGGCCAGGTCGGCTCCGAGTCGCGCGGAGCGGCCGCTGAGGGGCAGCAGCACGACGACCTGTCGGCCCGGCGGCGCGCCCAGCACGCGTCCGGGGAGCGTCGGCGTGCGGTCCGGCGGCGCATCCTCGTCGATGGGCGTCGCGGCGTCGGGCGCGACCTCGCCGGCGTCCCGATGGGCGGCACGGCGCGCAGGCGGGACGGTGGTCGTGGCGTCGGCCTCCGCGCGTTCGGGCGTCGCCGAGCGGCGGTCCTGCGCCCGGGCGCCGCACCCGAACAGGAGCGCGAGCACCAGTCCGAGGCGCAGAGACGAGACCAGGCCGGATGGGGCGAAGGGGGCGCGGCGGCGGGGAAGGGCGGTGTGGACGGTCATGCCCGCGGAGCAATCGCACGGGCAGGGGGGGCCGTTCAAGGGGGCGCGGGCCACGACCTTGACCGACCGGCGACCCTACGGTACATCACGGCAACAGGATGCCACGCGAACTGGTGCGCGACCGGTGACCTCCCACCCCGGGCAGCCGTCCCCGCGAGTAGGTTGATGATCGTCTGCCCTCACTGCGGTTGGGAAAATCCGAGCGAAGCGGCCTTCTGCACGAACTGCGGCAGAGGGCTCGCGAAGGCGCGTGCGACGCGCGCGGCGTTCAACGACGACGCGGCCGACGCTCGCGCCGAGACCCTGCGACGGGTCAAGGCCGCCGAGGCCG
>CAINDO010000261.1 GCA_903847385.1 uncultured Myxococcales bacterium
CCGGCGCGGCGGGCGCGGCGGGCGCGGCAGGCGTCTCGATCACCGGCGGGGACGCGGCGCCCTCGTCGTTCACGATCACGAACTCCACGCGGCGGTTCTTGTCGTCGGCCTTGAAGTTGGGCTTCGGGTCCAGGGGCCGCGAGAAGCCGTACCCCTTCGGCTCCAGGAGGTCGCCGTTGACGCCCTGGGAGACCAGGTAGCGCTTCACGGACTCGGAGCGGCGCTGCGAGAGGTCCCGGTTGTGCTCGGGCGGACCCCAGCGATCGGTGTGGCCCTCGACGCGCAGCTTCTTGATCTCGCTGTGCGCCTTGATGGTCGAGGCCACCTGGTTGAGGATCCCGAAGCTGATCGGCTTGATCGTGTCCTTGTCGTTGTCGAAGTAGACCTTCTCGAGGATCTCGATCTTGCCGGCCGTGAGCCTCACCTGCGACACGCCCTTGTCCGGGCAGCCGTCGGCGTCGTCGAGGCCGTTGATGACCTCGGGCTCGAGCGGGCACTTGTCGTCCGGATCGAGGATGCCATCTCGATCATTGTCCGGCTCGGGGCAGCCGTCCTCGTCCTCGAAGCCGTCCTTGTCCTCGGGGTCGTTCGGGCACTTGTCGGCGGTGTCGAGGATGCCATCTCGATCATTGTCCGGGTCGGGGCAGCCGTCCTCGTCCTCGAACTGGTCCTTGTCCTCCGGCTCGTCCGGGCACTTGTCGATGTCGTCGCGCAGGCCGTCGCCGTCGCGGTCGCCGACATCGGGGCAGCCGTCCTCGTCGTCGAAGCCGTTCTTCGTCTCCGGGTCGTTGGGGCACTTGTCGACCACGTCGAGGATGCCGTCCTTGTCGTTGTCCTCGTCGGGGCAACCGTCGCTGTCCTCGAAGTCGTCCTTGTCCTCGGGGTCGTCCGGGCAGCGGTCGACGTCGTCGAGCAGGCCGTCGCCGTCGGAGTCCTTGCTCGGCGGGGGCTCCCAGGAGATGCCCGTGAACACGCGGATGTCCGGCGTGCCGAGCGAGGCCACGATGCCGCGGCCGGCGCCGAGCGTGGCCACGATGCCGTTGCCGGCGTAGTAACGAATCGCGCCGTCGGCCTCGAGGGGCTTGGCGTTGTCGCCGCCCTGCACGTCCTCGGCGGGGGCGGCCCCGAAGAGCTCGGCCAGGATCTCCAGCGACTCGATCCCCGGGCGGACGCCGAGGCCGGCGCCGTAGGTGAACTCGTTGCCGATCTCCGTGCCCTTGACGACGACCTTGCCCTGATCGGCCGGGTCGACCTCTTCGTTCGACGGCACCCAGCGGTAGCCGAAGTTCGCCGCGAGGCGCGCCCAGGGATGCAGGCGGCCCTCGACGATGGCCCGGGGGTTCACGCTGACCGTCGCCGCGCTCATGCCGCGCTTCGACGAGCCCGTGGGCAGGGTGACGGGGGCCGCGACCGCGAGGCCGAGGCCGCTCTCGTCCTTGTCGCCCATGATCCGGACCTTGGGGATCACGCGAAGGTCGCCCTGCCCGAAGCCGTCCAGGTTCTGCTGCTCGACCAGCTCGCCGGTCGTGAAGTGCAGCGGGAGGTCCGCGCCAATCTCGAACCGGTCGAAAAGGCCGAACGTCGCCATCAGGTTCACCGTCGTCATGGACTCGACGATCTTGTCCTTGATGGCGCCGGTCTTGTCGTCGACGGTGACGGCCGGGTTGCGCCCGAAATTGATCCACAGGCTCGGGGAGACCGTGAAGCTCGGCGCGACGCTGGCCCCTTCGACCGTGAGGTAATTGTTCGCGCCCGGGGCCGGGCGGAACCGCTGATAGTCCTGCGCGGCCGCCGGCGAGGCGACGACGGCGGCGGTGGCACCGGCGGCGGCGAGCAGCAGCCTCCGCTTCAGATCTCCCTGCATCTTCTCTCTCCTTGTGATGCCTCGAGCCCGGGGACGACGATGGGCGTCCGATGTCCGGTGCCGAGAGGCGCATCCATGCGCGCGTCGATGTTCACCCGGATCGGCTCCCATTGCCAGTTGTCGGATCGGCTTCGATCAGTACGGTAGAATTACGGCACAAGTGGAATCGAATTGGTAGATTATCCTTGAGCTGTTCGTAAGTCCGCCGATAACTTGATCACCTGATACTCCACGGGGGGGAGAGCCTCGCCCGTGGTCCATTCCCGGTGCGTCCGGATGCTCGGTCTGTCCGCAGGCCCTACGGAGAGGTGAATGAAAAAACAGAGTGTGCTCGCGTCGCTCGGCCTTGGGGCCGCCGGCCTCGTGGCGATGGCCGCCCCCGCCCAGGCGCAGCAGGCGCCCTTCAATGTCGTGACCGCGCCTTGGGTGCCCACCCGGCCGGACGTGCCCCATGAGGGCGTGGACCAGCAGTGGCACTTCTTCCAGGCGACGGCTCGCGGTGGCAACTGCGCCAACGTGGAGTACCGCTGGGACTTCACCGGCGACGGCACCTGGGACACGAACGGCGGCAACTTCGCGCCCGCTCAATCCCGCTGGAACCTCGGGCCCGCCGGCGGCCAGAAGTTCACCTATCCGGCGCAGGCGGCGGACCGCCTCTTCGTCGCCCGCGTCGAAGGACGCTGCGGCGCCGAGACGGACACGGCCGAGTTCCCGATCCGCGTTCGCGTCAACCCGACGCGGCCGCAGCGGCTCAACCGCGCGATCTCGAACGGGCTCTGGTACGGCCACCTGCAGCTCAATCGCGACGTGGCCAACACCCGCGCCTGGTGGACCGACACGCCGGACACCGCCGCGCTGGCGCAGGCGTTCCTGAATCGGGGCCACCGGGCGACGATCGACCCCGAGACGGACCCCTACCGCGAAGACGCGCTCTGGATGATCAACTTCCTCCTCACGCGTTACGTGACGGTGGACATCCGCGGGGGCAACGTCGGCGGCGTGAACCCGGACATCAACGGCAACACGTTCGGCCTGCGGACGGATCGCGGCAACTCGAACTACTACGGCGGCCCGCACCTCGAGGCGATCTCGAGCTGGGGCGACATGGACTACATCACCCCGGCGGGCTCTTCCGCCAACGTCGCCGGTCGTCGGCTGGGTGATGTCGTTCAGGACGCCGCCGAATACTTCATGTGGTCGCAGAGCCAGATCGCCTTCAACGGCGACTACGCCGGCGGCTGGAACTACGGCGAGAACGACGGCGCCATCGACAGCTCCCAGGTGGGCTGGGCGGCCGTGGCGCTCTTCTCCGCCGAGTTGAACGCCGGCGTGGCCATCCCGGACTGGGTCAAGACGCGCACCTACAACGGCGTCGCCTACAACGACAACAACCGTGGTGGCGCGCCCGCCGGCGCGTACGGCTACCAGAGCTCCGCCGACTACCCGGGCAGCCACCCGCGCTCGGGCGCCATGCTCAACGCGCTCGGCTTCTCGCTGTCGCGCAACCGCAACGACCCGCGCGTCGCGGCGACGGTCAACTTCATCGGCAACAACTTCGACAACCGGACGGCCGGCGATCCCTGGGAGGGCCGTCACCTGGATCCGGGCGCGCCGGCCAGGGCCAACTACTACGGCCTCTACCAGATCACGAAGGGCATGCGCTCCTTCGGCGAGCCCATCCGCCTGATCGGCAACGCTCAGATCGACTGGTACGCCCGTTACTCGGACTTCCTGATCCGCACGCAGAACGCCGATGGCGCCTGGTTCAACGACGATCTGTGGATGGGCGCAGTTCCGCTCGTCCACGGCCTCGCGCTGCTGATCGCCATCCCGACGATCTTCGAGACGCCCCCGGTCGCGGTTGCGGACGCCAGCCCCGTGCTGGCCGGCCCCGGTGACGAGATCACCTTCACCCACGTTCACTCGTACGCCGCGGATCCGTCCGTCCCGTTGATCAGCTACCGCTGGAACTTCGAGGACTTCCCCACCGGCCTCGACCTGAACAACGACGGTCTCTTCGACGCCCCCGGCGAGCACGCCCCCGAGGACGCGAACAACGACGGCCAGGTCACCGGCGACGAGATCGTCTGGGACTTCGAGACCGCCGATCCCGACGCGCGCCCCACCTTCACCTACGATCCGCCCGGCCTCGACTTCGGTGAAGAGGTCCAGTACCGCGTGACGCTCCAGGTCGTGGACCGCCTCAATCGCACCGCGATCGACGACGAGTCGGTGCGCATCCGCGTGTCGATCATCAACCACCCGCCGGTGGCCCTGCCGCACCCGAGCGGTGACCCGGACCGCGCCTACGAGGTCGTCCCGGGCCGCACCTACACGCTGGACGGCAGCCGCAGCTACGATCCCGACTCCGACGACCTCCCGGCCGCCGGTTTCTCCGCCGACGTGATCACGAGCTTCGGCTGGGACACGGACGGCAACGGCTCGTTCGACCGCGACGGCGACCGGATCGACTTCACCGTGCCCGCCAACTGGCAGGCCGGTGAGAATCGCAGCATCCAGTTCCGCGTGTGCGACGACGGCCAGTGGGTCGGCACGCTCGACGCGGCCTGCCCGGGCGGCGACTGCACGCTCTGCGGCGAGCGCTCCGTCCGCTTCGACGTCGTGCCCAACCAGCCGCCCGTCGCGGCGGCCATGCCGAACGTCGTCGATGTCGAGGAAGGTGGCGTGAGCGCCACCTCGCCCGCCGATTCGGTCGACCCGGACGGCGGCGCGTTGAGCTACGAGTGGTCCTGCGACGAGGCGCTCGCCGCCGACGTCGACGCCGACGGCACGCTCCACGTGAGCGCCCGTGACCTCGACGCACCCGCCGACGGTCTGCTCTACAGCTGCTTCCTCACCGTGACCGACGACCTTGGCGCCGCGGACGTGACCGAGGTCGTCATCCGCATCACCAACGCCTCGCCCATCGTCGAGCGCCTCGACGTGGCCCGGACCGCCGACGAGGGCTCGATCGTGCCCGTGAACGTCGGCGCGTCGGACGCCGCCCCGGCCGATCAGGCCGTGCTGACCTATGGGGTCGACTGCGACGGCGACGAGATCCTCGACGTCTTCGATTCGGGCTCGCCCGTGCTCGACTGCAGCTGGCCCGACGAGGGCGTGTTCACCGGCACCGTGGTCGCGATGGACGACGACGGCGGCGTCGGCCAGGACATCTTCGTCATCGAGATCCTGAACGTCGCGCCCTCGATCGACCCGGTCGTCTGCCCGGCGGCCACCGAAGGCACGCCGGTCGCCATCAACCTCCGCGTTCGCGATCCCGGCGTGCTCGACGACATCACCTGCGCGCTCGTCGCGCCGGTGCCCTCGGGCGCCGGCCTGAACAACTGCCTGGTCATCTGGACCCCGACCTACGCTCAGGCCGTCCGCGGCCTCGTCGACTTCGTCGTGGGCGCCAACGACGGCGACGGCGGCGAGGCGACGTCCCGCTTCCAGTGCCGGCCCCGCTGGCTGGACGAGGACGGCGACGGCATCGCCGACACCTGGGAGGACCAGAACGACGTCCAGGACCCCACGGGCGACCCGGACGGCGACGGCCTGACCAACCAGGACGAGTTCGACCTCGGCACGGATCCGCACGTCTTCGACGGCGCCACCCCGCCCGTGCTGATCGACCCGATCGGCGGCGAGGCCGTGAACTCCACGACGCCGCCCCTCGTGCTCCGCAACGCCCGGGACAACAACCCCCGCGGCCAGGGTCTGCGCTACGAGTACCAGGTCTACGCGGACTCCTCGCTGCGCCAGCTCGTGACGGTCTCCGACCTGGTCATCGAGACGGCCAACAACACCGCGTGGCCCGTGCCCGCCGGCTTCCTGATGGAGAACCACACGTACTGGTGGACGGCCCGCGCCAACAACGGTCTGGCCTTCGGCAACGCGCCGAACCCCGAGTCCTTCGTGGTCAACGCCCTCAACGAGGCGCCCAGCGTGCCCTCGATCCTCCGCCCCGAGAACGGCGACTCCGTCGGCTCCCGCCGGCCCACCATCGTGGTGGACAACGCCTCCGACCTCGACCCCGGGGACGAAATGCTCGACCTCGAGTGCGAGATCGCCACGGACGACGCCTTTGGTGACGTCGCGGCCCGCCCGGCCGGCGCGCAGTCGCCGGACGGCTCGACGGCCCTCGCCCTGGAGCAGGACCTCGACGAGCACACCGAGTACTTCGCCCGCTGCCGCGCGGTCGACCCCCAGGGCGAGTACAGCGCCTGGTCGGACGTCGTCAGCTTCACCATCGACACCGGCAACCAGCCGCCGACGGCCCCGACCTGCCTCAGCCCCGCGCTCGACGAGGTGGTCCGCCAGCTCGACGGCATCTCGCTCATCGCCGGCAACGCCTCGGATCCCGAGGGTGACTCCCTGACCTACCGCTTCGAGATCTCCAACGATCCGACCTTCCCGGCCGACACGACCATCACCTCGGCCGAGCTGCCGGAGGGCCTCGCCGGCGAGACGATCTTCGCCGTCGAGGCGATGCTGCAGGACAACACGTTCTACTTCTACCGCGTCCGCGCCCGCGATGGGCGGGCCGCCGGCCCCTCGTGCACGTCGCGCTTCCGCGTCGACCTCGTGAACGAGCCCCCGTCGGTCCCGACGCCCATCAATCCCTGGATCGACACGGTGTCCGAGCCCACGCCCCGCTTCGTGTGGGCCGAGTCCACGGATCCCGAAGGCGACGACATCACCTACGAGACGATCCTCTACACCGACGTGGAGCGCACCCAGGAGGTCTGGCGCGGCCGGACGGCCTTGACCAACATCGACTACGATGGGGTCGAGCGCCTGCCTGGCGGCGACTACTGGTGGCAGGTTCGCGCCGAGGACGAGATCGAGGGTCACAGCTCGGAGTGGTCGATGCTGATCCACTTCATCGTGCCCGGCGAGGTCGTCCCCCCGGCCGACGCGGCGCCCAAGCCGGACGCCACGGTCGTCGACGCCACCGTCGAGGTCGACGCGACCGTCGACGCGACGACCCCCGCGGCCGACGCCGCCACCGTCGAGGCCGACGCCACCGCCCTGGAAGAGGACGCCGTGGTCGCCGAGCAGGACGCCGCGCTCCCGGAGCAGGACGCCGTCCCCGAGGCGGACGCCGTCACCGAAGAGCGGAAGATCTCCCGCAGCGTCTCCGGCGCGGGCTGCAGCACGGCCGTCCCGGGCACCCGCGGGACCACCGCCGCCCTCGGCCTGATGCTGGTCGCTCTGGCGGGTCTCGCCCGCCGCCGCCGCCGCTGAGCCCCGCGGGCCCCACCGCGGGGCCCTTCCCGTCGTCCCGCCACCCGCGCTCGCCCGCCTAGACGCTTCGTCCCACCCGCCAGCCCGACTCCATCGCCTCCAGAATCGTCGCCGGCTCCTGGGCATCGCCCAACAGCGTGACCCGGGGATCGCCGTGCACGTCCGCCCACTCGGCGGGCGCGCGCACGCCGATGGCGAGCACGACCAGGTCGGCGGGGGGCAGCGTCTCGGCGGGGCGGCCCTTCCGATCGGCGAGGAGGACGGCGTCCGCACCCACGGAGGAGACCGTGCGGCCGGTCGCCACGCGGACCCCCGCGTCCTCCAGCCGCGCCGCGAGCAGCGCGCGAACGCTGGAGGGCAACCCGAGCCCGACCTTGGGCCGCTTCTCGACCAGCGTGACCTCGGGGCGGGGGTCACGGTGGATGAACGCATCGGCGACCTCACAGCCCTCGGGGCCGCCGCCGACGACGAGCACGTGTCGACGGGGCGTCGGATCGGCCAGGGCCGCCTCCGGGTGCAGGACCGGCGACGTCGCGCCCAGGCCCTCGATGGGCGGCGCGGGGTTGGCCTCTGCGCCGACGGCGATCAGGATCACGTCCGCGGGATCGGCGAGGACCTCGGCGGGCGTCAGCCGGCGACCGAGTTCGACGTGCACGGGGGCCTCGGCGAGCGTGCGCCCGAGCCAGTCGGCCAGGGCGCCGAACGCGGCCTTCTCCGGGGGCACGCCGCTCGCGCGCACCTTGCCGCCGACCGTGTCATCGGCGTCCACCAGGCGGACACGATGGCCGCGGCGGGCCGCCTCGACGGCCGCGAGGATGCCGGCGGGCCCGGCGCCGACGACCAGGATGTCCCTGGCGTGTTCAACGGGCGCGGGCGCGACGGTGACCCGCCCCGCCTGTGGGTTGACCAGGCACCGCACCGGGCCCTGGGTGACCGACTCGGCGCACCGGTTGCACGCGACGCAGGGGCGAACGGCGGCCTCGTCGCCTGTGGCGAGTCGGGCGGGGAGCTCCGGATCGGCGATCAGCGCGCGACCCATCGCGATGAGATCGGCGTCGCCGCGAGCCAAGACGGCCTCGGCGAGCTCGGGTCGGCGAAAACGCCCCACCGCGATCACGGGCACGGCGAGGCCGGCCGCGGCCAGGTGTCGGCGCACGCTGCCCGCGAGGTCGGCATAGGTCGCCTCGGGCAGGTAGTACGCCGGCATGTTGTAGCGGTAGCTCTCGTAGTTGCAGGCGCTGATGGAGAGCGAGGTCGCGCCGGCCCGGACCAGCGCCTCCGCGTGCTGCGCCGCCAGGTCCGGCGTGATGCCGCCCTCGACGCGCTCGTCCGCGCTGAGGCGGCACTGCACCGGGAACTCGGCGCCGCAGCGCGCCCGGATGCGGCGGACGATCTCGACGGCGAAGCGGGTCCGGCCGGCCGTGTCACCCCCCCAGGCGTCATCCCGGTGGTTGCTGTAGGGGCTCAGGAACTGGCACACGAGGTAGCCGTGCGCCATGTGGAGCTCGACACCGTCGGCGCCGGACCGCTGCGCTCGCGCGGCGGCGTCGGCGAAGGCGGTGATGGTCTCCTCGATCTCGTCGGGCGTCATCGACCGCGGCGGATCCCGCATGACCGGGCAAGGGATGTCCGAAGCGGACAGCGGCTGCCCGCCGGCGAACTGCGACACGGTCTGTCGCCCGGCGTGCGAGAGCTGGGGAAAGATGCGACCGCCGACCGCGTGCACCCGCGCGATCAGGCGCGCCCAGCCCGGGTCGGCGGTGTCGTCCGCCCACATCGCCATCCAGGGCGACAGGCGCCCGCGCGGAGACACCGCCACGTTGCCCGTGATGATCAGACCGGCGCCACCGGCCGCCCGGGCGACGTAGTGGTCCTCCATCGCCTGTGTCACATGGCCGGTGGCGTCCGCCAGCGACGGATCCATGGCCGGCATCACGATGCGGTTCGGCAGCGTCAGCGGGCCGAGCGCGCAGGGGGAGAAGAGGGTGGGCCAGCGCTCGGGCCCCGTCCTCATGCGTCCTCCAGCGTTCGCCCGAGGGACTCCAGCGTGAGCACGCAGGTCTGGCCACCGAGGCCGGCCGAGTGCACGGCGCTGCGCAGCACCCGCGTGGCGCGCGGCGCGTCCGTCACGAGCGCGAGGGCGGCGGCGCTCGGGTCGATGTCGTTCAGGCCCACGATGGGGGGGACTGTCTGTACGCGCATCGATTGCAGCGCCAGGGCGAGCGAGAGGCCGCCGGCGGCGGAGATGCTGTGACCCAGGCCGCCCTTGTCGGCCGTGATCGCCGGCCGATGCGCGCCGAAGAGCGTGCCGAGCGCCTCGGCCTCGGCGGCGTCGTACCGCGGGTTGCCGTTGCCGTGTGCGTGCACGACGTCCACGTCCTCGGGGCGCCAGTGGGCCACCTGAAGCGCCTGTTTGAACGCCGCGACGATGGCGCGCGGATCGCAGCCGCTCAGCCCCCGCAGGGCCGTGGCGTTGCCCAGGCCCGTGATCCGGGCGATGGGCTGCACCCCGCGTGCGGCGGCGTGGGCGGCGCGTTCGAGCACGAAAAACGCCGCGCCGTCCCCGGGCAGGAAACCGTCGTGGCTTCGGTCGAAGGGGTGGGGGGCGCTCTGCGCGCTGAGCACGCCCAGCCGGCCGAAGCCGGTCAGATGTTCGGGGTTCACGGCGGCGTCCGACGCGCCGGCGATGATCACGTCCGCGCGGTCCTCGGCCAGGGCCCAAGCGGCCTCGCCGACCGCCTGCAGCGCGCCCACGCCCGAGTTGCAGTAGTTCGTGTTGATGCCCTGGGCGTCCAGGAGCGCGCTGGCATAGCCCAACACGTTGTTGGACAGGCCCTTGAGCAGCCAGAGCGGGTTGACGACCGGCATGCCTTCGGCGGCGAATCGCCGGGCATCGTAGTGGTCGTCCACGCTGGCTCGCTCGAGGGCCGGCACCAGGTCGCCCATCTCGCCGAACGCCGTGCCGGCGCCCACGAACATGCCCAGTCGCTCCGGGTGGGTGCTCTGGGGCGTGAGGGCCGCGCTCTGCACGGCCAGCTTGATCGCGGCGAGTCCGTACTGGACCGCCGGGGTCATGAGCTTCAGGTTCTTGCGGTTCTCGATCCAGTCCTTGCCCTGGAACCCCTTGATCTGACAGCCGTATTTCGTGGGGAACGGGCCGGTGTCGAAGCCGCTGATGGGCGCGGCCGCCGACTCGAGGCGGCACAGCCGCTGATGGATCTCCGCGGCGTCGAAGCCGAGGGGCGAGATGACACCGATGCCGGTGATGACGACGCCGTTCATGAGCCGAGCTCCGTGAGAATGCCGTTCAGATCGGCCTCTTCGTCCAGGGTGGCGGCGGGCGCCTTGCGGGCGAGACGCTTCACGTGGGTCAGGTTGCTGCGGCCGGGGCCGAGGTGCCAGAAGCGCTCGATGCCGTGGTCGAGCATGGACTGGAGGCTCTCCTTCCAGCGGACCGCGCCGGTCACCTGCCGGACGAGCCGGTCGCGGATCGAGGCGGGATCGGCGTCGGCGGCGTCGAGCCAGGCCGCGTCCACGTTGGCGACGTAGGGGTGGGCCAGGGGACCGACGGCGACGCCGGCGAGGGCCTCCGCGAGTCGCTCGGCGGCCGGGGCGAGCAGGCGACAATGGAACGGGGCCGAGACCGTGAGGGGCGTGACCATCGCGCCCTGCGCCTCGAGGCGGGCGATGGCGCGGCCGACGGCGCCGGCCTCCCCGCTGATGACGGTGAGTTGGGGCGCGTTGTAGGCGGCGGGCTCGCACACCCCGTCGGCGGCGGCGCAGGCTTCGGCCACGGCGGCGTCGTCCGCGCGTTGGATGGCCGCCATGGCGCCCACTCCGGGGGCGACGGCGGCCTGCATGAACTGACCGCGCAGGCGGCACAGGCGGACGGCGTCCGCGAAGTCGAGCGCGCCGGCCGAGACGAGCGCGCCGTATTCTCCGAGCGAGTGCCCGGCGACGACCGTCGGGCGGAAGCCTCGCACCTCGAGCACACGCCAGGCGGCGCAGGCGACGGTCAGGACGGCCGGCTGCGTATTCTCCGTGAGGTCGAGCTCAGCGGCGGGACCCTCGAGAATCAGCCGAGTCAGCGGGAGTTCGAGCGCCGCGTCCGCGGCCTCGAAGACCGCGCGGGCCTCGGGGAAGCGGTCCAGGACGACGCGCCCCATGCCCACGTACTGCGTGGCCTGACCGGCGAAGAGCAGCGCGGTCCGCACGACTCAACCTCCCTGCACGTCGGGGTGGCCCACGACCAGGGCGGCGTTCTGCCCACCGAAGCCGAAGGAGTTGCTGACGGCGATGTCGATGGTGGCCGCCCGGGACGTCTGCCCGACCAGGTCCAGGTCGATGCGGGCGTCCACCTGCCGCAGGTTCGGATTCGGCGGAAGGTGTCCAGTGGCGAACGCGGCCAGGCAGGCGAGCAGCTCCACGGCGCCGGCGGCGGCGATGGTGTGGCCGATCTGTGCTTTCGCGCTGCTCACGGGCGGTGCGGCGGCCCCGAACACGCGCCGGATGGCCTGGGACTCGATGGCGTCGTTGAGCGGTGTGCCCGTGCCGTGGGCGTTGATGTAGCCGACGCGACCCCCCTCGACGCCGGCGTCCGACAGGGCGCGTCGCATCGCGCGTTCGGCGCCCGCGCCCTCGGGGTGGGGGGCGGTGACGTTGAATGCGTCCGAGCTCGTGCCGTGGCCGAGCAGCAGGCCGTGCACCCGGCGCCCCGCAGCGCGGGCGCGCGCGAGGGGCTCGAGGACGTAAAACACGCCGGCCTCGCCCATCACGAAGCCATCGCGGTGCTGGTCGAAGGGCCGCGCGGCCGTCGCCGGATCGGCGTTGGGGGTCGTCGCGCCGAGCAGGATGAACGGCAGGAGACCGAACGGATGGACCATCGAGTCGGCGGCCCCCGCCAGCACGACCTCGGCCTCGCCGCGGCGCAGGACGTCCACCGCGTGACCGATCGCGGCGGCGCCGGCGGCACAGGCGCTGAAGTGGTGCGAGCGCAAGCCGCGCAAGGCGAGGTGCGCGGCGACGAGGTCCATGGGCCGCTCGACGGCGTGGCGGCGCGGGGCTTGGGGGCTGGCGGACGCGGGCGACCGGCCGAATTTCGCGTAGTCGAATCGACCGTCGGCGTCGAGGAACGGCAGGCAGTCCTCTTCGAGCTCGCGCAAGCTCACGCTCGACAGGCCCGTGCCGTAGATCAGCGCCGCGCCGCTCGGCAGGGCCTCACCGAAGTCGGCGACCGCGGCGAGCGCGGCGGCGATGGCCAGCTCACCTTTGCGGTCGTCGAGGCCGCGCATCTGCGCGGCGAGCGGCTCGGGGAGCGACTCGGCGTCGAAGTCGGGCACCTCGCAGGCGAGCTGCACGGGGAACCCGGCCCGGGGGAACGCCCGGATGGTCGCGACGGCGGACTCACCGGCGACGAGGCGCGCCATGAAGCCGGCGGCGTCCCCGCCGAGGGGCGTGCGCAGGCCGATGCCGGTGATCGCGATGGCCTCGGGGGCGGACTTGACGTGAACGGCGGGGGCCTTCGCACGGCCGACGGCGGTGTCCGGCGCCTCGAGCTGGACGACCAGCGAGAGCAGCGCCTCCGCTGCGCCGGCGCGCCCGAATGGCGCGGGCGAGGGCGTCGCGTCGAGCAGGTGGCGTGCGGTGCCGAGCGAGACCGCGCCCCGCGCCTCCGCCGACGCCTGCGTCTCCAGCACGACGACCACGGCCGCCTCGGCCACGGCGTCGACCTCGCCCCGACGAAACGCCGAGACGCGGTCGGGGAAGTCGATGGCGGCGTCGGCCGCCGCCACGATGCAGATCGCGGCGCGCCCGCTCTCCAGCGCGTACAGCGCCTCGCGCAGCGCCTGCGGCCCGCCCGCCATGCCGGCGCACAGCGCCATGCCCGGCCCGTGCAGGCCGAGCGCGATGGCCACGTGCGCGTGGCTCATGTTCGGGAGCGTCTTGATCGAGGACAGCGGGTTCATCTGCCGCAGGCCCTCTTCGGACAGCCGCGGAAGGTCGACCCGGTCACCGTCCCGGCCGCGCGAGACCGTCGGCAGGACGTCGTCCATGTTGCCCGGCTCCTGGCCCACGGCCACGAAGAGCCCGGCGTCCTCCAGGAGGGGCGAGCCCTCGAGCCCGGCGGCGCGCACGGCCATCTGCGCGGCGGCCGAGGCGAGCACGTTGGCCCGCGCCATGAGCTTCAGATCCTTGCGGCGACGCACCCAGGCGCCGGGGTCGAAGCTGGCGGGGGCCCGCGCGATCCACGGCCGCTCCAGCGCGGGCCGCTCGTCGTCGGGCGGCGGCGCGGCGACGGCCTCGGCGGCTTCCCAACGGCGCCGGATCTCGCCGACCTCCGTACCGTAGGGCGTGACGAACCCCAGGCCGGTGACGACGATGTTCACGCCTGATACCGCCCCACGGCCAGGGTGCCGTTGCTCCCGCCGAACCCGAACGCGTTCGAGAGGGCGACGTCCACCCGGGTGGCGCGGGCCTCGCCGGGCACGTAGTCCAGCGGGCAGGCCGGATCGGCGTGTTCGTAGTTGAGCGTTTGCGGGATCAGGCCCGTCGAGATGGCCTTCACGCAGACGATCAGCTCGACGGCGGCGCAGGCCGCGACCAGGTGGCCCATCATCGACTTGGTGGACGAGACGGGGACCTTGTACGCGGTCTCGCCCAGCGCCCCCAGGATGCCGGCGGACTCCGAGGCGTCGTTCTGTTGCGTGCTGGTGCCGTGGGCGTTGATGTAGTCGATGTCTTCGGGCTTCAGGCCCGCGTCCTTCATCGCCATGACCATGGACTGGCGGGCGCCGCGGCCGTCGGGCGGGCTGTCGGTGATGCGCCAGGCATTCGCCGAGCAGCCGTAGCCCAGGAGCTCGGCATGGATTCGGGCGCCGCGGGCGAGCGCGTGCTCCAGGCGCTCGAGCACCAGGAACCCCGCGCCCTCGCCGAGGACGAAGCCGTCCCGCGTGCGGTCGAAGGGGCGGCAGGCGGCCTTGGGGTCGTCGTTGCGCTGCGAGAGCGCGCCGAGGAGGCCGAAGCCCATGACCATCAGCTCCTCGACCAGGCGGTCCGTGCCGCCGGCGAGCATCACGTCGGCGTCCCCGCGCCGAAGAATGCGCACGGCGTCGCCGATGGACTGCGCGCTGCTGGTGCAGGCGGTGCTCGTGGTCAGGTTCGGGCCGGCGGCCTGGTTCAGGTGGGCCAGGAGCGTGGCGGGGTAGAACGCCGCCATCACCAGGAACTCCTTGGGGTCCACCGTGCCGAAGGCCTCTTCGGGCGAAGTGCGCTTCAACGCCTTGATTCGCTCGGCCACAAGGGGCAGATCCGGGCGGCTGACCTCGGCGCCCACGCTCACGCCGAAGCGGAACGGGTCGACCTCGCCGGGCTTCAGGCCGGCGTCCGCCATGGCCTCGGCCGCCGCGGCCGCCGCGAAGGCGCTCTTCGGGTCGGACCAGTGGGCGTAGCGGCCGGGCAGGTCGATGTCCGGCGTCTCCTGGATCTCGGCGGCGAACTTCGTGGGGAAGCCCGAGGCGTCGAATCGCTTGATGAAGTCCACCGCGGAGCGGCCCTGAATCAGGCCCTCCCAGGTCCGGGCGACGTCCGGACCCATGGGGGTCACGCAACCGAGGCCGGTGATCACCACCCGCGATCGTTTCATCCGCGCTCCCGCAGTGCCGCGTTCCATGCTTTGTAGCCCGGCCACATCTGGCTCAGGTTCTCGCGTTCGAGCCGCTCCAGCGTCGCCTGCGCCTCGGGCGTGTCGAGGTCGCCCGG
The DNA here is from genome assembly GCA_903847385.1 of uncultured Myxococcales bacterium. Lineage (GTDB taxonomy): Bacteria > Myxococcota_A > Bradymonadia > UBA7976 > UBA1532 > CAINDO01. The sequence goes on from CAINDO010000261.1 coordinate 14,870, forward strand.
GTTGAAGACGAACACGAGCTCGGCCTCCGTCGTGATCTTGCCGTCGAGGCGGGCGGCGGCCTTGCAGATGGCCGACTCGTCGCGCAGCTCGAGGATCTGCGTCTCGAGTTCGAGCGCGACGCCCGGCGTGACGAAACGCCGGAACTTGGCCTTCTTGACGATGCTGATGATGGGCCAGACCCACCGGGCGTCGTTCTGGAAGACCGTGACCTCGATCAACTTGCCGGAGAGCTGCGCGAGCGCTTCGATCTGAAGCACCCCCGGCAACACCGGAAAGCCGGGAAAGTGGTCGGCGAAGTAGTCTTCGCTGGCGGCCACGCCTTTGAAACCGCGGGCTTTTTCACCCGGCACGAGCTCGACGATTCGATCCAGGAAGACCCAACGCATGGGTCGGAACCTTAAACGCCGCGCCCCGCGGATTCAAGCACCGCATCCGGGCACGCGCGGCCATTGACGAACGCGCCCGCGCTGCGCAATGTGGGGCATCGACAGCACCCGTGCCCGGGGAGAACTCATGCCCGAGATGATCGTCAAGCAGGACGCCGTTCGCAGTCAGGCCACGCTGAAGAAGGTCGAAGAAGAGATCGACCAGAAGCAGAGCAGCGGCAACTCGCAGCAGAGCTACGCGCGCAACGAGCAGGTCAAGGCCCAGGCCAAGAAGCAGGCCGAAGAGGCCGAGACCCGCAAGAAGCTCCAGCAGAGCGAGAAGAAGGTCGTCGGCCTCGAGAAGAAGAAGCAGCAGCTCGAGAAGAAGGCCGCCGGGCAGAAGAACCAGGGCGAGAAGGCCGAGCAGTCGCCGGCCGAGAAGTCCCGGACCGAGCAGCACGACAAGAAGAAGGTCTCGGCCAAGAAGGGCGAGGACGCCGCCAAGGCCAACGAGGAGAAGCAGGAGAAGGTCAAGGCCGCTAAGGTCCCCGACAAGGAGTCCGTCAAGGCCGCCAAGGAGAAGACGGACGAGGCCGAGAAGGCCAAGGAAGAGGAGACCGTCGAGGAGGTCAAGGCCGACAAGAAGGAGGAGGAGGAGGAGAAGGACGAGAGCGCCAAGCCCTCGGCCGCCTCACTCGCCAAGGTCAAGGGCAAAGCGAAGCCCGACGCGGCCGCCGCCCAGCTCAAGGTCGTCAAGGCCAACCTCGGCAAGGCCTACCAGGAGCAGCAGGCCCTCACGCGGCAGTTGATCTCCATCCTCAACGGCCTCGCCGGCCTCGAGACGAACCTCGAGAAGCGCCGCAAGCTGCAGGGCGAGGCCAAGGCCAAGCTGCCCGAGCAGTTGCACAAACTCGACCACAAGGTGGCCGACCTCAAGCGCGGGTGAGCCGGGGCCTCAGGCCTTCGGACCACCCTCGACGACGCGGCCCTTCCAGACCGCGCCGCGCCCGGACTTGATGCGCCAGGCGCTGTTCCAGAACACGGCCAGCACGATCAGCATGCCGAGGGGGAACGTCCAGAACAGGCCCCATCGGTACCCGTGCGTCCGGTGTCCGACGGCGTCCGTGGCCAGGATGAGGCCACATGCCACGGCCTCGAGCCCCAGAAACAGCGGCTCGAAGGGCAGGCCGGCGGCGAGATAGGCCAGGTTCTTGGCCAGGAGGACGAAGGGCAGCAGGCTCGACGCGAAGAGCAGCAGCGTGACGATCGCCGTGGCGATGAGGCTGTACCCGAGGGCCGGGAAGAGGTTCTTCGTCCAGCCCTGCCAGATCTCGTTCAGGCCCGTGTACATGCGGCAGGAGAACACGGCGGGACCGTAGTAGAGCCGGTACCGGACCTTCTCCTGCTTGGCGCGTTTGGCGAAGTCGACGTCGTCCAGGACGCTGCCCTTGATGGCGGCGTGCCCGCCGAGGCGATCGTAGGCGTCCCGCCGGAACAGCAGGCACTGGCCGTTGGCCAGGGCGCGCTCGTGCTCGGGATCGTTGACCTCGGGCAGGGGATTGCCGCCGGCGATGACCGCGCCCATGCGCGTCTGAACGACCCGCTCCCAGAACGACTCGACGGTCAGGCGGCCGAGCGCGCTGGCCATCTCGGCCTCTTGCGCGATCACGCGCCCGAGCAGACGCTGGAGGCCCCCGGGCGTGACCCGGACGTCCGCGTCCAGAAAGAGGAGCCAGTCACCCGTGGCCGCGGCCTGCCCCAGATGCAGTGCGTGCGGCTTGCCCAGCCAGCCCGGCGGCGGGTCGGCGCCCTGGACCACGCTCAGGCGACGCTCCGACCCGGCGATGCGGGCCAGGATGTCGCCGGTCCCGTCCGTGGAGCGGTCGTCGATGGCGACGATCTCCAGCGGTCCCGGCCAGCCGGCGTCGAGAATGCTTCGGACGCAGGCCTCGATGTTCGAGGCCTCGTTGCGCGCCGGGATCAAGACGGTCAGAGACGGGCAGGGCTCGGGCAGGGGATCCGGCGCCGTGTCCGCCGTGAGGCTGACCTCCGGGGGCTGGACGTCCCCCCGCAGCATCTTGAGGAGATTGGCTCCCCAGGCCGCGCAGAGGAGCCCGAGGCCGCCGACGGAGGCCCAGTGGCCGAGGGTCGCCGAGAGTGTCGCGGGGGATGCTTCCATGGGGAGAAGTACTTTACTCCAGATCAGTGCAAGTTCTGGGCGTTTACTGGGCTTTCACCTTTGAAGTAGATTGCGGCCCATACAGAGTCGGGGAGACACCATGGTTCTCAAGAAGTTGAGTCTCGCGGCCACCTTGGGCGCGCTCGTGCTGACCGCCTGCGGCAAAGACGCAGGGGGGGGTGACGAAAACGCGGGCGGGGCCGGTGGGGCGGGCGGCGACATCGTCGGCGCCGACATCGGCGGCGGGGCGGGCGGCAGCGTCGCCCGACCGGACGCGGCCATCGAACCCGACGCGCGCCTCGCCGCGTGCTCGGACGGCGCGGACAACGACGCCGACGGCAAGACGGACGCCGACGACCCCGGCTGCGCCAACCCCAGCGACATCGACGAGACCGATCCGCCCGCGCCCCCGGCCTGCGGCGACACGATCGACAACGACCAGGACGGCTACACGGACTTCCCGGGCGACCCCGGCTGCGGTTCCGCCCAGGACACCACCGAGGACAACCCGCCGCAGCCCCCGCAGTGCAACAACGGCATCGACGACGACCACGACAACCTGGTCGACGAGCAGGATCCCGGGTGCACCAGCCCCGCCGACCCCTCCGAGGAAGATCCGGACGAGGCTCCGGCCTGCCTGGACGGCGTCGACAACGACGGCGACGGCATCGCCGACTTCCCCTTCGATCCGGGCTGCCGCAGCGCCGGTGACTCGGACGAGCTCAACCCGCCCAACGCGCCGGCCTGCGCGGACGGGGACGACAACGACGGCGACGCCCTCGTCGACTATCCGGACGATCCGGGCTGCACCGGCGCCGGCGACTCCGACGAAGAGGACAAGGCCGTGCGCCCGGCCTGCGCGGACGGGCTGGACAACGACCGCGACGGCCACATCGACTACCCCGACGACGACGGCTGCCAGGCGGCGGCCGACTACGACGAGCGCGGCAGCTGCGGCGATCGGTACGATCCGCCCGTCGTGATGGCCGGCGTGCCCGTCGTCACGGACATCAGCCGCGGCGTTTTCCGCAGCCACGGCACCTGCGGTGGCCAGGGCAACCCCGAGACGGTCTTCCTGTACCGCGTCGAGCGCCGCCTCGAGGCCCTGGAGATCACGACGGTCGGTGAGGGCACCACGGTCGCGACGACCCTCTACGTGCGCCGCCAGGCCTGCCTGGACGACGCCGCCGAGGTCGGCTGCGACCGCGAGCCCGACGGCCTCATGCCGCCCGGCCACGCGCTGCGCATCGAGAACCCGGATCGCGGCGACTACTACATCTTCGTCGACGGCGTCGCCGGCGCCGCCGGTCCCGTGCAGTTGACGGTCAACGAGGTCCAGCAGGCCGAGTGCCTCAACGGCGTCGACGACGACGGCAACGGGCGTGTCGATTACCCCTCGGACCCCGGCTGCGACGAGGCACAGGATCGCGACGAGACGGCCCCCGCCGATCCGCCCGCCTGCGCCAACGACGAGGACGACGATGGCGACGGCGCGGTCGACTACCCCCTGGACTTCGGCTGCATCTCCGCCGCCGGCAACAGCGAGGTCGACCGCTGCGGTCAGGGCGTGCGGTTCCAGGAGTTCCCGGCCGACCGCGACTTCGTGCTCGGCGACACCTCGATGGGCACCAACGAGATGTCCGGGTCCTGCGGTGGCCGCAATCAGAAAGAGATCATTTTCCACTACTCCAACCCGTTCAACGCGCGTTTGACGTTCAGCACCAACCACCCGGAGACGACGGTGCCGACGGTCGTCTACGGACGACGCGACTGCGACGGCGCCGAGCTGCCCGCGCCGGCCGGTTGTGACGACGGTGCGCTCGGCGGCATGCAGCACGGTCGCATCACGATCGACCGCGCGGCCGTGGGCGACTACTGGATCATCGTCGACACGACGCTCGGTCAGGGTGGTCCCTTCAAGCTCTCCGTGGACGTCCGCCGCCTCGATCCGGGGTGCGTCGACGGCCGCGACAACGACGGCGACGGCGCGGTGGACGGTGACGACCCCGGCTGCGAAGACGCCGCCGACGAGGACGAGGCCGATCCGCCGGCCAACGCGGCGCGCGCGGCCTGCCGCAATGACGCCGACGACGACGGCGACGGCTTCATCGACTTCCCCTACGATCCGGGCTGCTCCGCCCGCGGCGACGCCGACGAGGCCGATCCCGAGGTCGTCCCCCAGTGCGCGAACGGCGCGGACGACGACGAGGACACGCGCTTCGACTTCCCGCTCGACCCCGGCTGCCAGAGCCGCGGCGACGACAATGAGCGCAACCCGGTGCCCGCGCCGTTGTGCGGCAACGCCATCGACGACGACATGGACGGCCGCGCCGACTACCCGCAGGACCCGGGCTGCTACGCCGCCGGCGACGCGACCGAGGTCGACCCCGACATCGATCCCACCTGCAGCAATACGCTCGACGACGACCGCGACGGCATCGCCGACTTCCCCTTCGATCCGGGCTGCGAGGCCGCCGGCGATCCGGACGAGACGGACCCGGCCCCCGAGGACATGCCGGCCTGCAGCAACGACATCGACGACGACGACGACGGCGTGCCCGACTTCCCGCTCGATTTCGGTTGCGGCTACGCGGCGGACCCCTCGGAGACGGGCGCGGCCTTCCCGCCGCAGTGTGGCAATGCCCGCGACGACGACGGCGACGGCCGCACCGACTTCCCCGATGATCCGGGCTGCCGCTTCGCCGCGGACAACGACGAGGTCAACATGGGTCGCCTGCCCCCGCGCTGCAACGACGGCGTGGACAACGACTTCGACGGCCTCACCGACTTCAGCGACCTCGGCTGCCTGGACGCCGAGGACGACAGCGAGGACGACGGCGCCGAGATCCCGCTCTGCGGGGACGACGTGGACAACGACGGCGACGGCAGCACCGACTGGCCGGACGACGTGGGCTGCCAGGCCCGCGGCGACCTGACCGAGGATCAGGGGTGCCGCCCCGCCGTGGAGACGCCGCTGGTACCGCGCAACGGCACCGTGTCGGGCATGACCGTCCTGGACGGCCCGGACAACTACACGAGCCGGTGCGGTGGCCGCCAGGCGCCGGAGGCCGTGTACAAGTACGTGCTCGCCGCCCAGGCCAACGTCACGTTCAGCCTCGACAATCCGGGCACGGACTTCCCGGCGATCATCACGCTGCGCAACGACTGCGAGGAGCCGTCGTCCGCCATCACCTGCGCCGGCAACTTCGCCAACCCGGTGCCGACGATCACGCTGAACAACGCCGATCCCGGCGAGTACTACATCTTCATCGACGGCGGCGGCCCGGAGCGCTGGGTCTCCAGTGGCAACCCGATCGCGTTCCCGGCCAGCCCGGACAACTTCCAGGCGCAGCACCAGGACCTCCAGGCCAACGGCTGGGGTGACGGCGGCAACGACGCCTTCGACACGTTCGGGACGACCTCCCTGACCTTCAATGGTGCCGAGCAGCAGCTCGACGTCTCCATCGGCGAGCGTCAGGTGGCGGTCAACGGTTACAACCTGACCATCACCAGCGACTGGGCCGCCCAGAACGTCTGGCGCGTGCGCCTCTCGCCGCAGCAGGACTTCGACGAGCGCCCGGTCACCGTGCGCGTCGGTTCGGTCGCCGGCGGTGGCGGCAACTACGGCTGCGACCGGGCCTGTTTCACCCCGCGGATGGGTCAGTTCCAGGGTCGCGACTTCAACTACATGACCAGCACGGACGCCTCCGATCCCGACTCCGTCGTGATGCTGTTCCCGAGTGACCCCGAAGAGCAGGGCAACGCGGTCTTCCAGACGCAGAACGACAACCTGCAGGTCGACGCGACGAACGTGAAGCTCCCCGTGACGTTCTACGTGGCGCTCACCAACGGCAACCTCGACGACGCGGCGGACTCGCTGCTGTCCGACCTCGAACTCCAGGCCGGCCCCGGCGGTCCCGACGCGGCCCGCTTCGGCAACTTCGAGCTCTCCGTCCAGGAAAATTGAACGTCTTCGTCCAGCCCACCGGGCGGCGCATCGATCCCTTCGGTGATCCGCCCGGCGAGGTCCTCATCCTCAATCGACCGCTCTCGGCGTGGCAGCACGACGCCCTCGTCGGCGCCGGGCTCACGCCCATCGACCGCCCGCAAGCCCCCTGCCTGATCATCCCGGACGCCCTCTTCACGACGAGCGGGGCCCTGCGCGCCTTCGTCGAGGGTGCGGCCGGGCGAGACGCCGTGCTGGTGCTGAAGCAGTCCGTCTACGGCAAGAACTCCGTCCCCGTGCAGCCCGGCGTGACGCCCTGCGACCTCGGGTGGCGGTTCGAGGAGATCCGCTTCGCCTCCGGTCGCGGCGACCCGCCCGTGGACGTCGTGGTCGACCCGGACGAGCAGGTCGTGAAGATGCCACTGCCGACGCACTACGTGGGCAGCGGTGAGATCGAGATCCCGTTCCCGCGGCACCCGCTGATGACGATCCACCATTGGGTCCACATCCTGTGGGCCAACCAGGTGGCGGGGAGCATCGAGCTGCGTGCCACGCCGAAGTGGAAGTTCATCCTGACGGGCCTTTGGGCGCTGCTGCGGGCGCGGTCGTTCAACCGCTGGCGCCTGCTCGGCAAGGCCAACACCATCGGCAAGAACTGTGACATCCACCCCACCGCCATCATCGAGGGCAGCACGCTGGGGGACGGCGTCAGCGTCGGCCCCTATGCCCGCGTGCTCTTCAGCCGGTTGGGTGACAAGGTGGGCGTGATGGCCGGCGCGATGGTCGAGGCCTGCACGCTCGGCGATCGCTCCATGATCAGCCAGCAGACGGTCGTCCGCTTCTGTGTGCTGTACCCCGAGGCCATCGCCAGCCAGTACCTGATGCAGCAGTGTGTTTTGGGCCGGCGGGCCGTCACGACGGGCGGCGCGTTCAGCATGGACCTCAACTTCGATGGTCCCATTCGTGTGCCGCTCGACGGCAAACTCCACTCCACCGGGACACAGTTTCTGGGGTCCGCCTTCGGCCACGGCGCCCGCATCGGGACGGGGCACTGGTTGGCCAGCGGACGCGCGGTGCCCAACGAGACCTTCCTGATCCGCGACCCGCGGCAGGTCATCGCGCGGATCTCGCCGGCCCTCGCCGGGCAGGGGCCCCTGATCAACGATCAGGGCACGCTCCGTCCGCTCGCCGTCGGCCCGGATCCGGAGACGACCGCTTGGGTGCGCCGCGTGCTCGGCACACCCTCGGGTGGGCCGACCGGGGAGGGCTGAGGCGCGTGGCGGTCCTGGCCTGGCTCCTGGTCGGCCTCGCGGTCGCCGGTCTGCTCGGTCGCGCCCGTCCGGGGCTCTTGGCCCTGCCCGGGCCCGTGGGCGACGACCTCGTGCCCCGGTATGCGCTCGTATGGCCCGACCCGACGCCCCCGCCGGAGCTTTCGCCGTCGCCGGACGCGGTCTTTTCGACGCTGGACGAGGCCGCCGCCAGCGGGCATCGCCAGATCCTCGTGCTGGGGGCCGGCGTGCGGCCGTCCGCGGACCTGCCGCGTCGCCTGCTGGCCTGCGGCAGCGACTTCGTCTCGGTCTTCCCGGAGCCCGCCGACACCGCCACGGCCGAGGAGTGCTGGCTGCGCGACTTCGCCGGAGCGGGCCGTGTGGCCGATCCGGCGTCCGCGGCGGGGTTCGCCGATCCGCGATGTGTCTGGCTCCGTTTGACCGACCTGGCGCTGCCGGGCGAGGGGACACAGCCGCTCCTTCGCGCGGCCCGGGCGCGCAAGGCCCATGGGCTCACGGTCGCGCTGCGCGCCGGACGCGACGCGGAGGGGGCGCCCCTGGTCACGGGCCCGTCCCTCACGCCGGCCCAGTGGCAGGCCGGCCTCACCGACTGGTTGCTCGGTGACCCGGTGCTCCGGGCGCTCGTCGGCGGGCTGCCCGTGGCGGTGTCCCTCATGGCGCTGGCGTGTCTTCTCTGGCCGGAGACGCGGGCGACCGCGCTCTTGTACTTCGGGCTGGGGGGCATGGCACGTGGGTGGCGCGCCCTGGAGTGCCGCTTCGGGGCCGGGCTTGTCGTCACGGGCCTCTGGGCCGAGCCGGCGCTGGCCCTGCGAATCCTCGCGGACCGTCGCCCGGCGCCACCCGTCGAGTTCCCCCGCGTGCCCACCGGGCCGACGCCGCGGCTGACCGGCCCGCAGGCCGCGCTCCACGGGCTGGACGCTCGCCTGGACGCGTCCGCGGTCCTGCACCTGGCCCGGCGACTGGGTGGAGCCTCGCTGGTCATGGAGCAGCTCTACGGGAATCGGCCGAGCGGGCAGACGCGCTTCGGGCGCGTCGTCGATCGTTGGGTGCACGCCTCGGCCGGCGCCCGGGCGCTCCGGCATCGTTGCCTCTCCGTGGCCGAGCTGGGCCGGGCCCTCGAACCGCGGAGCCTGCTGTCCGTGCCGGGCGGCTCCGGCCGCGACGCCGCGGCCATCGGCGCGCTTCAGACCGTCCTGGTCGATCCGGACCCCGTCGCCCGTTCCTTGGCGGCCACGGTGTGCCCGTCGGCCGAGATCGTCAACGGCACGGTCGAGACGAGCCCCGTCGGGCCCTTCGACCTGGCCATCTACGTCGGCCTGGCCGAGTACCTGGACGACGCCGAGGTGGTGCGCCATCTGGTGATGCTGCGCGCGCGGCTGGACAAAACGGGGGCGCTCATCACCTCCACGACGGCGCCGCATCCGGACCAGGTCTTCATGGCCGAGCGCCTCGGCTGGCGGACCCGCGCGCGGCGCCACGACGCGTACGCTGCGCTCCTGGACGCGGCGGGCTATCGCGTCGAGCTGCGCAGCGCCGATCCGCACGGGATCCAGTGGATCTTCCTGGCCCGCCCGATCGGGCAGCGCGGCTCGGGGCCGGCGCCGGCCGTGTCAGGGGTTTGACGCCCTTCGGCGACGCTTTGACGCCGTTTGGTCGATTTTGACCTGATTTCAGGGGGTTGGGGGGCTTCGGCCCGCTGGCACATCCCGTGCAAAACGGGACGCCATGGCGATTCAAGTCCCCCAGAAGAACCAGTCCGAGTCCGCGGCCGACCTGGCGCTGACGCTCAGCGACCTCCTCTACAGCCAGGGCGAGCGCACCCGCGCCCGGGCGCTCCTGGAGCTCTTCGAGCCCGGCGAGCGCGACGAGCGCCTCACGACCCGGTTGGCGGACGACGCGCTCGAGCAGGGCGACGCCCCCCGCGCGCTGAAGCTGCTCGCCCGCGTGTGGGAGGGCGGCTCGCTGAACCCCTACGTCGAGGCCCGCCTCGCCCTGGCGGCCCTCGCCGTCGGTCTGACGGACGTCGTCGAAGCGCTGACCGAGGCGCCGACGCGCTCGACGGAGCACGCCATCGTGCGGCTCATCCACGCCGCCCAGCGTGGCGAGCAGTTCTCCGTGGCCGGCGTGGCCAGCGCGTCCGAGACCGTGTTCGCGATTCGCAGCCACCTGCGCATCCTGGCCGTCTGCGGGCGACACGACCTCGTCGAGGCCGTCGCGCAGGCCCACCTCGATCTGCCCGGCATTCAGACGGCGCTCCACGGCCTCCCGCGGGAGGCCGCGCCGAGCCACGAGCTCATCAAGGTCGACATCGACGCCGCCCGTGAGACCTTCACCGCGCACTGGCGCGGTCCCGGTGGCCTCGCGGCCTCGAACTGGGCCTGGGCCGTCGCTCGTGAAATCGGGGTGGGGGAGCAAGTGCTGCTGCTGACGCCCTGGCCGCAGGCGCTGCGCGGGCTCCTCTCGCACGCCCACGTGACGGCGGTCTCACCCGCGGCCGGCCCGGGCGTGGACGTGATCGCCGAGCCCGAGCGACTGCCCTTCGCGCCGGCGCGTTTCCAGCACGTCGTGGCCGCCGACTGGCTCGGCGCCGCGCTGAACCCCGAGGCTGCCCTCCAGTCGATGGCCGGGGCGCTGATGCACGACGGACAGCTGCACGTGCTCTGCGCCGGGCCCGCCGGGGCCGGTGAGCAGGGCATGACCTTCGCCCCGCGCACCCTCGTTCGGCTCGCCGAGCGGGTGGGGCTGCTCGAGCCGCACGCGCTCGCGCGTCAGGCGAGCGGCCTGCCTGCGCAGGGGGCCGACGCGGAGATCACGCTGCTGCGCGCGATGCGCCGCGTGGTCTGAAAATGCGAAACCCCGCGACGGAGACCGCCGCGGGGTTTCAAGAAGCGCACCCGGCAAGATTCGAACCTGCGACCTACGGCTCCGGAGGCCGGCGCTCTATCCAGCTGAGCTACGGGTGCACAGCGCGGCGTTTATCGGCGACACGGACCGACGTGTCAAGTCTTCTCTGCACTTGATCACGCAAATGCACTGTGCTACAACGCGCGCCCTGTCAACTCGCCCAGTGCCGACATCTTAAGGAGCAAGAACGTGGCTCGTCGCTGTGAAATCTGTGAAAAAGGCCGTCAGGTGGGCCACAAGGTCAGCCACTCGAACATCAAGACCACCAAGGTCTGGCTGCCCAACGTGCAGAAGGTGCGCGTGGTCCTGAACGGCAAGCCCGCTCGGCTCACCGTTTGCACCCGCTGCATCCGCTCGAACAAGATCGAGAAGCGGCCCGAGATTACCGCCGCTTGAGGCGGGCGATCACCTCGATCTCCACCCGCACGTCCTTCGGCAACCGCGCGACCTGCACCGTGCTCCGCGCCGGTTGCGGGGCGGGCAGGTAGCTTCCGTAGACCTCGTTCACGGACGCGAAGTCGTTCATATCGAGCAGGAAGATCGTGCTCTTGAGCACGTCGGCCAGGCTCGAACCCGAGGCCTCCAGCAGGGCGCCGATGTTCTTCATCACCTGCGCGGCCTGCTCGGCGCCGGTCTGCCCGACGACGGTCATCGTCTGCGGGTCGAGCGGGATCTGGCCGCTGCAGTAGACCACGTCCCCGTGGATGATGGCCTGCGAGTAGGGGCCGATGGCGGCCGGCGCGTTCTTCGTACTGACCGTCTGCTTCGGGGCGTCGCTCATGTCGTTCTCCGGATTCGAAGGGCAAAAAAAAGGGGCCGCCGCAGCGACCCCGAGGACGACGGCCTGAGGGCTCAGGCCTGGGGGTTGGGCACCTCGGGCGTGTTGGCGCGGATGCTCTGGGCAGGCTTGCGATCCGCCTCGGCCTTGTGCAGCGCCTTCGTGACCTGACGATCGATCTTGGCGAGGGCCTCGTCCGCCGCCTTGATCAGGTCCGCGCCCGTACCGTCCGCGTCGAAGGAGTGTTTGGCCGCGTTGAAGTGCGCGTGGCAGTTGAAGGCGTCGCCATCCTGGGCCAACGCGATCCGGACCTGCAGCTTCTGACCCAGGCGCGTCTCGAACTTGGCGAGCTTCTGCTCGATGCGCGTGCGCAGGGCCTCCGAGGGCGTCACATCCTTACCGACGATCTCCAGATTCATCCGGTCCTCCCAGGCGATGAAGGTGTGCTCCACCCGCACCGCGTCATGGCGCTACCCGGTCCAGGCTAGAGGAGCACTCGAACGCCCGCACCGAAGTTGAAGATGAGGACGCTACCGTCCTTGGGCAAGTCCCCGCCCGCAAAGAAATACTCGGCCTCGACCAGGGCGATGGCCCCGAGCGACTCCGAGAAGCGATAGATGGCCCCGCCGTCGAGCTCGAGCCCGATGAGCGTGCCCGGGGTCACGTAGATCGGAACGCCGGCCCCGATGAGGAAATTCCAGGGCGACTCGCCGCGGATGAGGCGGACCTGGGGCGTCACGGCCACGGCCGGCTGGTCCTCGAGCTGGAAGGTCAGCCCGGCGCCCCACTCGCTGCTCCAGTCGTTGTCGAGCACGAAGCCGACGTCCAGGTCGAGGAACGCCGGGTTGCGCTTGCTGATCGCCTCGGCGTCCGGCCCCGGGGCGCGGCGGACGCCCGTGCCCAAGGTGGCGTCCACGGCCAGATTCAGCGCCTGCGCAGCGCAGGGCACTGGAACAAGTGGCACGAGGCATGCACTGATGAGCGTTACGCGCGCGACGAATTGGCGATTGGAGCGTTGCCTCAAGGCGACCTTCGCGCGGGGTACATGGCCTGGGATCGACGATAGCGTGACGATCCAGTGGCGGCAAGGAATTCGGGGAGACGCATGGTCGGCAATTTCTGGCGGCGATTGGGGGCGCGAGCGCTCGTGGCGACGACGGCGTTGGCCTTCGCCACGGGCTGCGACGGCGGCGGTTGTCAGCTCCACAGCGACTGCAACGCGGACCAGCAGTGCGTCGAAGGGCGCTGCGAAGAGGCCTGCTCGGACGATTACGACTGCGTGCTCGGCGAGGCTTGCGTCTCGGGGGCCTGCGTGGTCGCGCCGGACGCCGTTCGGCCGCGGCCCTGCAACCCGGAGACGAGCGAGGCCGGCTGCCCGGACACGTCGAGCCCCCCGGACGCGGCCATCGACGCGACGCTGCCGGACGCGGCGCTCCTCGATGCGCTCGTGGCCGACATGGGGACACCCGACGCTGGAGACGCGGGAGACGCCGCGGCGGACGGCGGCGGCGTGACCGATGGCGGGCCGGACACCGACGCGCTCGGACCCGACAGCAGCGTGACGCCCGGCGACATCGACTTGACGGGCACCTACGCCGTGACCCGTACCGTGGACCTGACGAACGACGACCAGTTCACGGAAGGGGACGTCGCGCACTTCATCGCCAACCTGACCCGCCTTGCCGATCATGCCCGCTACCGGCTCGACTTCATCGATCCGGAGGGCCACGCGCTGAGCTCCGAGGTGGCGCTCGATTTCCGCTCCCCCGAGGGGCCCCACAACTACCAGTTCCGGTACGAGCGGCCCATCGACCTTCCGCCCCCTGGCTGCATGGCCTTCGAGGAGACCTTCGAGCGCGGCCAGGTGGACACGATGGTGCCGGAGACGACCCTCGACGGTCAGCAGATCCTGCACGGCCAGTACGAGGGCGACCAATGCGCCGAGGCCGATCGGCTGACGAACTTCACCGTGCGGTGGGTGCGCATCCCGACGCCGGTGCCGCCGGGCGACGCGGGCGTCGGCGGCGACGCGGGCCCCGGGGACGCGGGAGCGGGCGATGCGGGACCGGGCGACGCTGCGGTGGCGCCGGACGCGCTGCGGGTCGTCGACTTCGGCCCGCTGCCCGACGCGTTCAGGCCAGATGCAGTCGTACGTTGAAGTAGATGAGGCCGATGGCCAGCGCCAGGTAGAGGGCGATCACGACCTGCATGCCGCGGTCCGTGAGCACGACCTCCGTCGGTGAGCCGCCCTTCTGGTGCAGGTGCACCAGATACAGGTAGCGGAAGATGCCGAACAGCACGAGCGGCACCGTGAGCACCAGGCCGTTGGTGCCGACCTTCTCCACCGTGCGCGGGTCGATGGTGTAGAGCGCGTAGCTCATCACCGTCATCGAGGCCAGGGCGGCCACCATCTTGTCGATGAACTGCAGGGAGTAGTGCGCCAGGTTGCCGCGGTGCGAGATGGCGTCCTCGCCCAGGCTCTCGAGCTCGTGCCGGCGTTTGCAGAACGCCAGGAAGAGCGAAATAAAGAACGTGCAGATGAGCAGCCAGAACGAGATGTCCACCTCGATGGCGAAGGCGCCGGCGGTCACGCGGAACAGGAAGCCGAGCGCGATCATGAAGACGTCGAGCAGCACGAAGTGCTTGAGCCAGACCGAGTAGGCCAGGTTCATCACCGCGTAGGTGGCCAGCACGACCCCCGTGGCGGTGTTCAGCCAGAAGGCGATGCTCAGGCCGATGGGCGCCAGGATCAGGGACAGGATGATCGCGTTCGTCCGGGAGATGGCGCCGCTGGCGATGGGGCGCTGGCTCTTCTTCGGGTGGATGCGGTCGCGCTCGTAATCGGCGACGTCGTTGACGAGGTAGATGGCGCTGGCGACGAGGCAGAAGGCCCCGAAAATCGTCAGCGTCTGGAGGCCGTGCTCGCGGTTCGTCAGGTTTCGAGAGAAGACGAGAGCCGCGAAAACAAAGACGTTTTTGACCCACTGGTGGGGGCGGAGGGCGCGGAGGTAATGCATTGCGTCGGGATTAGCACATTTTTGGCTTGCCTTGGAACCATCCCGGTGATAAAAGCCCGGCACACTTTGCTGACGCGGGCGATTAACTCAGCGGTAGAGTGCTTCCTTCACACGGAAGAAGTCACAAGTTCAAATCTTGTATCGCCCACCAAAAACCCCGGCCGACCTGGCTGGGGTTTTTTTTTGATTTCAGCCGGACGTGTGAAGAATTTGCGATTGTCTCGCGTCCAGGATTCGGGTTTGTTACGGCCCGCAGTGCCTGTGCAACAACCGGAAATCCAGAGGGGATTCACGATGATGACGAAGAGTGCAGCGATCCTGGCGGGGGCGATGGTCATGGCGGCGGCGAGCCCCGCGGCGGCCCTGGGGCTGAAGTACGGCGTGCGCGCTGGTTACGGCATCGGGATGCCTGATCCGGACAAGGGCATCGACAGCGCCTCGGTGCTGGACGTCGGCGGCGCGGTGATGCTCGACCTCGCGATCCTCGGCCTCGAGGTGGACCTGCTCTACAACCGCCAGACGACGACGTCCAAGGTCGACATTCTCGGCACCTCCAAGACCTTCGATGGTGTCCAGAGCAACATCGCCATCCCGGTCCTCGCGCGCGGCAGCTTCCCGCTCATCCCGGCCTTCCTGAGCCTGGATTTCGGCGGCGGCCTCGAGCCCCGCTTCCCGATCGGCGCGTCCTTCGACGGCAAGGACGAGATCGACAACGGCACGGGCGGCAAGACCAAGCTCGTCGACAGCCTCGAGTCGATGTACCTGTACCTGCCGATCTTCATCGGCGCGACGCTCGACCTGAAGCTCCTGACGGCGAACCTGGACATTCGCTACGAGCGCCAGCTCACCGCCCACATCAAGAAGGACAAGGGCGACGAGGACGCGCGCTTCCACGAACTCGTCTTCATGGCCGGCGTGCTGTTCTAATCAGCCGCTCTCACGACGCCGGCCGCGAGCAGGGCGTCGACCTCCGCGGGTGAATAACCCGCCTCGCTCAGCACCGCGCGGGTGTCTTCACCTTGCCGCGGTGCCGGGCGCACCGCCGTCGGCGGCTCCGACCCGGGCAAGAGCTTCGGGTTCGGGAAGAGGTGCAGGAACTCTGCGCCCTCGGCCGCGTTGTGATGCGTGCCGAACAGGCCCCGCGCCTTCGCGTGGGGCGTCGCCCGGGCCTCGTCCAAGGTAAGCACGGGCTCGATGCAGCAGTCGTGTTTCGCCAGGAACTCGACCCACGCGTCCCGCGTCCGCGAGGCGAAGAGGGCCGCCAGCTCGGCCTCCACGGCGGTCCTGCGCGCGCCCGTCGCGTAACCTTCGGGGCCCAGCTCGGGGCGCCCCACGGCCTGGCAGAAGGCCATCCAGAACTTGGGCTCGAGGGCGGCGACGGCGAGCGTCTGCCCGTCCGCGCAGCGCCAGGGCCGGTAGCAGAGCAGGGCGCCGGCGAGCTCGTCGGCACCGGGCGAATCCACGCGCGCGCCAGCGAAGGCCTTGGCCTGGAGCATGATGCCCAGGCCGGCGACGCCGTCCGCCATGGAGGCATCGACCAGGCGGCCACGGCCGGTGCGGGTGCGCTCGTGCAGCGCAGCCAGGATGCCGAGCACGGGGTAGAGCGCGCCGCCGGCGATGTCGGCGACCTGCACACCCGGGAGCACGACGCCGGCCTCGGGGGTGCCCGTGACGCCGGCGAGACCCGCCAACGCCAGGTAGTTGAAGTCGTGCCCGGCCTTGTCCGCCAGGGGCGAGTCCTGACCGTAGCCGCTGATGGCGCAGTAGATTAGGCGGGGGTTGGCCGCCATCAAGGCGTCCGGTCCCAGCCCGAGCCGGGCCATCACGCCGGGGCGGAAGCTCTCGATGAGCACGTCCGCCTCGGCCACGAGGCGAAGCAGGATCTCGCGGCCGGCCGCCTGCTTCAGGTCCAGCGCGAGCCCCCGCTTGTCGCGGTTCAGCGCCGCGAAGACGGCCGACATGCGGCCGCCGAGGGGCGGGAAATAGCGCGCGTAGTCGCCGCCCTGCGTGTCCTCGATCTTGAGGACCGTGGCGCCGAGATCGGCGAGCAGGAGCGAGGCGAAGGGGCCTGGGAGGAGTCGCGAGAGGTCGAGGACGCGGAGGTCGTCGAGGGGGCGGGACACGGCGGGGAGGGGCTTCAGCCGCCGAGGACGGAGCCGAGCTTCATGGCGAGGCCCATGTTGCCCGACACCTGGAGCTTGCCCATCATGAACAGCTGCGGACCGGGGACCTTGCCCTGGACGAGGTTCACGAAGTCGGCGGAGCCGACGGTGATCGTACAATCGGCGGCCGCGGCGGCGCCGGAGGAGACCTTGCACTCCTTGAGGTCGACCACCCACTGACCGCCGTCGTCGCCCGTCACGTTGAACTGGTAGACGGCGTCGATCTCTTTCGCCTTCGCCTGCTGGGCCGGGTTCTGGAGGCGGGTGGCGATCTGGTTCTCGAAGATTTCCTGGGGGGTCATGTGGGTCTCCCGATGGATGGCCGATGGAAAACTGAATCACGATTCAGTCGGTGCGAGGCCGGGAGGTTAGTCACCCCGGTCCCGCACTGTCAACGGCCTGTGCGGCCCGATGGGCGCGGCACACGCCGCGGCGGCCTTCGGCCAGGAAACCGAGGAACGAGCGCACTTCGGCGTGCGCGGAGAGGGCCTCGAGCTCGGCGAGCGTGACGGCGTCACGACGGCGCGCGGCGGGGCCCGTCAGGCGCAGGCGGAACGCGCGGTGGAGGGCGTCGCGGACGTCGCGGGGGAGCCCGGCGCGCCGAAGCCCGGTCACGTTGAGGCCGTAGAGACGCGCGTGGTCGCCGACGGCCAGGCAGTACGGTGGCACGTCCTGGCTCACCATGGCGTTGGCGGCGACGAAGGCCAGCGCGCCGACGCGGGCGAACTGGTGGACGGCGGCATGCCCGCCGAGGCCGGCCCGGTCGTGGATCTCCACGTGCCCGGCGAGGCTGACCCCGTTGGCCAGCGTGACCGCGTCCCCCAGCATGCAGTCGTGGCCGACGTGCGCGCCGGCCATCAGCAGGTTGCCGGCGCCGAGGCGCGTGACGCCACCGCCGTGGGCGCTGCCGCGCGAGACGGTCACGTGCTCGCGGAAGACGTTGTCCGGGCCGCAGACGAGCCGCGTGGGCGCGTCCGACGGCGTCCGGCGGTCCTGGGCGTCTGCGCCAATCACCGCGAAGCTGTGCACGTGGCACCCGGCCCCGAGCGTCGTGTTCGGCCCCACGATGGCGTAGGGATGGAGTACACAGCCCGGCCCGATCACCGCGCCGGCGCCGACGACGACCCCCGCAGCGAGCTGTGCGGTCGCATCGACGCGCGCGGAGGGGTCGACGAGCGCGCGCATCACGGCTCCACCAGGCGGCGCAGGCGCGCGATGCGGCGCAGTCGGGGGCGGTTCGGCTCCGCGGGGTGACCGCTGTATTCCCCGCCGGCCGGCAGGCTGTGCGTGACCCCGCTCTGGGCGGCCACGCGGGCACCGCGACCGACGACGGCGCCCCCGGCGACCCCGACCTGGCCACCCAGGACGACACCCGCCTCGACCACGGCCCCGCCGGCCAGGCCGACCTGCCCGCAGAGCACCGCGCCGGCGCCGACGCGGGCGTTGTGGCCGACCTGCACCAGGTTGTCCAGGTGGGCGCCCCGGCCGATGCGCGTCTCTCCGAGCGTGGCCCGGTCGACGCAGGTGTTGGCCCCCAAGGTGACGGCGTCCTCGATGACGACCCGCCCCACGTGGGGGAGGCGCCCGGCGGCGTCCAGCCCGAAGCCCGTGGCGCCGACGACGGCCCCCGGCCCGATCAGGCAGTCCGCGCCGACGACGCAGGCGTCGAGCACTGTCGCGCGGGGATGGAGCACGGTCCGCGCGCCGATTTCCGCGCCGGCGCCGACGAAGGACCCGGCCGAGAGCGAGACGTCGTCCCCCAAGCGCGCGCCGGGACCGACGAAAACGAACGGTCCGATGCGCACGCCGCTCCCCAGGCTTGCGGTGGGATCCACCGCCGCGCGCGGGTCGATGCCCGGGGCGGGCCTCGCGAGCGGCTCTGGCACGTTCAGGAGGCGCAGGCTGCGGGAGAGCGCCTCACGCGGCGCGTCGGCGGCGAGAACCGCACATCCGTCGGGGACGTCGGCCGCGAACCGGGGGTCGATCAAGACCGCGCCGGCCCGCGTGTGACGAAGTTCGGGCAGGAACCTGCGCTGAATGCACAGCGCGAGGTCGCCCGGCCCGGCAGCGTTCAGCTCGGCGACCCGCGAGACGAGGCGCTCGGGATCACCCGTCAGGCGAGCCGGCAGCGCGGCGGCGAGATCGCCGAGCCGCACGGCCGCTTATTTGCCTTCGCCCGCGTTGTAGCGGCGGATCAGCTCGTTCGTCAGGTCGAGCGCGCTCTCGGCCCAGAGCACCGAGGACTCGGTCTTCTCGAAGATCATCGTCCACTTCTGCTCTTTGCCCATCTTCTCGAGAATCCGGGCCATGCGCTTGAAGATGTCCTTGGTGAGCTCGGCCTCTTTGCCGGCGAGCTCCTTCTGCAGCGTCGCGTAGATCATCTGCAGGCGGCCGAGCTTCTCGGCAAGCTCCTCCTCACGCTGGCGGCGGATGTCTTCCTTCATCATCGCCTTCTGCGTGTCGAAGTCCGCCTTGGCCTTCTTCAGGCCCTCCTGCTCGCTGTCGAGCTGCTTCTGCTTGTCGCTCTTGAGCTTCTCGAGGGTGGCCTTGGCGGACTTGCCCTCGTCCACCTCGAGCAGCGCGCGCTGCATGTCGACGTAGGCGATCTTGACCTCTGCCCGGGCGGCCGTGGCGCCAATGAGCAGGTAGAGCATCGAGGACAGGAGGAAACGGGCGCGGAAGGTCATCACGACACTCCTAGAAGAAGTTGCCGATGGAGAACTCGAAGACCGAGGACTCCTCGTCCGAGTTGGGTTCGAAGGGGAAACCCCACTCGAACCGCAGCGGGCCGATGGGGGAGAACCAGCGGATGCCGAAGCCCCAGGAGAAGCGCAGGGCGTCGAGTTTGGTGGCGAGGGGGTCCTCGCGGTCGAAGGCGTTGCCGCCGTCCGTGAAGACCACGCCGCGGATGCCGACCTTCTGGAAGATCGGGAACTCGAACTCGGCGTTCATCAGGAGCTGCTGCGTGCCGCCGACGTTGTAGTCGATGGTGCCGCTGTCCGGGCGCTGGGCGTCGAAGACGGTGATGCGCGGGCCGAGCGAGAGCCGGCGGAAGCCTCGGACGGTGAGGGGACCGCCCACGAAGTAGCGCTCGTAGATGGGCACGCCCGTCCGCTCGGGGCTGACGACCATGCCGCCCTCGACGTTGAGCTTGAGCACCATGTCCAGCGAGAGGTCGAAGTAGTAGCGCAGGCGCGCCGTGTAGCGCGTGAACTGGTTCTCCGACAGGAAGATCTCGTTGGCTTCCTCCACGCTGGCGAGGCCGTAGAAGCCGTCCGTCGGGAAGAGGCGGTTGTTCCGCGTGTCGTAGATCAGCGAGCCGCGCACGCTGCTCGTGACGCCGTTGCCGTAGAAGTTGGCCAGCGTGGGCACCGTGCGCGAGCCGTAGCCGCCGCGCGTGACCTCGACCTGCTCGAGCGTGTAGGTCCCTGCGACGCTCCAGTCGTCCGTCAGCGGGTAGCCGAACGTGAGGTCACCGCCGATGCTCTTGCGGGTGAAGTCCTCGTAATTGTTCTCGATCCGGTAGACGTCCGTGGCGAAGCGGACCCGCGTGTCGAGGAAGTAGTCGTCCGCGAACTGGACGTTGGCGATGGTGCGCAGCTTGGAGAGCGTGGCCTGCAACGACAGGGTCTGGCCGCGGCCGAAAAGGTTGTTCTGCGAGATCTGCGCCTGCGCGATGAAGCTCTCGAGAGAGCTGAAGCCGGCGCCGACCTGGAACGTGCCGGTCGGCTTCTCCTTGACCTCGACGACGACGTCCATCGTGTCGTCGGTGGCGCCGCGGTTCGTGTTGATCTCGACCGTCTCGAAGTAGCCGAGGCGCTGGATGAGCTGCTTCGACCGCTTGATGCCGCTCGACGTGTACCACTCGCCCTCGTAGATGCGCAGCTCGCGCCGGATGACCTTGTCGCGCGTGCGGCTGTTGCCGACCACGCTGATGCGGCCGAAGCGGACCTTCTTGCCCTTGTCGATCTCGAGGTTCAGGCCAACCACCTTCTTGTCGGGATCGACGTTGGTGTTCGGCGTGGGATTCACATAGGCGTAGCCCTTGTCCTTGTAGAGCTCGCCGACGTTGTTGATCGTGTCGCGCAGCTGTGAGCTGCTGAACCACTCGCCCTTCTCCAGACGCACCAGGTCGAGCAGCTCCTCCTTGGTGGGGAGCTCCGCCGTCGCCGGGTCGTCCGTCCGCAGGTCGCCGGTGATATCGATCTCGCCAGTCCGGTAGCGCTCACCCTCCTCCACGGGGATGGTGAGGTACATCTCGCGCTTGTCCGGGCTCAGCTCGATCTTGGGCACGCCGACCCGGGCCGTGATGTAGCCCTTGTCCAGGTAGAACTGGTTGACGCGCATCGTGTCGCGCTCGAAGGCCTCGGCCTTGAAGCTGCCGGCGCTGGAGAGCAGCTCGAGGAACCCGCCCTCCTGCGTCTCCAGGTTGGTCTTGATCTCCTCGTCCGTCAGGGCCTTGTTGCCCACGATGGTGAGGCGGGCGACCTTGACCTCCTGCTTCTCGATGATCTTGAAGACGACGTCGACCTCGTTGTCCGGCAGCGTGACGACGTCGTAGGCGACCTCGGCGAGGAAGTAGCCCTTCTCCGTGTAGAGGTCTTTGAGCTTCTCGGCGTTCCGCGTGACCTTGGAGAGGTCCAGAATCCCGAACTCCTTCAGGTCGACGACGGCCTTGAGGTCGTCCTCGTCGAGCTCGTCGTTGCCCTCGTACTTGATCGTGCGGATCGAGGGCTTCTCGGTGACGATGAAGGTCAGGACCTGTTTGCCGCCGACCTCGGAGAGGTCGACCTGGACGTCCGTGTAGAAGCCGAGCTGGAAGATGGCCCGAAGGTCCGCCTGCATGCGGGCGCGATCCAACGCCGACCCGGGTTTGGTGGCCACGAGCTGGAGGATGGCGTCCACCTCGGAGCGGCGGTTGCCGCGGACCTCGACGGCGTCCACCGTCAGGCTCGTGGCCTCGGCGAGGGCGGCCGTGGGCGCGACGCCGGACAGGGCGAGCCAGGTGAGCAGGGAGAGCGCGAGGAGACGAAGGGGCGTCACGGGTTGGCGCCCTCCTCGAAGCCGTTCACGAGGCCGCCGTCCTTCATGCGCAGGCAGCGCGGCAGGTTGCGCGCGAGTTCGGCGTTGTGGGTGACGATGAGCATGGCCGTGCCGTACTCCGTCGTCAGCGACTGGAAGAGCTCATGGATGCCCGCGCTCGTGCGGCTGTCCAGGTTGCCCGTGGGCTCGTCCGCCATGAGCAGCCTGGGCTGACCGACCAGCGCGCGGGCCAGCGCGACGCGCTGCTGCTCGCCGCCCGAGAGTTCGCCGGGTCGGTGCGTGAGCCGGTGCGAGAGACCGACGCGCTCGAGCCAGTTCTCGGCGAGCGCGCGGGCCTCGTTGCGTCGGACCCGCCGCATCAGGAGAGGCATCATCGCGTTCTCCAGGGCGGTGAACTCCGGCAGCAGGTGATGGAACTGGAACATGAACCCGATGGTGCGGTTGCGGAATTCCGCGAGCGCGCGACCGTTCATCTGGGTCACGTCCTGCCCGGCCACCTTGATCTCGCCGCCCGTGGGCGCATCGAGCGTGCCGAGGACGTGTAGCAGTGTGCTCTTGCCGGCGCCGGACTGGCCGACGATGGCGACCTGCTCGCCGCGGTGGACGGTGAGGTCGATGTGGCGGAGGACCTCGATCTGGGCGCCCTCGTGGAGGAAACGCTTGGAGAGGCCGCGCACCTCGAGCAGCGGCGTGGCGGGGTCGAGGGCGGTCATTCGGCGCAGAGTCCCTCGACCGGGCGGAGCCGGGCCGCGTAGAAGGCCGGGTAGAGCGTGGAGATGACGCTGATCGCCAGCGCCACCAGCACGATGGCGACGACGTCGACCGCGCGCACGTCCACGGGGATGTTGGGCAGGTAGTAGACGGAGCCGTCCATCGGCAGCTTCACGGCGGAGAGGCCGAAGCCGAGCGAGAGGCCGAGCGTCGCGCCGACGAGCGCGCCGAGGGCGCCGTTGAACAGGCCCTGGCTCATGAAGATGCGCACGATGCTCGCCTGATGCGCGCCCATGGCGTTGAGGATGGCCACCTGACGGCGGCGTTCGATGATGGTCATGACCAGGGTTGCCGTGATCGCAAACGCGGCGAGCAGGATGTTGATGCTGAGGACCAGGAACATGGCGATCTTCTCCAGCTTCAGGGCGCTGAACAGGTTGCTGTTCAGCTCCTGCCAGTCCGAGACGCGAACGCCCGGGCCGAGCTTCTCCTGAAGGTGGTCGCGTACGGTTCGGGCCTGGTCGAGGTCGACGACGCGCACCTGAATGCCGCCGGCGACGTCGCCGAGCCCGAGATAGTGCTGGAGAGCGCCGAGGCTCGTATAGGCGAGGCGCGTGTCGAATTCCAGCATGCCGGACTCGAACCAGCCCGCGAGGCGGAACGGACGACTCTTGGGGATGGGGCCGTTGGGGCCGAGATCGCCGAAGGGCGAGACGACGTTGACCGACTCGCCTTGCCAGAGGTTCAGGTTGCGGCGCAGTTCGGCGCCCATCATCACGGCAGGGAGCAGGCGGCGGCCGTCCGGGCCCTTGGGGGCCGAGGGCGCCGGGAAGCCCATGTCGGCATCGATCAGTTCGGGATCCGGCGGGGGCGGCTCGGGCGGGGCGTCCTCGGCCTGGGCGGCCAGGCGTTGGCGCTCGCGGCCCTCGGGCACGTCCCCCAGGGAGGGGTGGTCGTTCAGGTCGAAGGGCTTGACCATCTCCGGCTTGTCGAGGGCCTCGAGCTTGCCCTCTTTCACCGTCTCGGGGAGCCGGTTGGCCTGCCCGACCGTCTGAACCTCGATGCCCTTCAGCAGCGCCGGCTGGAGATTCGTCGGGGAGGTGAGCATCACCTCCGTCTGAATGAACGGCGTCGCGCCGAGCACCCCCTCGACCGTGCGGGCCTGGGCGGCGAGGTCCGTGTAACCCTCGAGGTACTGCCCGCCCTCGGCCGCGTCGATGACGATGTGCGCCTGCGTGTCGACGATCTTCGTGCGCAGGTCCTTCTGAAACCCGTTCATCACGCCGAGGACCAGGATGACCTCCATCACGCCGATGGCCACCATGAAGGCGCTGAAGGCGCTGAACGACGTGAGGAACGTGTTGAGCGCGCCGAAGAGCGTGATGCAGAAGCCGATGGCCAGAAACGCGCCGCCGGCCCCGAGCGCGATCATCGGCCCCTGGGAGCGGGGCGCGAAGAGCGAGCTGGCGACGCTGTCACTGCCGAAGGCGGCGACGCCGAGGCCCACGCCGAGCCCGCCGAGGACCAGCAGCCCGAGCCCGAGCAGGAGCACCTGGGGGCGACGCTTCACCCGCAGCAGGTAACGCCAGCCGACGAAGCTCTCGAAGGGGCCGGCCCACAAGGCGACTCACCCCTCCGGACGCATCAGAGGGAAGAAAAGGACGTCCCGGATCGAGGGGCTGTTCGTCATCAACATGACGAGGCGGTCGATGCCGATGCCCTCACCGGCGGTCGGGGGCATGCCGAACTCGAGGGCCCGGACGAAGTCCTCGTCCATCGGGTGGGCCTCGTCGTCGCCCTTCTCGCGGTTCTGCACCTGCGAGTCGAAGCGCTCGTACTGGTCGACCGGGTCGTTCAACTCGCTGAACGCGTTGGCGATCTCGCGTCCGGCGACGTAGAGCTCGAAGCGGTCGACCAGGCGGGGGTTCGTGTCCTTCTTGCGGGACAGAGGCGAGACGTCCAGCGGGAAGTCCGTGACGAAGGTCGGCTGGATGAGCAGGTGCTCCGCCGCGGCCTCGAACACGGCCATCTGCAGGTACCCCAGGGGCATCTGCGCCGTCTTGGGGATCTCGTAGCGCGCGGCGGCCGCCAGCAGGGCGTCGCGGTCCTCGACGTCCGCCTCGGGGATGCCGGCGTGTTCGATGAGGCCCTGGTAGACGGACAGGCGGCGGAACGGCGCCTCGAAGGAGAGGGTGTGCTCGCCGTAGGGGATGACCGCCGTGCCGTGCATGTGCACGCAGAGGCCGCTCAGGAGGGTCTCGGTGAGATTCATGAGGTCTTCGTAGTTGGCGAAGGCCTCGTAGAACTCCAGCGCGGTGAACTCGGGGTTGTGCCGGGTGGACACGCCCTCGTTCCGGAAGTTCTTGTTGAGCTCGAAGACCCGGTGCAGGCCGCCGACCACCAAACGCTTGAGGTTCAGCTCCGGCGCGATGCGCAGGTAGAGCTTCATGTCGAGCGCGTTGTTGTGGGTGACGAAGGGGCGCGCGGCCGCGCCGCCGTAAAGCGACGCCAGCATGGGCGTCTCGACCTCGAGATAGTCGCGATCTTCGAAGAAGCGGCGGATGTACGACACGATCCGGCTGCGGGCCTGGAACGTGCGGCGGGTCTCCTCGTTGACGATCAGATCGACGTAGCGCTGCCGGTAGCGGACGGCGACGTCCGTCAAGCCGTGCCACTTCTCCGGCAGGGGGCGCAGGGTCTTGGTCAGGATGCGGAACGACCGCGCCTTGACCGAGAGCTCGCCCTTGCGGGTGCGCATCATCACGCCGCCGGTGCCGATGATGTCGCCGACGTCCAGGTGTTCGAGCCGCTGGAAGTCGAGCTCCGGCAGTTCGTTCTGGAAGAGGTTGACCTGGATCTCCGTGCTCCGGTCGAGCACGACCAGGAAGACCACCTTGCCCATGCGGCGCACGGCCATGACGCGGCCGGCGAGGGCTATGGCAATCGCGGCCGCTTCCAGGGTCTCGGCGTCCTTGTCGGCGTGCTCCGCGAGGAGGTCGGCCGCCAGGTGCGTGACCCGGAAATCATTGGCGTAGGGGTCGTCTCCAAGGGCGCGCAGCGCGTCGGCTTTTGCCTTGCGCTGGCTGATGATCGTCTCTTCCACCGCGGTGCCTCCGGCGAGCGAGCGGCGCACCGTATCCGCATGTCCCGCCGGGATCAAGCACAGATATTTTCACAGCAATTCACAACTTATCCACAGGCGAGGGCGCCGCAGCGGGGCATGACGCGTCGCGTCAGTCTCGTGAGTTTTGAGTCGTCCCACGTTGGGTGATGATGTGGGTCTTCGAATGATTTCATGGACTTGCAAATCGCCATGCGGTTTTACGGCGATGGGATGTCCATGGGAAACGCGTCACGGGTCGCGCGATTGACCGAACAAACGGTCATGCCTGTGGATAAAACTGGGGATAACGTGAATCGAAGTAGGAAATGGGGCAGGGAGGTAAGATTTCAGTCGACGTCTTGAACGTCGCGTGCCTGCGGAGCTTCGCCGGCGTGCATCAAAAGGAAGGACTGCACGGCGCCGGTGAGGTCGCCGTCGAGGAAGCCGCGGGTGTCGCTGGTCTGCCAGCCGGTGCGCAGATCCTTCACCATTTGATAGGGGTGGAGGACGTAGCTGCGGATCTGGCTGCCGAAGTCGATCTTGGCCTTGCCGGCGTACAGGGCGTCGCGCTCGTCGTTGCGCTTCTGCAGCTCGAGCTCGTAGAGCTTGGACTTGAGGAGCTTCATCGCGGTCGAGCGGTTCTTGTGCTGGCTGCGCTCGGCCTGGCAGGCGACCACCACACCCGTGGGCAAGTGGGTCAGCCGGACGGCGGAGTCGGTCTTGTTGACGTGCTGACCGCCGGCGCCGCTGGACCGATAGGTGTCCACGCGCAGATCGCCCTCGTTGACCTCGATCTCGATGGAGTCGTCCACCTCGGGCAGCACGGAGACGCTGGCGAAGCTGGTCTGGCGGCGCTTGTTGGCGTCGAAGGGCGAGATGCGCACGAGACGGTGCACGCCGTTCTCGGCCTTGGTGTACCCGAAGGCGTGGTCACCCTCGACGCGCAGCGTGGCGCTCTTGATGCCGGCGGTGTCGCCGCCGAGCTCGTCGGTGACCTCGACCTTCCAGCCCTGGCGCTCGCAGTACCGCAGATACATGCGCAGCAGCATCTCGGCCCAGTCCTGGCTCTCGGTGCCGCCGGCGCCGGCGTTGATCGCGATGAAGGCGGCGGCACGGTCGTGCTTGCCGCTCATCATGCGCTCGAACTCCATCTTCTCCAGCGTGCGCTCGGCCGCTGCCAGCGCGCCCTCGGCCTCACCGAGCAGCTCCTCGGACGGGTCCTCCTGGTACATCTCGAGGAAGACGCCCGTGTCGTCGAGCCCTGCGCCGACCTTGGTGAGCAGGTCGAGCTGGGTCTTCATCTCATTGCGCTCGCGCAGGAGCTCCTGAGCCTTCTCCTGGTTGGACCAGAACTCGGGCTGCGCGCTCAGGTGGTCGAGCTCTCCGACGCGTTCGATCTTTCGATCGGCGTCAAAGAAACCTCCGCAGCTTGAGGAGCCGCTCGCGGCTCTCGTTGATGCGCGTGTCGAACTGGCTGGGGTAGCTCGCCATGGGACGCTCCTGTCAGGCTTTGAGGGGCGCCGATATACGAGAAGGGCGGGCGACGGTCAATACACCGTGAAGGTGAGGCCGAAGTTCAGCGCGTTGAACGCGGCGGCGTCGTAGAAGTGGTGCTGGAAGTCGACGCCCACACCCACGGCGAGGTCGGCATTGGCCCAGAACTCGTAGCCCAGGCCGCCCCCGACGCCAAGGCCGGTGCCGCCGTCTCCCGCCTCCAGCGAAGCGTGGGCGACGCCGCCCTTCAGCCGCACGAAGAGGTCGCCGACGGGGAAGAGGTTCACGCCGACGAACCCGGTGACGAGCGTCGTCTCCGCGCCGAGCTGCTGCGTCAGGCCCATGTCGAAGTCGAGGGTGAGGTTCTGCGTGAGCCCGCCGCCGATCCGGCCGTCGATGTTGAGCCCGGCCTTCGTCTCAGCGCCGGTCGTGTCGGCCTTGCCTGCGCCGAAGCCGAGGCCGCCGCCGTAAAAGATGCCGGTGCGGTCCCGGTAGGCGTCCAGCGCGAAGGCGGGCCCGGCGGCCAGGGTGGTCAGCGTGGCGGCGGAGAGGGCGAGGGCGACGACGTTCGATTTCATGGCACGATTCCTCGTTCAGAAGTCTGCGGAAGATCAGCGGAAATCGGAGAAGTTCAGCACCGCGAAGCCGCCGGGCGCGACCTCGACCGTGCCCGTTCGGTTGAACCCGCCCAGGCGGACGTTCACTGTGTGACGGCCAGCCGGGACCCGGGCGCGGGCGACGTGAATCCGGCTCGGGAGCGTCACCCAGCTGCGGGTGTCCGGCGTGTCCGCCGCCGTCATGGCGCCTTCCACGAGCAGGCCGGCGAGCAGCCCGACGGGGCCGCTCCCGCTGGCCTTGCGGGCGACGGCGTTGGTGGCCTCGCCCGCGATGGCGCGGGTGATCATGCGGACGATCGCGGCGGCGATGATGCCGCCCTGGATCTCGTCGAAGGTGTCCATCACGCGGTCCTCGATGTCGAGGGCCTCGCCGCCGACCATGGGTTCGCGCTCGTCGAGCACGACCTGCACGTTGGACCAGCGGCTCTTGGTGGAGCGCTTGAGCTTCGGATAGTTGACCCACTTCAGCAGGCCCTTGAGCGCGAACTCGTTGGCGCGTCGCTGGTCCGCCGGGCTGAGTCGAGCCCCGGGGCCGGGCGCCGTGGCGACGACGACGGCCGCACCGATGGGCAGGCGCTCTGCGACCTTGTAGGGCGCCATGCCGACCTGGACCACCACCAGGACCTCACCGGACTGAGCGTCGTCCGTGGGCAGCGTGACGGGCGTGGCCAGCAGCTCCTTCAGCCGATCATCGGTGAGTCCGCTGCGTGCGGCGAGGCGTCGAGCGGCCTCGGCCAGACCGGGCACGCCCCCCGCGGCGGCAGCGTCTCCGTAGTACCGCATCGCCTCCTGAGCGTTGCCGTCCACCTCGAAGGCGAAACCGGCGAGGAAGCTGCCGAAGGCCATCAGGCCGGCGGACTTGGCGCTCTTGTCCTTGAAGTACTTGTCGTTGATCTGGAACCGACGGGCCTCGATCTTCGCGCCGTTGGCGTCCCCACGGACCAGGTAGTTGATCAGGTTGAGCGTGTTGATCAGCAGCTTCTCGTGCGGCGGCGTGCGGTACACGCCGGAGTCGTCCGAGAAGACCCACTTGCCGATGTCGCCGGCGGTGTCCGACGTGAAGTCGATGACCTCGATGTTCTTGTCGGCGGTCTCGAAGTCCCGGGCGGACAGGTCGTGGCGCCCCATGGCCTGGAGGATCGTCGCGCGCTCCAGCAGCAGCAGCGCGTTGTCGCCCGAGGTCTTCTTGGGCAGCTCTTCGGGCTTGGAGACGTCCATCGCCTTGTCGACGGCGGCGAGGGCCTGCTCGGGGCGACCGGCGGTCATGGTCTTGCGGAAGGCCTCGCTCGTGGAAGCGTAGCCGCCGCAGCCGCTCAGGAGCATCGCCCCCAGGAGCGCGAGGCAGAGGGCGCGCAACATGGCCTTACTTGATCAGGCCCTTGGTGAGCGTCGCCTTGTTCTGCCACCGGATGGCACCGGTCTCGACCTCGATGACCTGCATGTAGAGCATGTACTGGACCCGGCGCTCGCCGTCCGTCTTCTCGTCCGAGGAGCTCATCTTGCCGGTCACGAAGTAACCCGCGCCGAGCTGGCGGCCGAGCTGGGCGGCCTTGTCCTGATCGAAGACGGCCGACTGCTGGTACTTGAGCTCCTGCACGAGCTGCATCTGGCGCTCGTGGCTGATGACCGTGACGGTGCCGCTGTTGACGAGCTCCGTCTCGAAGTCGGCGAGCAGCGCGTTGAGCTGGTCGTCGATGTGCTCGGAGGTGTCGTTCTTCACCTGGAAGATGGCGACGGTGGCCTCCTTGCCGTCCTTCGCGGCGTCCTTCCAGCGGGTGACGGCGGCGCTGCCCAAAAGGCTCTTGATGTTGTCCTTGAAGAGCTGCTCGAGGTCCATCTTGTCCAGGCCCGTGGACATCACGGCCTTGTCGAGATCCGGGTTGTCCGAGCCGCGGACGTAGGCCGGGCCACCGCAGGCCGACAACGAGGCGACCAGCGAGAGGCCGGCCAGGAGCGTGTGGAAACGGGAGTGCGTGCGCATGGAGAGTGTTCCTCGGAAGGCCGATTGAGGTCGGACTGCGGCCGCAGGCGCGTGGGCCCGCGGGGTTTCGGCGCCGGAGATTAGCACCGCACCCGACCGATTCAAGCGACGCATCGGCCGGGTCGGAAATTCAGTCTTCGGCGGCCTGGTCGACGCCGATCTTCTCGAAGACGAGGTCCTCGACCGTGCGGCGGCCGATGTTCCACAGCGCTTCGCGGTCGCGGCAGCGGCCGAACAGGCCGAGGGGGATGCGGAAACCGCCCTTGTTGCGGCGCCCGCCGCCGTAGTGGCGGCCGGTGGAGTCCGTGCCGAAGACGGTCTTCAGCCAGGTGTCCGGGTCGATGGTGTGGCTCACGGTGCGCAGCGAGCCGTCGACGACCTCGCCGTTCACGATGCCGAAGACGAGCGCGGTCTCGACCCCCTCGTGGCGCAGGAGAAAGTCCGCCGCCTGCCCGATGCCGTCGCGGTCTTCTTCACGAACGAAGCCGACGCCGGCGAGCAGGAACGTGCCCCGGATCTGCTTGTTGTTCAGACCCTTCTGGATGATCTCCATCGTGCGGGCGGTGATCGACTGCTTGCTGATGATGCGGAGCAGATCGTTGTCCAGGAACTGCCGCAAATAGGCCGCCGCGCGGTAGTCGATGGGGTAGGCGAGCAGGAAGTTGTCCGTGTCCGTGCGGATGCCGTGCATCAGCGCCGTCGCCAGGCGGGCGTCCTCGGCCACGCCGGGGCGCAGGCCGAACGGGGAGTGCTCCAGGTATTCCGCGTAGATGCTGCTCGTGGCGCCGGCCTCCTCGCGGATGTCGAGGAAGCGGGCGTCGAAGCCGCCGACGACCTTGTGGTGGTCGACGAAGGTGAGCACGGGGGGCGCCTGGGGCAGCCGGACGGGCAGGTGGGGCGTCTGCGTGTCCACGAACGAGGTGAAGTCGTAGCTCGACAGGTCCATGCCCTCGCGGAACTGGCGCAGGTCGGCGTCGAGGCTCTTCACCAGCGCCCGGTTCTCCGGGTGGCTGATCTCGTCGAAGAAGACGATGGTGCACTCGATGTCGTGGGCGCGGGCCAGGTGGCGTTGGGCGATGGCGCTGCCGATGCTGTCCGGATCGGGGTGCCCCTTGATCACGATGAGCAGGCGGCTGCCCCGGGCGGCCTCGAGCGACTCGAGCAGCTGCTCCACGCGGGCGCCGGCGTCGTTCGCGGGCATGGGCGGTGGGGGCGGCGTGAGGTCGACGGGGCGTTCGAGGGGGGCGAGGGCCGTGTGCTCGCCGGTGACGGCGGGCTTGCGAGCGGCGAGGGGGGGCATGTTCAGAAACTCCCGGGGAGGGCGGCCCGTGCGCGCCGAGGCGTGGGGCCGACGAACGAAGCGCGACACCGTAACGGCGGCCGCGCCCGCATGCAAGCAAGGCCCGGGCTCAACCGAAGACCTCGACCGAGGCTCCGGTGACCGCCTTCGGGGCCGCCGCGAGGAATGCGATGAACTCGGCGACGTCCTCGGGGCTCATGTCCGGGGCGAAGCCGCTGCCGACGAGCATGTCCGTCTCCACGCTGCCCGGGGACACGGCGACGACCACGACGCCGGCCGCCTTGACCTCGGCGGCGAGGGCGCGGGTGAGGCCGAGCAGGCCGGCCTTGCTGGCACAGTACGCCGAGAGGCCCGGCGTGCCCGAGGTCGCGCTGATGCTGGAGACGTTGAGAATGCGCCCGGCGCCGCGGGCCAACATGCCCGGCAGGACGCCGCGGGCGAGCAGGAACGGGGCGCGCAGATTCACCGCCATCACGTGGTCCCAGTCGGCCGTGGCGTGACCCTGGACCGTGTGGCGGTGGACGATGCCGGCGTTGTTCACGAGCACGTCCACGGGGCCGAGGCTCAGCTCGACCGTGTCCAGCGCGGCGTGGATCTGGGCCTCGTCCGCCAGATCGCACTCGATCGCCAGCGCGCCGAGCTCGTCGGCGAGCGCGAGGAGGCCGGGCGACGGGCGCGCCAGCAAGGCCAGCCGATGGCCGTCCCGGGCGAAGCGCCGCGCACAGGCGGCGCCGATGCCGCGACTGGCGCCGGTGATCAAGACGATGCTCATGCGCAGGGAGTTCCCGCCGGCACGCCGGGCAAGACGTCTGCGCGACCCGTCAGGGTGCCGGCGGCCAGACGGGTGTTCAGGCGCGCGCCGCGGGGCTCGCGGCCCTGGAGGACCAGGCACAGGTGCTCCGCGTCGATGGCGCAGGCGGCGCCGCGGGCGCCCAGGTGCGTCATCAGGGCGTCCACCAGGGCGCCGGTCAGGGCCTCCTGCAGGACCAGGCGGCGCGACAGGCAGGCGACGAGACGCTCGAGCCGGCCGAGGCCCACGATGCGGCCCGCCGGCTCGTAGGCCAGGTGCACGCGGCCGTGGTACGGCAGCAGGTGGTGCGGACACATGCCGTGGAAGGGGATGTTCGTCAGCGTGACGATGGCCCCCGCGGTGTCCGGCATGGGCTCGCCGAGCGCCTCGGCGGGCGTCGTGGTGTAGCCCGAGGTCAGGTTGTCGCGCCAGAGGGTGGCGACGCGCTCCGGCGTGCCGAGCTGCTCGGCGTCCGCGGGGATGGCGAGCGACCGAAGGAACTCGGCCGTGGCGGCGACGAGCGGGGCGGCGGGGGCGCTGGGGTTCAGGGGAGCTCCTCGCGGGGCGGACGCGCCCGCTTGCCCGGCTTCGGGGGCGGGGGCGCCGCGGGGATCTCCCGCAGCGGCTCACCGCGCTCGTCGAGCATCACGCTGCTCTTCGGCAGCGTGTGGACCACCAGGCCGGGTACCACGCGTTGGCAGCAGGCGCGGCCCCAGTCCGGCGCTTCGGCGTCGGGCGCGCGAAACTCGAACGCACAGCAGCCGATGGTGTCGTTGAAGCAGAAGCGGCTCCAGTCGCAGGTCATGCGGCCGAGCTCGAACTGAATGTACTGGAAGGCCCGGATGAGCGGGATGTCGTCCGGAACGTCGAAGGTCAGCCCGCCGATGTGGATCGGGACGAGTCGGGTGATCTCCCCGTAGATGGCCTTGTTCGGACCGCCGCTCACGCCTGCACCCGGGTTGCACTCGACGTCACGCTGACTGACTCCGACCGGTGCCGCTCATGGCACGAAAAACGACAGTAACCCCAAACCACGATTCACGCGAGAGAGAAGGGATTCGGGGCCCGGGCGCGCAGACGCTCCAGGGCCTCGGGTCCGACGCCGTGGTCGCCGGGACGCGGCTGGCCCTCGAGGGTGTGGAAGTCCGCGCCGCCGCTCGCGTCCAGGCGCAACAGCCCGGCGATGCCTGCGTAGCGCGACACGCGCTCGGCGTCGTGGGCCGGGTGCCGAATCTCGATCGCGTCGAGGCCGAAGTCGGCGAGGACCGGGATCTGGTCGTCGATGTCCTCGATGCCCGGGTGGGCGAGGCTGGCCACGCCGCCGGCGCCGTGAATCAGCTCGATGGCCGCGCGGGCCTCGAGGGGCTTGGAGGGCACGTAGGCCGGCGCGTCCCGGCCGAGGAAGCGCCGAAAGGCCTCCTCGACGTGACCGACGTGGCCCGCGGCGACCAGGGCCCGCGCCACGTGCGGGCGACCGACGTTCGAAGCGCGCCCGCCGGCCTCGGCCACGATGGCCTCGGCGTCGATGGGGCAGCCGAGCGCGGTCAGGCGGGCGGCGATTTCGCGGACACGCTCCTGCCGCTGCAGGGCGCGCCCCGCCATGACCTGCGCCAGCGTGGGGTCGTCCGGGTTCAGGAAGAGGCCGAGGATGTGGATCTCGTGCCCGAGCCAGGCGCTGATCTCGATGCCGGCGACGATCTGAAGCCCGTGGGACCGTGCGGCGCGGGCGGCCGCGTGCACGGCGCCCGTCGTGTCGTGGTCCGTGACGGCGAGGCATCGCAGGTCCTGCGCCGCGGCGAGCGCGACGAGCGCCTCGGGGGAGAGCGTGCCGTCGGAGGTCGTCGTGTGGCTGTGGAGGTCGGCGTGCCAGGTCATCGCAACCAGAAGATACCTCAGCGCGTCATTGCGGTCCGACCCGTCGTCGGTTTTTCATCATCGAACCGAAGAGACGCGCTCTCCGCATCGACCGAGCGAGGAACCCCATGTCCGATTCCGCCGTTTCCCCCGAGATCTCCAGCCCGCCCGCCGTCGGGGCGCCGGCGCCCGACTTCACGCTCGTCGCCGAGCCCGGCGGCGAGACCAGCCTCGCCAGCCTCCGGGGCCGGCCCGTGGTGCTGTACTTCTATCCGAAGGACAACACGCCCGGCTGCACCACCGAGGCCTGCGACTTCCGCGACCGCCACGACCGGCTCACGGCCGCAGGTGCGGTCGTGCTGGGCGTCAGCCGCGACTCGGCGCGCAGCCACGCCGGCTTCCGCGCCAAACACGGCCTGAACTTCCCGCTGCTCGTGGACGCCGACGCCGCGCTCCACCGCGCCTATGGCGCCTGGGGCGAGAAGACGCTCTACGGCAAGAAGAGCATCGGGCCGCTGCGCGCCACGGTGCTGATCGACGCCGCCGGGCGCGTCGCCCGGGTCTGGCCCAAGGTCAGCGTGAAGGGCCACGTCGACGAGGTCCTCGCCGCCGTGCTGGCGCTCCCGAGCGCCTGAGCCACGTCTTCAGAAGGCGTCCGGCACCCGCGGGGTCTGCCACTCGCCCTCGCCGACCCAGAGTCGGACGACCATCGGCCCCTCGGGCCCGTGGGAGAGGTCGAAGGTCACCGGCATGCCGGGCTTGAGGTCGCCGGAGCGCGTGACCATGCCCGAGACGTGCACGAGCCCCGTGTGGAACGGCAGGACGCGGCCGTCGCGGGCCTGAATCGTGCCGCGCTCGCGCGAGGGTTCGATCGTACGGACGCGTCCGGCCCAGGCGTTGGTGTCGGTCAGATCGGGCTCGTCGGGGTTCGAAGGGGCTGACGGGTTCATCGCGGCGAAACGCTCTGTTATCCTGGGGAGTCGATTCTACTCTATATCGCCGATCCGCATCGGCACAGTGGGAGATTGGTGGCAATGGCCGTCCTGGAAGTCCTGGCGTACCCGAACGAATTCCTCCGCAAGAAGGCGCAGCCGGTGACCCGGTTCGATGAGCCCCTGCGCACCTTGGTCAAGGACATGGAGGACACCATGGCCGCCGAAGACGGCGTCGGCCTTGCCGCCACGCAGATCGGCGCGGATCTGCAGCTCCTGCTGGTGCACCCCTACGCGTTCAAGGGCGACGAGGCCAGGGACGAGCCCGTGCTCGTGGTCATCAACCCCGAGGTCGCCTGGGAGAGCCCGGAGCGCATCACGGCGGAGGAGGGCTGCCTGTCGTTCCCGGACGTGTTCATCCAGGTCAGTCGGCCGGCCAAGGTGCGCATTCGTGCGCTGGACCTCGAGGGGCGCCCCTTCGAGGTCGAGGGTGAGGGCCTCGGCGCGCGCGCGCTGCTGCACGAGGTCGACCACCTCAACGGCGTGGTGATGATCGACCACGTGAGCTTCCTGTCGCGCCAACGAGCGCTCAAGAAGCACCAGAAGAATCAGGCCGATCTGGTGGCGGCGGCCAAGAAGAAGAAGGCCGAGGCCGCCAAGGCCCCGAAGGTCTGACCCGCGCGGGTCAGCGGTGGGACACGGCGCAGGGCGGGCCCTCGGCGTTGTCGCGCACCTGGTAGTCGCGCGCCTTGCGGGCAAGGAGCTGCTCCTTGCGGACCCAGGCGCTGTCCCGGTCGTAGACCGGCGCGGCGTGGATGCCGGTGTCCATGCGGATGGCGTCGCAGGGGCACGCCTCTTCGCACATCCCGCAGTAGATGCAGCGCAGCTCGTCGATCTCGAAGCGGATCGGGAACTTCTCGCGGCCCGTGTCCTCGTGCTCGCCGGCGACGATGTGGATGCACTTCGCCGGGCAGGCCGTGGAGCACATGAAACACGCCACGCAGCGCGGATCGCCATCGTCGCGCTGAAGCAGGCGGTGCTGACCGCGCCAGCGGGGCGAGTAGGGGATCTTCACGTCCGGGTAGGAGATCGTGACCGTCTCCTTGCGCCCGAACAGGTTGTTCACGAAGTGGCGAGTCGTGATCTTGAGGCCCTCGAAGATGGCGGGCAGGTAGACCCGCTCCGCGAAGCCATCACCGATTCGCTGCATCACCTTGGCCATCGAATCCTCCGCTCCTGCGCGCTTCGTGGGGGTGTCGACCCACGGAAAAGATGCGCGATTTCTCGACGGGATTCGGGCCAATGTCAAGGCCGCGGGAGAATGTTTGCGTGGTGTGATGATGTAGGTTAGGGTGGTCGAAAGTAAGGAGGACAGCGATGCAGAACGAACGACGCACCCATCCCCGGCTCTCTTTCGGCGGCAAGGCGTACCTCACCTACGACGGCCGCTGCCGCTGCGAGAACGTCACGGACGTCTCCGCCGAGGGCCTGTTCCTCGAGACCGGCGCCCGCATCCGCGAGGGCAAGCAGGTCAAGGTGTTCCTGCCCCTGCTCGTCGAGGACAACTGGCGGCTCTGCCTGCTCAAGGGCGAGGTCGTCCGGCGCGTGGGTGAGAAGGGCGCCACGGGCCTGGGCATCCAGTTCCTGCCCGGTGAGATCGACACCCGCAGCGTGCTCCAGAGCTACGTCTCTCAGCAGACCGCCACCTGCTGAGCCGGGGTGCTCCATTCCGGAGCACCTGGCGCGGTGAACCGATCCATTCTGGATCGGTTCCGGATCGAACGACCGACGGAAACGGCCGAATCCGGGCATTTCGGGCCCGGCACGGGCGTTGCTCTGATTCCCCCCGACACGACGCAAGGCCGGCCCGATGGACGGGTCGCCCGCGGCGACGGGGGAGAGTCCGATGGACATTCGATTCTGGGGCGTTCGGGGCAGCATCGCGGTCAGCGGCCCGCGCTACACGCGGACCGGCGGCAACACCACCTGCGTCGAGCTCTCGCACGACGGGGCGCGCCTCATCCTGGACGGCGGGACCGGTCTGCGGGCGCTCGGGGAGAGCCTCGGCTTCGCCCCCCTGGAGGCGACGCTCCTGTTCACGCACCTGCACTGGGACCACATCCAGGGCGTGCCGTTCTTCGGCCCGGCGTTCCACCCGGAGTCCCGGTTGACGCTGGCCGGTGTCCCCCGGGCGACGGGGACGGTGCGCGAGGCCCTGGCGGCGCAGATGCGGCCGCCGACCTTTCCCGTGACGCTCGACCGGCTGGTCGGCGCGCGGCGGTTCGTGGACGTGCCGCGCACGGGTCCGCTCGAGTTCGGGCCGTTCCGCGTCACGCCCCTGGAGCAGGACCACCCGGACGGGGTGGTGGCCTACCGCATCGAGGCCGGCGGCCGCAGCGTCGTGTTCGCCACGGACTGCGAGCACCGCGAGGGCGCGGGCGAGGGCAGCGAGAGCGCCCGCGCCATGGCCACCTTCGCCCGGGGCGCGGACGTGCTGATCCACGACGCGCAATACACCACGGACGAGTACTTCGGTCGCCGCGGCCCGCCCCGCCTGGGTTGGGGGCACTCCACCGTGGACGACGCCGTCGCGATCGCGCGCCGTGCGGACTGCGGGCGCCTGGCGCTGTTCCACCACGATCCCGGCCGGGACGACGACGCCGTCGAGGCGCTCGAGCGGGTCGCGCGCGCGCACCTGCCCGGCGCCTTCGCCGCCCGCGAGGGCGAGGGGATGTCGCTTTGACCACCGACCCGGCGCCGCTGTACCCTGCGGGGCTCTGGCAGTCGCTCCGGGACTCGATGGCCGCAGATCACACCGCCCTGTCCGCACGTCGGGCCGTCGACTCCGGGCAGCAGGTCGACCTCGAGGAGTTGTTGCGCGCCGCCATCGACGAGGTCGCGCGCCAGCTCGGCGCCGACCGCGGCACGCTGTACCTGGTGGATCACGCGCGCGGCGAGCTCGTGAGCCGGGTGGCGCACCTGCCTGAGCTCGCCGAGATCCGGCTGCGCCTGGGCGAGGGCATCGCCGGGTGGGTCGCGGCCCACGGCGAGGCGGTGATCATCCCGGGGGCGACCGCGGATCCGCGCTTCGCCGAGCGCGTCGACCTGGCCACGGGCTACCGCACGCGGACGCTGCTCGCCGTCCCGGTGGACGACGCGCAGGGGCAGCGCATCGGCGTGCTCCAGGTCCTCAACAAGGCCCGTGGGACGTTCGACGTCGCCGACCGGGAGCGCCTGCAGGTCCTGGCCGCCGAGGTCGCGCGGCTGCTCGAGGACACGAGCCTGCGCAGCCAGCTTCGTCCGGGGCAGTCGCAGTCCCTGGAGTTCCGCTTCAACGGCATCGTCGGGGTCTCGCCCGCCATGCGGGAGGTCTACGCCCGGACGACACGCGCCGCGGCCACCGACGCGACGGTCCTGGTGCAGGGCGAGAGCGGCTCGGGCAAGGAGCTGATCGCCCGCGCCGTGCACTGCAACTCGCCGCGGCGTGACGGTCCGTTCGTCAAGGTCGACTGCGCAGCGCTGCCGGCCACGCTCATCGAGAACGAGCTCTTCGGCCACGAGCGCGGCGCGTTCACCGGCGCGGATCGCGCCACGGACGGGAAGGTCCAGGTGGCGCACGGCGGCACGCTCTTCCTCGACGAGGTCGGCGAACTCCCCCTGGCGGTGCAGGGCAAGCTGCTTCGCCTGATCCAGGAGAGGACCTGCGTTCGGGTCGGCGGCACGACGGCACGGCTCGTGGACGTGCGTTTCGTCTGCGCCACGCACCGGGACCTCGAGGCCGACGTGGCCGCCGGGCGGTTCCGGCAGGATCTGTTCTATCGCCTGCGCGTCGTGCCGATTCTGCTGCCGCCCCTGCGCCAGCGCGGTGCGGTCGACCTGGATCGGCTCATCGACCACCTGCTGTTCGAGTGGACGCGGCGCCACGGTCGCCCCGCGCTGCGGCTGGGCCTGGAGGCGCGCGCCGCCCTGCACGCCCACCCTTGGCCCGGCAACGTCCGTGAGCTCGAGAACTGCCTCGAGGCCGCCGTGGTGCTCGCGCCGGGCCCGGTCATCGACGCCGAGCACCTGGGGCTGACGCCGGCGAGCCCGCGGCCCAGCGCATCGGACGCCGTGGCGCCCGGCTCCGGCGAGGCCTTCGTGACGCCGGTGGATTCGCTCGTGGTCGTCGAACGCCGGTACATCGAGCACGTTCTTCGCCTGTGCGGCGGCAACCGCACGCAGGCGGCGCGGCGGCTGGGCATCGGTCGCAACACGCTGCTGCGCAAGCTCGGGGGCGAAGAAGTCCCCTGAGGCGGCCGTGTCGGCTTTGCGTTGACTCCCGGTGTGAAATCGGTTGGAACGAGTATCCGTTCCGCATCGGGCTCGCGGGGACCCGCATTGAACAACGCCGGCCGCTTGTTTCTTCTGTCCGTCGTGCCGCTGGCCACAGCGTGCGCCGGACTGTTCTGGTTCTTCGTGGTGCGCTTCGAGATCTCCGCCGAGCGCGCGATGGAGCGGCGCGCCGTCAGCACCGCCGAGGTCATCGCCCGGGCCGAGTCGCCGGCGCTCGTGTATGAAGACGTCCGCGAGGCCGACATGCAGCTCGGCACGATCCGGCAGTCGCCGGACGTCGCGTACGCCGTCGTGCTCCAGGCCAGCGGCCGCGTGCTGGCCGCGGTGGCGCCGGAGCGGCGACCCGAGGTGATCACCCGACCGGAGAACGGTCCCGAGCTGCGCTGGTCGCCCCATCTCCTCCACGTCACGGCCCCCATCGACATCCCCTCGGGTGAGAAGGGCACGCTGGCGATGGGGTTCACGCTCGACGAGTTCCACGCCGAGCGTCGGGCGACGATGATGGTGGCCGGCGCGGCGGTGGGCATGGTGCTGCTCGGCGGCGGCATCCTGAGCTGGCTCATGGCGCACTATCTGGCGCGCCGGCGCGCCGCCGAAGCGGCCCAACGGCGCTCCGAGGAGAGCTTTCGCGCGCTCATCGAGACGCTGCCGGACGCCATCCTCATCGAGCGCAACGGTGTGATCGTCTACTCGAATCCGGCCGCGGTCCGCTACCTGGCCGTGGCCCACGCGGACGAGATTCACGGCCGCCCGGCGACGGAGTTGCTCGCCGTCGACACCCTGCAACGGGAGTCGCTTCGGCTGGAGCGCATTCACGAGGGCGGCAGCCCGCTGTATCTGCCGGAGGCGAAGCTGTTGCGGCGCGACGGCTCGTCCATGGCGGCCGAGGTGCTGGCGCTGCCGCTGGTGTTCGACGGTGCGCCGGCCGGCGTGCTCGTGGCCCGCGACCTCACCGAGCGGCGGCGCATTCAGGCGCAGCTCATCCACGCCGACCGGATGGCCTCGATGGGCACGATGGCCGCGGGCGTCGCCCACGAGATCAACAATCCGCTCGCCTACGTGACGACGAACCTGACCTTCGCCCTCGACGCCGTGGAGCAGCAGAGCGGCGGCCCGGAGAACGATGAACTCCGGCAGGCGTTGTGCGAGGCGATGGAGGGCGCCGAGCGGGTCCGCCACATCGTTCAGAGCCTCAAGGCTTACTCCCGCGCGGAGGACGAGACGGTCGTCGCCGTCGACGTCGAGCGCGCGTTGGACGCCGCGATCAGCATCGCTCGGGCCGAGATGAAGCCCCGTGCCGAGCTGTTGCGCAATCGCGGGGACGTGCCCCCGGCCGCCGCCCAGGAGTCGAGGCTGGTCCAGGTCTTCGTGAACCTCCTGACCAACGCCGCCCAAGCCATCCCGGCGGGCGATCCGGCGAAGAACCTGATCGAGGTCTCGACGACGCGGCTCGCCGACGGTCGGATCTGCGTCTCGGTGGCGGACTCGGGCGGTGGCATCTCGCCGGACCACCTGCCGCGGCTCTTCGACCCGTTCTTCACGACAAAACCCGTGGGCGAGGGGACCGGCCTCGGTCTGTCGATCTGTCAGGGCATCATCCACGGCCTCGGGGGCGAGATCCGGGTGCAGAGTCGTGTCGGCGAGGGCAGCCGCTTCGAGGTGCTGCTGCGCACGAGCGAAGCGGCGCTTGCCGCGGGGCCGAGCCCGAGCCCTGCGCCGGTCACACCCGCGGCCCAGGTGCAGGCCCGCCCTCGGTTGCTGGTGGTCGACGACGAGGTCCGGATCGCCCAGTCCATCGGGCGGCTCTTCTCGCGCGAGCTGCGTGTCGTCTCGGAGCTCGACGGGCGCCGCGCGCTCAACCGCCTCAAGGACGACCGCGACTTCGACGTGATCGTCTGCGACCTGATGATGCCGGAGATGAGCGGCATCGAGCTCTTCGACGAGATACGCCGCCTTTCGCCTCGCCTGGCCCGTCGGGTGATCTTCCTGACCGGCGGGGCGTTCACGGCCGAAGCCAGCGCGTTCCTGGACTCCGTGCGCAACCCCGTCGTGGAGAAGCCCTTCGACGCCGCGCAGCTCCGCTCGGTGATCGACGATGTCCTGCGGCGCACGGGCGAACACGCGGCCCTGTCGCCGAAGAGCTGACGCCGGCGCTCAGGCGGCGCTTGCCCGTTCGCGGGCCGGCCGCGACGACTCCACCCACCGGACGCCGGCCGCCAGCAGCGCCTGCCGCAGCGCGGGTTCGGGCGGGGGGCCGAGGGACACGGCGACGACGCGCCGCTTGTGGGCCCGGCACAGCGCGAGGGTACGCACGGCCGGCCCGTCCGGCCGCAGACCGCTGAAGTCCGTGAGCAGCACCAGGGTCTCGGCGGCGCCGGCCACGAGGCTGCGCGACAGCGCCTGCGAGAGGCCCGTCTCCGCGGCGTCCGGAGCGGTCGCGCGGCGATAGGGCAGCGGGATCGCGTGGAGCGCGCAGTAGAGGCGCAAGCGGGCCGAGGCGAGGTCCGTGGCAGGGCGCGACTTGCCGAAGAGCGCGGCATGGCCCCGGTCCCGCTCGCGCGCGACCACCTGGCTCACGTGGGTGAAGATCGCCGACTCGTCGTAGAGCTCGCGCACGGGATCGACGAGCACGTCCGCCTGGGACAACCGCGCCAGGTCGTAGGGCAGACGGCGCAGCGAGAGGCCCTCCTGCCGCTCCAGGAGTTCGCCCACGCGTGCGAACAGCTCGGCGTCCGAGATCTCGGTGAGGTCCGCGTCCACGACCCGCGTGACGTCCAGCAACTGCTGGAGCAGGCGCTGGGCGTGCGGTCGCCCCGTGTCCGGCCGGATGTGCGCGACGACGCGATGGTCGTAGGTCGTGAGCCCCACCCGTTCGCCCGAGGCCAACTGCAGCAGGGCCGCCGCGAGGTCGATGCCGGCGTCCAGGGGGGTCTGCCCGGGCTCGCCGTCGCGCATCGTCCGGCCGATGGCCAGGACCACCTGGAAGCGCCGCATCGACTCGTCCTCGTTGGCGCGCACCAGCCAGCGCTGTCGACGGGCGGAGGCCTTCCAGGCGATGGCCTTCAGGGGGTCGCCCGGCACGTACTCGCGCAGCTCGCGCAGCTCCAACCCCGAGCCGCTCTGGCGGTCGAGGTGGCGGCCCTCGCGGTCTCGGACCGCGCCGATGCGGTTCAGGAGCGCGGCGGCCGTCGAGGCCGGCACCGGGCGCGGCCCGGCGTGGATGAGCAGGGGCAGGGGGTGCCACCGGGACTGCGTCGTCAGGCCCAGGGCATCGCCGAGGGTCAGGCGGCAGCCCCAGACGCGCCAGAGGCCCGCTCGCGGGAGTGTGAAGGTCACGGCGAACTCGCCCTGCGCCTGTCCCGGGGCGTCGAGCGTCAGGGCGTCGACGCCGACGGGCGAGGGCCCTGAGACGAGTGGCTCGACGCGAAGGCCACGGGCGTCGCCCCGGGCCTGCGTCCGGACCCGCAGCCCGAGTGTCGTCGGCTGCCCGCAGGCCTTCATCGGCACGGCCTCGGAGGCCCAGGACAGGTCGATGGCGTCGAGGCGATCCGAGGCCGCGCGTCCCCAGCCGAGCGCGAGCGTGGCCAGCCCCACCAGCGCGGCGCCGGCGGCGGCCACCCACGGCGCTCCGGCCGTGGCTGCGATGAAGAGGAGCGCCACCCCCGCCGCGACGACGGCGCGACCGCGCGCGTTCAGGGCGACGGGCGTGGACACGTTCTCAGCGGCTCCCGGGGCCGCGGAAGGGCACTGCGCGAAGGACCTCGGCGATGACGTCCTGGCCGGACAGGCCGTCCAGCTCCGCCTCGGGTGTGATGAGCAGCCGGTGGGCCAGCACCGGGCTCGCCAGACCGCGGACGTCGTCGGGCAGCACGAAGTCGCGCCCGGCCCAGAAGGCCATGGCCTTGGCGGCGCGCATCAGGCCGAGGCCCGCACGCGGGCTGGCGCCCAGACGAACACGCGGATGTTCGCGCGTGGCGGTCACGAGCGAGACGATGAAGTCCTTGATCTCGGGCGCCACGTGGAGTCGCGCGGCGGCGGCGCGGAGCGCGAGAATGCTCGCCGGATCCAGCACCCGGGGCACGGAGGGCACCGGCTGGTCGTACGTGTCCAGGATTCGGCGTTCGTCCGCGGTGCTCGGGTAGCCGATCTCGATCTTGAGCAGGAAACGGTCGACCTGCGCCTCGGGCAGGGGGTAGACCCCCTCCTGCTCGAGCGGGTTCTGCGTGGCCAGGACCAGAAAGGGGTCCGGCAGCGGCAGGGTGTCGCCCTCGATGGTGACCTGCTGCTCCTGCATCGCTTCCAGGAGCGCGGACTGCGTCTTGGCCGGGGCGCGGTTGATCTCGTCGCCGAGCACGACGTGCGCGAAGACGGGGCCGCGGCGCAGGACGAAGGCCTGGTCGCGCTGGTTGAGGATGTAGGCGCCGGTGATGTCGGCCGGGAGCATGTCCGGCGTGAACTGGATCCGCCGGAAGTCGCCGCCGAGCGTCGCCGTGAAGGCCCGCGCCAGCGTGGTCTTCGCCACGCCGGGCACGCCCTCGAGCAGCACGTGGCCGGGCGCGACCAGGGCCGTCAGCAGCAGGTCGAGCGTCTCGGGGGCGCCGATCCAGACCCGCGACAGCGCGTCGTGCACGTGGCGGCGGAGGGCGGGGGCGGAGAAGGTGCTCATCGGGGCTCGGTCCTCGAAGGGGGGGCGTTCGTGGGCGGGGGGGCGTCGGGCCGGGGCCGGGGGCCCGGGAACCGTGGGCCCGTGGGGCGCCGGCGGCTCCCCGCGCCGGGAAACACCGCCAGCGCGTAGATACATGTCGCGGCGAGCAGCAAGGCCACAAAAAAGCGCACGGCGGGGTCGTCGGGGCGGGCCGTCGAGAGCCGCGCGAGCCCGCGATTCAAGGTCGCGGCGCCCCCGAGCTTCTCGTCCGGCGGCGCGACGCCGGCGTAGTCGCCCTGCGTCGAATCCGCGCCGGCGAGCAGGTGCACCGGGCGGGTCCCGTCCTCGGCCAGCCAGGCCATGGCGTTGGCGGCGAAGCGCGCGTTCTCCGGGACGGCCTGCATCAGGTTGATGAACAGGCTCGAGTCGGCGAGCACGAGGACCTCACCATTGCCCACGCTGAGCTGGAACGCGAAGGGTGCGCCGTCGGCGTAGCGCACGGCGGCGTCGAGCGGCGTCTCGGCGAACGCGCCGGGGTGGTTCGTGACGAGGCGCTCGACGCCATCGAACACGCCCGCCGTCGTCGGCGTCAGCACCACGAAATCCGGATGGCCGGGCAGCGTGGTCTGCCCACTCCGCGGCGCCGGTGCGCTGCGCAAGCCGAGGCCGGCCCAAAGCTCGGCCGAGGCCTCGCCCTCGTCCGCG
This sequence comes from uncultured Myxococcales bacterium, assembly GCA_903847385.1. Taxonomy (GTDB): domain Bacteria; phylum Myxococcota_A; class Bradymonadia; order UBA7976; family UBA1532; genus CAINDO01. The sequence goes on from CAINDO010000261.1 coordinate 59,018, forward strand.
ACGAGCAGGCGGCCGCCCTCGCGCACGAACCGGAGCAGCGGCTCCGCGGGCACGGGCCTCTCCGGGGCGATGACCGCCACGCCGGACTTCGGGCTGAGCGAAGCCAGATCCAGCGGTCCCGTCCGGACGTCGAGGCGCGCGCCGCGGCCCGCGCCGAGCCAGCGCGTCAGGCCCGTCCAGTCGGGGCTCTCCGTCTGTACGGCCTCGGCGACGGGGCCCTGCGCGACCGCGGTGCGTGGCCCGAGCAGCGCGAGACCGAGGGCGAGCGCGGTGATGCGCGACCGGCGCCTCATCCGGCCCGCCCCCGTCGGAAGAGCTCGGTCAAGGCGGTGGCGTCGGCGTCAATTTCCAGAAGGAGCGAGACGGTCGGCTCGTCGGCCCCGAAACACCCGCTCTCGACGGCCTCCGTGAAGCGGTCGACCAGCGCGCTCGGCGCGCCGCGCCGGACGAGGTCGACCGCCGACTGTCCCGGCGTCTCGCGACCGAACTTCAGAACGGGGCGGCCGGCGGCGGCGAGGACCGCCTCGTGCCGCGCCTGGATGCGTGCCCGCGGTGTTTGCAAGTGAATCACGACATGGGCGCCCGGGGGCACGTGGCACGCGTGCCCATCCGGGGCGAACCCCTCGGCCTCCGTCCAGATCCACTCGCCCGGACCCGCGAGCACTGCGCGGCCCTCGTCGTCCGTCTCGGTGACGGGCCCGGGGGATGGCGGGTTCATCAGGCTGGGGGCGGTCCCGCCCTGGAGAAGGCGGACTCGGGCCCGAATCGGTGCGCCCGTGGCCTCGGCCCGGACCTCGACACGCAGGAGGCCGTCGTCGACGGGGGGCGCGCGGCGCACGAAAGGCGGAGGCGGCGGCACGCGCGTCGGCACGGGTGAGGGCGCCAGCGGTCGGGGTCGGCGACGCCAGGCCGCGGCGAAGGCGGCGAGCGCGCCGACCGTCGCCGGCGCGATGAACCATGCGGGCGAGGGGGGCGGTGGCGGCACGACCTCGACGCGTTGGGCCGCCGAGAAAGCGGTGCGCAGCGACGGCTCCGTCGGGGCGACGAGCGCGCGGATCTCGAGCTTGCCGGCGGACAGGGTGTCCGCGGCCAGCGTGATGCTGAAGCGCCCCTGTTTGTCCGTGGTCGTGCCACCGACGGGGTCCCCCTCGGCCGTGAGGACGACCGGGAGCGCCTCGCCGGGGGCGCCCTCGACGCGACCCGAGGCCGTGAGCACCGCGCCCGGCTCCAGGCGGGGCGGGAGCGCATCGAGCGTCACCCGGGGGGTCACGCAGGCGGTGAGCGTCTGCTCCGCGCGGGCAGGCAGGTGGTCCTCGTCGCCGGCGAAGGTGACCACGAGCCGGTGGGGGCCGCGACCCAGATCCCGGGCCGTCAAGTGGATCTCGCCGTCCGCGTCCGTAGGCAGCGCGGACAGTTGCTGGGCGTCGAGGGCGACCTGCAGCGACAGCCCTGCGCGCGGTGTGCCCCGACGGTCGACGGCGCGCGCGCCCAGGTCCAGCGGCACGCCCGCCTCCGCGGCCTCCGGCGCCTGCAACTGCAGCTCGACCTCGGCGCGCCCGACGGTGACCTCGCCCTCGGCGGCGGCGGAGCCGAGCAACGCGCTGCCCGGGAACCGGACCCCGACCTTGTGCGCGCCGCTGCCCTGGGTCACGAGGGTCGCCCGGAAGTGACCCTGCGCGTCCGTCGTCGCCGAACGGGCGCTCTCGGCGCCCACCTGGATCTCGACCTCGGCGCCCGCGACCGGTTGGCCGAGGTTGTCGCGCAGGTTGCCCTCGACGTCGACCCGCAGGCCGCGCGTGACGGTGAGCAGCTCCGTCAGCGACGCGCGGGCCTTGACGACGATCTCCGGCTCGGCCGAGGCGGTGCGCGGCGGGCCCAGCCCGAGGACGATCGCCAGAAAGGCGGTGAGAGCGGCGGAAAGTCGCACCGGCGCAGCCTACCGTGGGCGCCCCTCGCGGTCACGCTTGACGGTCGCGCCCCGTGCGAACGACGCTCGGCACGGAGGCACGCCGTGCTGCGATACATCGGGTCCGCCAGTGGCGCATGGGCGCTCGTCTTTGCGTTCGCCGCGGCGGTCGCCGGGCTCGGGCCGCCCCCGATCGTCGGGTTCCTGGTCGCGTATGCCGGTGTGGCAGGCGCGACGCTCGTCGCCGGTGCGCTCGCCGGACGTTCGAGCGCCGGTCGCCGCGGCCTTCTGCCCTTTGCCGGGGCGGGCATCGCGACGGTCGCGCTGGCGGGATACCTGCCCGCCGACGCCTGGGGCGCGCTGCTCCACGGCGGCGCGCTGCTCGTCGCTGCGTGCGGGGTGGGGGGCCTCCTCGGGCGCGAGGTCGTCGACCCCCGACACCTGTGGCCCCTGGTGATCGTGGGCGCGTCGGCGGACCTCTGGAGCGTGACGGCCCCCGAGGGCCTGACCCGCAGCCTGCTCGAGGGCGAGGGGCCGGTCGCGCTCGCGGCCGTCGTGCTGCACCTGCCCGTATTCGACGGCGAGTCGGTCGCGCCCGCCCCGATCCTCGGCGTCGGCGACCTGCTGTTCACTGCGTTCCTGCTCGGCGCGGCGGCGCGCCTCGGGCTCTCGCCGCGGCGGTCCCTCGGCGGCCTGCTGGTCGGGTTCGGGCTGTGCCTGGCCGGCCTGCTCGTGCTGCAGGTGCCGCTGCCGGCGCTGCCATTCATCGCGCTGTGTTTTGCCGCGGCGCACGGGGCCGCCGTGCGACCGCGCCGGGCGGAGCTGGCGATGGCCGTCGGTTTTGCGCTCGTCCTCGCCGCCGCCGGGGGCCTGTTCGCGCGCATCGGGGCCTGAACCGCGGGGCGAACGGCGGGTCCGGCTTCCCTTTGCCGCCGCCCTTTGCGATAACCGCGCGCTCGGCACCCGCACCCATGAAGCTCAAGCGCCTCGACATTCACGGCTTCAAGTCGTTCTACCACCGCACGACGGTGGTGTTCGACGATGGGATCACGGCCGTGGTCGGCCCGAACGGGTGCGGCAAGTCCAACATCGTGGACTCGTTGAAGTGGGTCATGGGCGAGCAGGGCGCCAAGGCGCTCCGCGGCGGCTCCATGGAGGACGTCATCTTCAACGGCACCGGCCAGCGCGGCCCCATGGGCATGTGCGAGGTGCGCCTGACGTACGTGAACGACGGCTCCACCGAGGTGCCCGCGCGTTGGAAGGACGTCGAGGAGATCGCGATCGAGCGCCGCATGGAGCGCTCCGGCGGCTCGGATTACTTCATCAACAAGGTCCGGGTGCGCCTTCAGGACGTCCACGACCTGCTCTCGGGCATGGGCGTGGGCGGTCAGCGCGCCTACGCGATCATCGAGCAGGGGCAGATCGGCCGCATCGTCAGCGCACGCCCGGAAGAGCGCCGCACGATCATCGAAGAGGCCGCCGGCATCACGCGCTACCGGGTCCGCAAGAAGGTCGCCGAGCGGAAGATGGAGGAGACGCGGCTGAATCTGGAGCGCGTCGCCGACATCATCGGCGAGGTCGACGGGCAGCTGAAGTCGCTGCGACGTCAGGCGAAGAAAGCCGAGCGTTACAAAGAGTACCGCGTCGAGGCGCGCCACCTTCAGCTCAAGGCCGCGGTCTGGGAGTACCACCACCTGCAGGCGGACCACGCCGGCCTGATCGCGCGGGTCGAGTCCCTGGCCGCCGGCGAGGGGGACGCGATCCGCGCGCTCGAGACGGCCGAGGCCCACCGGGCGGCGGTCAAGCTCGAAGAGCAGGGGACGGAGTCGCGCGCACGCGCCCTCGCCGGACAGTTGGCCGGCGCCGAGAACGACGTTCGCCTGGCCGAGGGTCAGCTCGAACTGCTCGGCCGTGAGGCACAGGGCACGCGCCAGCGCCTGGAGACGGCGCGCGTCGAGCGCGGGCGCGCCGCCGAGCGCATCGCCGAGCTGACGGCGGAGCGCGAAGAGGCCGAGGCGCGCGTCGCCTCTCTGGACGAGGAGGCCTCGGGAGACGCCTCGGATCTCCCGCGCCTCGACGCCGAACTCCAGGGGGTCCAGACGGAGCTGAGGGCGGCGCGCGACGCCTCGGAGCAGCACAAACGCGCCGCGTCCGAGGCCGCGCAGATGATCGTCCGCGCCCGCGCCGTGCGCGACGCGGCCTCGCGGCGTGAGCAGGAGCTCCTGGCCCGCGCCGTGTCCGCTCAGGACGAGGTCGAGTCGCTGATTGCCCAGCGCGACGTCCTCGCGCGCCAGCTCCGCGAGTCACAGGACCGCTTGCGGCAGGCGGACGAGCAGGTCGAAACGGCCCGCACGGAGCGCGATGCGGCCGAGGCGACGCGCCTCGCGGCCGAGGGCGAGGCCCGCGCGGGTGAGGACCGCGAACGGCGCGCAAGGGAGCACCTGGCCGGCACGCGCAGCCGCCTGCGCAGCCTGGAGGAGCTCGAGGCCCGGCGCGAGGGCGTCGGCGAGGGGCCGCGCGCCGTCCTCGCCCGCGGCGCCGAGGCCGGTGTGCTCGGCCTCGTCTCGGAGAACCTGTCCCCGCCCGCCGAGCTCGAGAAGGCCGTCGCCGCCGCGCTCGGGCCCCGCCTGCAGGCCGTCGTCGTCACGGACCTGGGCCGCGCGGGTGCGGCCGCGGACCTGCTGCGCGGGCAAGGGCGCGGGCGCGGTACCTTCGTATCCGCCCAGGCGGAGCCCTTGCCGGTCCCCGTGGCGCCGGTGCGGCCGGGTGTGCGGGGTCGGCTCGTCGATCTGCTCGGCGCGCAGGGCCTGCCCGCGGTGCTCGTCGGCGACGCGCTGCTCGTCGAGGATCTGGCCGTGGCGCTGGAGATCGCGCGGGAGGGCGCCTGGCCCGGCTGCGTGGTCACGCTCGAGGGCGACCGGGTGGACGCGCCGGCCTGGGTGACGGGCGGCCACGGCGGCGCGGACGCGGCCCCGCTCAGCCGACGCCGCGAGATCCGCGAGCTCACCGCCGCTGCGACCACACTCGAGGCCGAGGCCGCCGAGGGTCAGGCCGCAGCCCAGGCGCAGCGCGCCCTCGCCGCCGACGCCCGCGCCCGCCGCGAGACCGCCGCCCGGGCCCTGCAGGATGGTGAGATCCGCCGCGCCGAGGCCCGCAAGGACGCTGCCCGCTACGAGGCCGATCTCGAGCGCGCGAACCGGCGAAGCGCCCAGCTCGCGGACGATCTGGCCGATCTGCGCATGGACGCCCGCGAGGCCGGTGAGCAGGTGCGCAAGCACGACCGCGAGCTCGCCCAGGTGGACGCCGGGACGGACGAGCGGCAGCGGGCGATCCTTCAGGCCGAGCGGCACGTCTCCGAGACGGAAGCGCGTCGCGACGCGGCGCTCTCCGCGCTGCACGAGGCGCGCACCCGGCAGGTCGCCCGGCAGGAACGCATCTCTGCGGCCCGGGACCGCGTGCAGCGGCTCGCCGTGCAGGCGCGGGAAGCCGCCGAGCGCGTCCAGCGCATGGTCGCCGAGATGGAGACGACGGACATCCGCTTGGGTGAGCTCTCGCATGAGACGCGGCAGTCCGAGGCCCGCCTGACACAGCTCCGGCAGGGGGCCGCCGTGCGGGCCTCCGCGCTCGCCGAGGCCCGCGCCGCCCATGAAGAGTCCGTCTCCCGCGTCGAGGCCGCCGAGCAGTCCCTGGTCGACACGCGCCGCGCCCGCGAGCACGCCCGCGACATCCTGGCCGACGCCCGCCTCGCCCTGCAGGAGCGCCATCTGCGCCTGCAGAACCTCGAGGCGCGCGTCGAGCAGATGTTCCGAATGCGGATCGAAGAGGCCGCCGCCGAGCAGCAGGGGGCCGAGAACCCCCCGACCGCCGAGGATCACGCCCGCCTGCAGGAGATCGAGACGCTCATCGAGCGGATGGGTGAGGTCAACCTGGCGGCCATCGAGGAGTGCGTCGAGGTCGAAAAGCGGTTCGAGTTCCTGACCACGCAGCAGGCGGACCTGAACCAGGCCCTCGACGACCTCGAGAAGGCCATCGACCAGATCAACCGCACCAGCCGCCAGCTCTTCCGCGAGACCTACGAGGCGGTCAACGAGCGCTTCAAGGCCATCTTCCCGCGCCTCTTCCGCGGTGGAACGGCGGAGCTCGCGCTCACGGATCCGGACGACATGCTGGAGACGGGCGTGGAGATGCTGGTGCAGCCGCCGGGCAAGAAGGTCGGCAACGTCGGCCTCCTGAGCGGCGGCGAGAAGGCGATGTGCGCCATCGCGCTGATCTTCGCCGTCTTCCAGGTCAAGCCGAGCCCGTTCTGCCTGCTCGACGAGGTCGACGCGCCCCTCGACGACGCCAACATCGGCCGCTTCAACGAGGTCGTCCGCGACATCGCGCAGATGAGCCAGGTCGTGCTCATCACCCACAACAAACGCACCATGGAGATCGCCGACGTCCTGTATGGCATCACCATGGAGGAGCCGGGCATCAGCAAGCTGGTCAGCGTGCGGATGTCCTGAAGTCCCGCCGGAGTCCCGCCCTTGGATACCGCCCTTCGTCTTCTCACCGCGGCGCTCGTCGCGCAGACCCCCGACGCCGCCGCGACCACCGGCCTCACCGGCGGCGAGTACGCGCTCTACGGCGGCATCGCGCTCGTGCTCGTCGTGCTGCTGGTCCAGGCGCTGCGCAGCAAGGGGGCCCCCCCGCCTCCATCGGTGCCCACCGCCCCCGAGCCGGTCTCCGCGGAGCGGGTCGACGTCGAGTCTGCCGCACGCCAGGCGTTCAAGGCGCCCCAGGTGCTCGCCCCTGGCGAGGCGCCGCGCGAGGTCGCCGCGCCGCCGCTGAAGCCCCTCGCTCCGACGCTCCCCGAGCCCGCGGCGCTCCCGGAGCCGAAGCCGGCCCCGAAGCCCGAGCCCAAGCCCGAGCCCAAAACCGAGCCCAAGCCGGTCCCGAAGCCCGAGCCCAAGCCGGTCCCGAAGCCCGAGCCCAAGCCGGTCCCGAAGCCCGAGCCCAAACCGGCGCCGAAGCCCGAGCCGAAGCCCGAGGCAGCGCCCCCCGCCGCCGAGGAGGCCGGCAAGACGCTGCGCGAGGGCCTCGCCCGCACCCACGATGGCTTCGTGAAGAAGCTCGGCGCGCTCTTCGGCGGCGCCAAGACCATCGACGACGCCCTGCTCGGTGACCTCGAGGAAGCCCTCTTCACGGCCGACATCGGCGTGAAGACGAGCCAGAAGCTCGTGGAGCAGGTCCACGAGTCTCTGTCCCGCAAGGAGCTCCTGAACCCGGAGAAGGTCTGGGGCAACCTCAAGGACAAGATCCGGGACATGCTCCAGGTTCAGGCCGCGCCGCTGGACTACAATCGGGGAAAGCCCTTCGTGATCATGGTGGTCGGCGTCAACGGTTCCGGCAAGACGACCACCGTCGGCAAGCTGGCGAACCAGTACGTGCAGCAGGGCAAACGCGTGGTCCTCGCCGCCGGCGACACCTTCCGCGCCGCGGCCGTGGAGCAGCTCGCCGTGTGGGGCGATCGCGCCGGCGTGCCGGTCATTCGCGGCACCGAGAAGCAGGACCCCTCGAGCGTCATCTTCGACGCGTGCAAACGCGCCGCGGACGAAGGCTACGACGTCTGCATCTGCGACACCGCGGGCCGGCTGCAGGCCAAGAAGGAGCTGATGGACGAGCTCGGCAAGGTCCACCGCGTGATCGGCAAGGCCGTGCCCGGCGCGCCCCACGAGGTCTGGCTCGTGCTCGACTCGACCAACGGACAGAACGCCATCTCGCAGGCCAAAGAGTTCGCGCAGGTCGTTCAGGTCACCGGCATCGTGATGACCAAACTCGACGGCACGGCGAAAGGTGGGGTCGTGATCGGGATTTGCGATGAAATGAAGCTGCCAGTGCGGTACATCGGCATCGGAGAGAAGGTCGCGGACCTGCGTGCCTTCGATCCGGCGAGCTTTGCAGAGGCGCTTCTCACGGACGAATGAACCGTCCGGGAGCCATGCTTTTGCTTGTTCGACCTCAGGGCCCGTGCTAATAGGGCCGGAACACGGCGACCAGAGAATCATTGGGGGCCATGAAGCGTCGAGCCCGGTACATCCCAGCGGCAGTCTTCGGGTTGGTCGGCCTGAGTGGGTCGGCATTCGCCCAGGACGACATGACCTTCACCACGGACGACACCGGGGGGGGGGACACCCCGCCGGCCCAGAACGCCGACGCCCCCGCTGCGGGCGCCGACGAAGGTGGCATGACGTTCGACGTCATCGACACCGAGAAGGAAGCGGCGGCCGTCCAGAAGGCGGAGTCCGAGGAGCTCGACCGCATCCGCGTCATTCAGCGGCGGCCGTTCCTCCAGTCCCACCGCGTCGAGGTTTCGCCCTTCCTGGGGACGAACATCAACGACGCGCTGGTGAGCTCCTTCATCGCCGGCGGTACGGTGAACTACTACATCACCGAGTACCTGGCGGTCGGTGTCCACGGCGCCTACTCGCTGGGCACCGAGACGGACCTCTTCGACACCGTGCTCGAGGACTACGAGCTCTACCCTCAGGTCTCCAAGCCGAAGTACCTGACGGAGCTGCAGTTCCAGTACGACCCGATCTACGGCAAGTTCACGCTGTTCAACTCGTGGATCGTCCCCTGGGACATCTACGCGTTGCTGGCGGCGGGCTACACGCGCACCGACCTCGGCGGGCACATCACGCTGGGCGCCGGGCTCGGTCAGCGGTTCTACATGAACCGGTGGTTCACGCTGAACCTCGAGCTCCGCGACCACATCTACAATGAGGACTACCCGGCCGGCAGCGAGATCGTGAACAACCTCGTGTTCACGGCTGGCGTCGGGTTCTTCCTGCCCCCCGATTTCGAATACCAGACCCTGAAGTGAGGCGACCGTGATGCGCAAGGTCACACCCCTGATCCTCGCCCTGCTTGCGGTCTGTGCGCCGGCCACCTCCCTGGCCGCCGGCATCACTGGCCCCAAGAAGAGCGCCCTCGAGAAGCTCGAAGAGGGGGACGCCATCCGGCGCCGGGTCCAGTACCGCGGCGGCCGCTTCATGGTCGCGCCCACCTTCGGCTTCACGCTGAACGACTCCTATCAGCGCAACGTGCTGATGGGCGCCGCGCTGTCCTACCACTTCACCGAGTCGGTCGGTGTCGGGCTGTCGGCCCTGGCCAGCCCGTTCGGCGGCCTGGACTCGGATCTCGCCGAGCAGATCGGCGACGAGCGTCCGGACCGCTCCAAGGATGGCTTCTCGCACGTCAGCCTCCTGACGAGCCTCGACTTCCTCTACACGCCGATTGCCGGCAAGCTCGCGCTCTTCGGACGTCAGGTGCTGAACTACGACATGCACCTGGTCGCCGGTATCGGTGGCGCCAAGCTCGGCGGTGACGGTGACCTGGCCGCGTTCACGCTCGCGCCCGTCGCCGGGGTCGGGTTGCGGACCTTCCTGCTGAACTGGCTGGACCTCAACCTCGAGGTCCGCGATTACATCTACTCGTCCGCTCCCAGCGCGGTGACGAGCAACGAGACGACCGACGGCACGGCCAAGACCAAGGCCACCGCAGAGTGGGGCAACCACTTCGCCGTGCTCATCGGCGTGGGTTTCCACTTCCCGATGGATCCCGAGATCAAGCGCTGATCGGCGCGAGGTTTACACGCTCCGCCGACCGGGGTATCTCCTTTCCTCATGTCTCGTGAACGTCTTGTTCTCGCCTTCGGTGGCGGCAAGGGCGGCGTGGGGAAATCGCTGGTGTGCAGCGCAGTCGCCACTGCGCTCGCTCAGCGGGGCCTGACGGTCGTCGCGCTCGACGCCGACCTGGGCGCCGCCAACCTGCACACGCTCCTCGGTCTCGTCCACCCGAGCGCCACGCTCGACGACTTCTGGACCGGCCGCGTGCCGTCCCTCGAGGACATCTGCCTGCCCACGGACGTCGATGGGCTGCGGGTGATCAGCGGCGCAGCCGCCATCCTCCGGTCGGCCAGCCCGCGCCGGCGAGATCGCGAGCGACTGCTCGAGGCGTTCTTCAACCTGCCCGTCGACGTCCTGTTGATGGATCTCGGCGCGGGCACACACGAGAACACGCTCGACCTGTTCAACCTGGCCGGCGAAGGTCTGATCGTCACCGGCACGGAGCCGACGGCGATCCAGAACGCGTACGCGTTCATCAAGGGCGCCCTGTTTCGGGCGCTGGACCAAGCCTTCCTGGACGAACCGGACGCGCGCAGTCTCGTGGAGCGCGCCGTCCAGGCCCGTGGCCCGGACCGGATCGAGTCCGTGGAGCGCCTGCTCTCCGCCTTCAACGAGCGTTCGCCCGCCTGGGCGGAGCGCGCGGCGGCGCGGGTGGCCGGGTTGCAGATGCGCCTGGTCGTGAACCAGGCCCTGCCGAAGGACGCCCGCCGCGTCCTCGGCGCCGTGGGCGTCGTTTGCCAGCGCTATCTGGGGCTGCACCTGCCGCTCCTGGGCGCCCTGCCCCCTGATCCGACGGTTTCGCGCGCTGTTCACCGCATGGCGCCGGTGATGTTCGAAGATCCCGAAGGCCCGTTCGCGCTGGCGGTGCACGCGTTGGTGGAGACCCTTCTGGTCGACGCCCGGCGAACCTCGATCGATCAGGTCCTCGCGCAGATCGCCAGCACCGAGCCGACTCTGGAGCCGCTCGTCTTCGGGCCGCCCGCGCCAGCCCAACCGCACTCCGTTGCGGAAGCACTGAAGGCTGCGGGGGTTGGGGCGCCGCGCGCCCCGGCCGCGGATCCGCCAGAAGCCGAGGGCGCCCCGTCACCGGTGGAGGCGCCCGTCGTGGCCGCTGCGGCGGAGCCCGCGCCGGAGCCGGGAATCGTCGCTGCAGCGGAGCCGGACCCGGAGCCGGAGGTCGTCACGGCGGCGGAGACTGAGGCCGAGATCGTCGCGACGCCGGAGCAGGCGCCTTGGCCTGAGCCTGAGCATGAAGTCGTCGCCGAGGCGGCGCCTGAGCCTGAGCCTGAGCCTGAAGTCGTCGCCGAGCCGGCGCCTGAGCCTGAGCCCGAACTCGTCGTCGCGCCGGCGCCTGAGCCTGAGCCTGAGCCCGAACTCGTCGTCGAGCCGGCGCCTGAGCCTGAGCCTGAGCCCGAACTCGTCGTCGAGCCGGCGCCTGAGCCTGAGCCTGAGCCCGAACTCGTCGTCGA
>CAINDO010000262.1 GCA_903847385.1 uncultured Myxococcales bacterium
GCTCTCCGACGAGGCCGAGTCCGCGCGCCCCGCCCCGCCGGACGCCGAGACCCTGGCCGCGCTGCTCGCCGAGTGCGGGGGCAGCGTGCGCGGCGTGGCCCGGCGGCTCGGGCGCGACCGCAAGCAGGTCTATCGCTGGCTGGAACGCTTCGGCCTGCGCGCCGCCCCGGAGCCGGGCGACGACTGAGACACCGGGGGTGTCTCCGGGGGTGTCCCCGGGGGTGTCACAGGGGGAGCACGGCGCGTCGACGCGAGGCCCACCCGCATGGCAGGCCGTCGAGCGCGTTGGCACGCGCCTCGCAAAGTCGGGTCTGCGTCGACACTTCGCGACACACGACCCAGGAGACACCCATGCGTTCCTCGACCGCCGCTCTCTTCCCCGCCGCCGCCCTCGCGCTCGCCACCCTGCTCACCGGCTGCGGCCAGGGCGTCGACGACCTCGACGAAGACACCCTCGCCGCCGACGACGGCGCCGAGGCCGAGCTCGAGACCGCCGAGGGCGGCATCCGCGGCTTCGCGGCCGCCGGGCCCCTGCGCGGCGTGGTCAAGGTCACGGTGACCGGGCAGGCCGACACCCACACGGGCCTGCAGCTCGGGCCGGACCTCTTCATCACGAGCGGGCGCTTCATCGGCCACGCCACCGCCCCGGCCAACGTGCGCGTCACCGCCGCCCCGGGCGCGGCCGGGGCGCAGTCGACCGCCGCCGCCGGCGTGAACGCCTCGGACTTCTTCCCGGCGGCCATCGTGCACCACGCCGACTTCGCGGCGAACAACACCCAGGCCTACCCCATCGACCAGCGCACGGCGCCGGCGCTCGTCAACCAGCTCGTGCGCTGCTACGAGTACGTCGGCGACCGCTTGAACTACGCCGACATGCGCCTGACCGCGGCCAACGCCGACGGCACGATGAACATGTCCAGCGCGTTCCTCACGGGCGACACGGTCGAGGACGCCGACGCCGGCGCGCCCTGCTTCGACCTGTCGCGCTGGTCGGCCGTGGGCATGGTGCACCGCCAGGTGAACGGCAACCTGCAGCTCGTGCGCTACGCGCCGATGCAGGCCTGGCTGGACGGCCAGCGCAACGTGGCCGCGCTGCGCAACGACGCCCGCAACGCCCGCGGCGCGTTCTACACCGTCGCGCCGGACGGCACGCGGATGTGTCTGGACATCCCCTTCGGCAGCCCCTTCGACGGCGAGGTGCCCACCGTGTACCCCTGCCACTACGGCCCGGCGCAGCGCTTCTGGCTGGACGTGAGCGTGGACGCGGGCCGCGTGCGCCTGGCCTCGGACGCCAGCGGCCGCTGCCTGGACATGCCCTCGGGTTCGACGGTCTCGGGCACGAACTACCAGCAGTTCGGCTGCCACCTGGGGTTCAACCAGCGCTTCACGTACACGACCTGGAACGACGCGGCCGGCGGCGTGAAGCTGGGCATCACCCACGCGCCCGGGCAGTCGCTCTGCCTGAGCGTCGAGGGCGGCCCCACGAACGTCTCGCACGCGGTCGAGGAGCGCACCTGCACGGGCTCGGCCGACCAGCGGTGGTTCCCCCGCTGGATTCCGTGACGCGCCCGACGCTCAGCGCGTCGGCGGGCCCACGAAGCGCACATTCGTCGGCTCGATCGTCACGGCCACGCTCGCGGCGGACACGCCGGCCGGCCGCGCGGCGGCGGGCACGGTGAAGGTCAGGTTCCGGCGCGCGGACAGGCGCAGATCCGGGCTGCCATCGTCGCGGGTGGTGCCCGTCGCGTCGCCCACGAACTGGGTGCTGACCGCGGTGATGACCTCGCTGCCGTTCGCGAGCTTCGAGTAGAGCTGGCCCTGCAGCGTGAAGGTCGCGCGGGTGTAGCTGAACCGGCCGCCGGCGCCCACGACGGGCCGCGCCGCCGTGGTCAGGAGCATCTGGTGCACCGCCGCCGGGGCGGAGACGACCGCGGCGGCCGTGGTGAGCCGCAGCGTGAGCGCCTGGGGCGGCGAGGCGGACCACGCCGCCTGGTATTGGCCCACCGCGGGCACGGGGGCCACGGCCGGGGTCCGACACGCGACGCCGGCGATCATCCGGTCGGCGATCTCCTCGACCCCGCCGTTGGCGGCGCGGGGAGCGGCCGCCTCGAACGCCCGGGCGCCGGCCGTCGTCTGCGTGGCGATCTTCAGCACGTAAGGCGCGGCGAAGTAGCGGGCGCGCAGGCGGGCGTCCGGGTTGAGCGTGATGTCCGAGACGTCCGTGAAGTAGCCGGACGGATCCCGCGGCGTGAGCACGAAGATGCCCAGCGGGTCGTCGATCACGCGGGCGCTGCAGGTGCGGCCCGTGCCGCGCAGGGCCAGCGTGCCGCGGTAGTCCTGCGTCTGCGCGCCGCAGGCCCCCGCCGTGGTGTAGCGCGGCGTGACCAGCGTGGCCTCGACGCGCTCGGGCACCACGCCGCTCCGGGTGAGGTCGCCGGAGAGCAGCGCGCCCTCGGGGGCGAAGGACACGCGCTCGGACACCAGGCCGAGCGTGACGAGCGCGTTGCCGCCCAGGAACAGCTCGCCCGCCTGGGGCGAGACGCGGCAGGACACCGCCCCGGCGGCGTTCGTCGCGCAGCCCGCCGCCTCGACGGGGACGCCGCCGAGCGTGGCGAGCCGGCTCGCGAACAGCGCACCGCCATCGGAGAGGGTGGCGTTCAGGGCCGCCTGCGCGGCGGCGGTGCTGGTGCCGCAGCGGACCGTGTCGAAGGCCCCGATGGTCCCCGACGCGGCCGCCGCGAGCCCGACGCCCGTGCCGTCCGAGGTCAACGACCCGCGCAGGGTCACGGGCGACGCGACCGTGCAGCTCCCCGCCGTCGCGTTCAGCGTGGCGGTGGCCTCGTCCGACGCCGAGCCCGGCGTGGCGTAGTTGTAGTCGCCCACGGCGACGAGCGCGGCCGGCGCGGGCGTCGCGGCGTCCGACAGGCTGCGCGCGGCGGCCCGGGCCAGGAGCCCGCCGTCGACGAAGAGCGAGAAGGGCGCGCCGTCGTCCGGGGCGCGGGCCCCGGCCAGGAACCCCGCCCAGTCCGGGCCGGCGTCGGCCACGCCCGTGTTCAGGTGGTAGCGCAGCGCGAGGCGGCTCGCCGCCGCGTCCACGGTGACCAGAGCGCCGTCGAGCGTGTCGCCGTCCGGCCGCAGGTCGAGCGTGTCCACGGCCGACACCGTGCCGCAGAGCTGCCCGAGCGACGTCCGCAGGGCCGCCGCCAGCGCCGCCGGGGGCTGCGCGCCCTCGAACGTGTTCAGCGAGGCGCAGAGCTGGTCGCCCGAGGCCGACAGATCGAAGATCAGCGTGTAATCGCGGACCTCGGCCCACTGCAGATCCGCGCAGGCCGGGTTGGCGGCGCAGGCGGCGTCCTTGAAGCCGGCCTGCAGGCTCAGGGCGACCTGGGGGATCTGGGCCTGATAGGTCGCGCGGCCGTCCGGCGAGACGGCCTGCGCCAGTCGGGAGCGGCGCAGCGAGCGCACGATGCCGAAGTCGAAGGCGTCGACCAGGCAGGCGTTGCCGGCGGCGCAGGTCACGGCCACGGGGCAGATGGGCTCGGCGAAGGCGCGCAGGTCGAGCAGGTCGACGACCGCGTCGGCGTCGAGGCGCAGCTCGACGATGTTCGCCGCGGCGAACGCGGGCAGGGCGGCGAGGGACAACAGGCCGGCGAGCGCCGGAGTGTGATGGAGTTTCATGGGGTTGGCCTCACAGTCCCGGCGCGTTGTAGCTGGGTTCGGGCTCGGGCCAGGGCTCGGGGCCCGGGCGGCACGTGCTCGCGTCGTTCACCCCGACGGGCGCCGGGAGGTAGTTCGTATTCTTCGACAGCGGGTACTCTTTGGTGGCGGGGTTGAAGCCACGCACGCCGACGCCCTTGTTCAGGCGGAGCTTCAGGTCCTCCTTGCGGGCGAACGTGCTGCCGAGCGCCGGGGGCGCCCCCGACGGGTTGGGCACGTCCGTGAGCAGGAAGATCTCGATCTGGAAGTGGTTCTTCTGGGTGATCGACCCGCCGCAGACCGTGCTCGAGCCGTCGCAGAGCTTGTCCCCGCGCCAGTCGACCGCGCAGACGCTCGGGTTCGACGGGAGCGTGATGGTGAGCTGGGGCGAGGCCTTCAGCAGCTTGTGGCCGCTGACGAACGTCCCGTCCATCCGGCGCACGACGATCGCCAGGTCCGTCGCCGCATACTCGTTGGGCTGCTTGACGACGGTGACCGCCATCTCGCTCACGCTGGTGTAGCCGCCCTTGGCCGCGGCGTAGTAGCGCCCGACGGGGGTCGGCTTGAGGAGGGCCAGCCCCATGATGGGCACGCCCCCGTTCTGGGCCGCGTCGGCGGTGGCCGGCGCGCCGGCCGGCAGGGCCAGGGCGAGGGCCAGCGCGCCGCTGACTGCGAAGCGAACTCTGCGCATGGGTGTCTCCGTTGCTGGGATGTACCGGAACGTTGGGCGACGTCCGTGAGCTTTTCACGACAGAAATCGCACGAATTGCGTTCGATTTTCGCGTGATCTGCGATTTACAGGCCCAGGCCCCAGCGGGCAATGAGCTCGTTCATGATCTCGGTGGTGCCGCCGCCGATGGGCAGAAGCCGCGCGTCGCGGCTCAGGCGCTCGACGCGGGATTCGCGCATGTAGCCGGCCCCGCCGAGGATCTGCACGGCCTCGTAGCAGACCTCGTTGGCCACGCGGGCCGAGAAGTTCTTGGCCATGCTGACGTGCGAGACGTCCACGTCCCCGGCCTCGCAGCGCAGCGCGACGCTGTAGTTGAACGCCCGCGCGGCCTGCACCTGCGTGGCCATCTCGGCGAGCTTGTGGCGGATCGCCTGGAACTTGCCGATCGGTTTGCCGAACGCGATGCGCTCCCGGGCGTAGGCCAGGGCGTCGTGCAGGGCGACCTCGGCGGTGGCGTGGCCCATGAAGGCCAGCGCGAGCCGCTCGTTCTGGAAGTTCTGCATCAGCGCGATGAAGCCGCTGCCCTCGTCGCCGATGCGGTTTCCGACCGGCACGCGGACGTCCTGGAAGGCCAGCTCGGCCGTGTCGCTGGCCCGCCAGCCCGTCTTCTTGAGCGCGCGCGAGACGCTGAAGCCCGGCGTGCCGCGCTCGACCACGAAGAACGTCAGGCCCCCGTGGGGGTCGTCGCCCGTGCGCGTCAGGACGGTCACGAAGTCCGCCCGGCAGCCGCTCGTGATGAACATCTTGGCGCCGTTGATCACATAGGTGTCGCCGTCCCGCACGGCGCGGGTGCGCACGCCGGCGACGTCGCTGCCCGTGCCCGGCTCGGTGATGCCGAGCGCCGCGATGTGCTCGCCGCGCAGGACCGGCGCGACCCAGCGCTGCTTCTGCTCCGCCGTGCCCAGGTTCACGATGGGGGGCAAGGCGATCCCATGGGACGACACCCCCGCGACGACCCCCGTGGAGCCGCCCCAGATCATCGCCTCGAGCGCCAGCAGGGGCAGCATCGTGCTCTTGCCCGTGCCGCCGCAGTCCTCGGGGAAACCGGCGGCCAGGATGCCCGCCGCCGCGGCCTGGCCATAGAGCTCACGGGGGAAGAGCTCGGCCTCTTCCCATTCGTGGGCGAACGGTTCGATGTGTTCGCGCGTGAAGCGGCGACACGTTTTCTGGAACGCGAGGGCGACGTCGTCGAGGCTCTGCATGCCGTGCAGCATGCGCGCCCCGGCCGGGTCGCTCAAGTCGTCTTGTAGTAGGGGTTCTGGCCGGCGCCGTGATCGGTCAGATCGATGATCTGCTTCACCCGGGGGAAGTGGGCGAAGATGGTCTCTTCGACCCCCTGGCGCAGCGTGGCCTTGGCCGAGCCGCAGCCCTGGCAGCCGCCGGTCATGCGCACGAAGGCGACGCCGTTGGCGTAGTCGACGAGGTCGATGTGCCCGCCGTGGCTGGACACCATCGGGTTGACCTTATCGTCGAGGAGTTCCTGGAGTTTCTTGCGCATGGCTGCGTCGGCTCGGCTCGGCTTGGCTTGGAATCAAAAAAGACGCGCGCAAGGTGACGAAGGTTTCAGCCGACCGCAAGAGAGACGGCGCCGGAAACGAGGTGCCGCGCCGTCTGCACGCCGCGCTCGAGCCAGGTGCGGCACAGGCCGAAGTCGTCCACCGCCCAGAGCGCCGAGCCCACGTAGAACAGAAGGCCGAGCCCGGCGACCCCCAGGAAGGCCGGCACGCGGCCCCCCGTCTTCAGGTCGGGCTGGTTGGGGCGCGTCTCCTCGAGCATGGTGACCACGTGGTAGCCCCAGGTCACGCCGATGGCGGCGCGCAAGACGGTCTGGTGCGGGCTGGCGATGGCCGGCGAGAGCGCCAGCAGGGCGATCGTGAACGTCGGCAGCACGTAGGGCGCGAGGCGGATGAGGAACGCGCTGTCGCCGGTGTAGGTGACCTCGCCGCCCTCTTTGCCGGCGTTGAGCGAGAGCGGCAGGCGCAGGTGCAGCAGGGCCACCACCATGTGGGTGAGCTCGTGCTCCAGCACCGCCAGGAACGGCGCCTTGCGGATCACCACGACCGTGGCCAGGCCGCCGCCGAGCGCGCCGAGGGCGAAGGTTCTCAGGTGGTCCCCCCCGAGGAAAGCCGACCACACGTGGGGCACGGCCAGCGCCAGGGGGACCGCGAGCACACCGAAGAGGACGCCGAGGATCCAGGTAAGCATAGTGCGATGATGTACCCAAACCTGCCGAAAGTGAAAAAAGCTCGCGACGGCCGAAATGCGCTACGCTCAGGGCCAATCGGGCGACGCCAGGAGATGCGCGTGAAGCGACCGCAGGAAGTTCTCGGATGGGTCTCGGGTCTCGGCCTCGCTCTCGGCCTGACGGCCTGCGGCGGAGGCTCCGGCGACGACCCGGCCCGCGAGGACGCAGGCACCGGGACCCCGGGCGGCGCCGGCGGATCGACCGGCGGCACGCCCGACGCCACGGGCGGCTCGACGGGGGGCACACCCCGGCCCACGCCGGACGCCGCTCGCCCCGACCAGGGCCCGCCCCCGCCGGACGCCGCTTCGCCGGACCAGGGCCCGCGACCCGACGCCGCGGCACCGCCCCCGGACGCCGCGTCGCGCCCCGTCGTGCCGTTGGTGCTCAACGAGATCGACTGCCACGGCCGCGACTGGATCGAGCTCTACAATCCCACGGACGCCGAGGCCGACGTCTCCGGCTACGGCGTCACGGACGACGCGACGGACGCCGACCGGCTCTACCGCCTGCCTTCCGGCACGACGATCGCCGCGCGGGGGTTCCTGGCGCTGCGCCAACAGGACCAGAACGACGACGGCTTCGAGTTCGGCATCGGCTGCGCCGGGGACGAGTCCATCACGCTCGCCGCCCCCGACGGTGGCCTGCTCGACGCGGTCACGCTGCCCGCCCTGGGCGACCGCTACGCCTGGGGCCGCCTGCCCGACGGCGAGGGCGGGTTCACGCTGACCATGCCCACGCGCGGCGCGCCCAATCAGCGCGGCGAGGGCGCCGGCGCCGCCTACTTCGACCCCCTGGGGCGCACGCGCGTGGAGATCGAGCTGCCGCAGCCGTCCCTGGACGGCCTCGCCGCCCTGCCCTACGAGCACGTGCCCGCCCGCGTCCGCCTGGCCGCCGGCGGCGCCGCGCCCTCGGAGTGGTACGAAGTCGGCCTGCACATCAAGGGCCGCGCCGGGAGCTTCCGCACGCTGGACGCCAAGTCGGCCCTGCGCATCGACACCAACCGCCTTCGCCCCGGCCAGGACATCGACGGCCTGAAGAACCTGACCCTGAACAACATGGTCCAGGACCAGTCCATCGTGCACGAGGCGGCCACCTACGCGCTCTTCCGCGAGCTCGGCGTGCCCGCGCCGCGCCTGGGGTACGCCTGGGTCACCGTGAACGGCGCCGACTACGGTCTGTATCTGTTCCTGGAGACCTACGACGACGTCTGGCTCTCGGAGAACTTCGCCGGCACCACCCACCTGTACGAGGGTCTGTACGGCCAGGATCTGTACCCGGAATACACCGGCGAGATCGACGCCGAAGAGGGCGATCCCTTCGACCGCTCGGACTACACCGCGATCATCCTGGCGCTGGACGCGGCGGCGGCGTTCCCGGACGAGCTGATGCCCCGCACGGAGGCGCTCATCGACTGGGACCAGGTCACGCTCGTGATGGCCACGGAGCTGTACGTGGGCCACTGGGACGGCTACGCCTCGACGCGCAACAACTGGTACATCCACACCGATCCGCAAGGTGTCATGCGGCTTCTGCCCTGGGGCGTGGATCAGACCTGGGGCTACGACCACCCGCTGCATCAGGGCGGCGGGCGTCTGTTCCAGGCCTGCATGGCCGATCGCGACTGCCGCACGCTGTACGACACGCAGATCGGCCGCGTCCTCGAGGCCGTGGACCGCCTGGACCTGCCGACCTTCGTGCAGAACGTGTACGCCGCGCAGCGCCCCGCGCTCGAGGCCGACCCCCGCAAGGAGTATGGCATCGAGACGGGCGACGCCGCGCTCGCCGGCACGGTGGACTTCATGCGCTGGCGCCGCCAGACGGTGGGCGAGGCCGTCGCCTGCGTGCTCGGGCGGGTCGACCCGGACGACGACGGCTTCTTCTGCGACCAGGACTGTGCCCCGGACGACCCGACGGTGTACCCCGGCGCCGAGGACGTGTGCGGCGATGGCATCGACCAGGACTGCAACGGCCGCCCGGACGACTCCCCGGCCTGCCCGGACTGCCAGGAGCGTTTCCTGGGCCCGCACCGCTACCTGGTGTGTCCCAACGTGCGCGACTTCGCCCAGGCGGAGCAGCACTGCCGGGACAACGGGGCGCAGCTCGCCCAGATCGACAGCGCCTACGAGAACATCTGGCTCTGGTACAACGCCGTGACCACCTGGAACCAGTGGTGGTGGATCGGCGGCACGGACGAGGCCAGCGAGGGCACCTGGACGTGGACCACGGGCAACCCCGCGACCTTTCTCGATTTTCTGGACGGCCAGCCCGACAACAGCAACGAGGAGGACTGCCTCCACTACTTCGAGTGGTCGTATCAGTGGAACGACATCGCCTGCGGCGCACAGCTCGGCGTGCTGTGTGAAGACACCTGCGCCCCCGGCGAGGACGAGGACGGCGACGGCCACCTGCGCTGCGGCGACGACTGCTGGGACGCCGACCCCAACGTTCACCCCGGCGCCGAGGACGTCTGCGGCGATCAGATCGACCAGAACTGCGACGGCGTCGCCGACGAGGGCCAGGGCTGCGACTGCGTGGAGCGGTTCCTGGGGCCCCACCGCTATGTGTTCTGTCACAACGCCCGCAACTGGTTCGACGCCCGGTCCTACTGTCAGTCCATGGGCATGGACCTGCCCCTGGTGGACGTGGAGGGCGAGAACACCTGGCTCGCCGCCCGCGCCGCCGAGGTGCGCCCGGGGCCGTGGTGGCTGGGACACACGGATCTCGACCACGAGGGCAGCTTCCTGGGATGGGACGCGCGCGAACACTGGGCCGGCCTCTGGGCCGACGGCGAGCCCAACAACGGCGGCGGCAACGAACACTGCGCGCACCTGATCGATGGCACGAACCTGTGGAACGACATCCCGTGCGACGCCGCCCTCGGGGTCATCTGCGAGGAGACCTGCCCGGACCCGCAGGCGGGCGACACGGACGGCGACGGCGTGAGCCGCTGCGCCGGAGACTGCGACGACTCGAACCGACAGATCCGGCCCGGCGCCCGCGAGACCTGCGGCGACGGCCTGGATCAGGACTGCTCGGGCGTGGCCGACGACGGGCGGTGCCGGTAGGAGCTTGTCGCCGCAACCGATGCCGATGTGAGGGTGCTCGGGTCGAGGCGACCGCCGAGCGCGCCTGGACCGACCGACCGAGCCGTAGCCTGAGCTACGGCAACCGAGGGAGGGAAGCCGAAAGCCGGTGGGCGGCCGACACGGGCGGCCGTAGCCGGCGGGGGTTACGGCGACATGCTCCTCACGCCCCGAGTTCAGCGACGCGCGGCGGGTTTGCCCTTGCTCGGCGGCGCGACCTCGTAGCCGAGCTTCTCCCAGAGTTTCTTCGTCTTCAGCGGCCACAGCGTCTTGAGCGTGGCCCCGTAGGCCTTGAGGTCGAACTGCGGCGGCGAGTCCGGCGTGGCGTGCTGCGCGGCCCAGGCCAGGTGGCGCTGGAACACGTTGATCATCATGTGCACCACGTCGTGGCGGTCGTCCCCGGCGCGCAGGCGCATGCGGTAGAAGACCTCGGCCTCGGGCGGGTTCTGGTGGAAGATCTGCGAGCCGACGATGAAGTGGAACGTGAGGTGGGCGAAGGGGTTCTCCTCGCCCTTGGGCAGGTGCTCGTCCTGGCCGGCGCCGAAGAGCTCCATCGTCTCGAAGAACTCGAAGTACTCGGGGTGGTCGGCCATGGCGCGGCCCAGGTAGGTCTCCGGGCCCTCGAGCGTGGCTCCGGCGCGCATCTTCTCCCACACCCGGGCCAGGGTCAGGCGGTCGACGCCCTGCATCTCGACGACGACCTCGCGCTGGCCGCCCGCTCCTGCTGAATCGCTCATGGTTTGCCCCCCCCGCCGCGCCGAGCGCGGTCGGCCCCCCCGAGGGGGCTTCGCTCACGGTGTTCGCTCATGGTTTGCCCCTCAGGTATCGGTCGACGGCGGCGTCGTGCTCTTCCCACGTGCTGCTGAAGTAGTGCTCGCCGGTGCCATCGCGCTTGGCGACGAAGTAGAGCAGCGACGCGGCGTTGCCGGTCGTGGCGGGGCGCAGGGCGGCGTCGAGCGAGGCCCGGCCGGGGTTGGCGATGGCCGTCGGCGGCAGGGCCGGGATGATGTACGTGCTGTACGGGTTGTCTTTGTCTTTGCAGTAGCGCGGGTGCGGGACCTCTTTGTAGTTCACCGCGCTGTAGACGCAGGTGGGGTCCGTCTCGAGTTTCATGCCCTTGGCCAGGCGGTTGTAGAACACCCGGGCGATCAGACCGCGGTCCTTCTCCGACTGCGCCTCCTTCTCCACGAGCGAGGCCAGGATGAACAGACGGCGCCGGGCGTCCGCGTCCTGCCGCAGGGTGTTCTCCTCGGGCGCGCCGCGCACCAGCTCCTCGAACACGGCCTCGCCCCGCTGCGTGAGCACACCCACGACCTCGGCCAGGGGCGCGCCGACCTTGATCCAGTAGGTGTCCGGGAACAGATGCCCCTCGAGATCCTCGCGCTCGACCTTGTCGAGGAACTTCGCGCGGTCCACGAGCTTCACCTCGCTCAGCAGATCGGCGATCTGCCAGCGGTTGAAGCCCTCGGGGATGGTGACCTTGATCTGCGGCACCAGACCGCCGGACTGGAGCTTCTCCAGCAGCGCCCGGGGTGTCCAGGCCAGGTCGAGCTCGTAGTTGCCGGCCTTGATGTTGGTGCCGGCGCCGATGAACCGACCGTAGAGGTCGAACACCAGCCGGTCCCGCACGATGCCCTCGGCCTCGAGGTTGGCGGCGATCTGCTTGAAGGTCGCGCCCTTCTCGATGGTCACGCGCTTCTTGCCGCCCTCGCCGGCGATGGGCGCGTCGAGGTAACCGGTCGCGCGTTTCCAGGCATAGAGGCCCGCGCCGCCGAGCAGGAGCGTCACGATCAGGAACGTGTACAGAAAGGTCTTGAGGAACTGCTTCATGGGCTTTCGGCGGTTTCGGGCGTTCTCGGGCGGGAACCATCGGCCCTGCCGGGTGCGCTGTCAACCGCGCGCCGGGGCAGCGCGCGCGCGTACAACAACATTGCGCAAACCCGCGCGCCGTGCGACACAGCGGCGCTCCGCCGGGGCTGATGCCCGGCGGCGTGCAGTGCCCACCCCGGAGGACACGATGTCGATCGCCGCGACCGAGAACGACCACAGCGCGAGCCTGCCAGACCTGAAGCAGATCCCCGAGGCGGATCGCGACCGCATCTGGCTCGAGAAGTACTACCAGGGCGACTCGATGAAGCAGCTCACGCTGCGCGCCGTGGTGATGGGTTCGATCCTCGGCATGATGATGTCGCTGTCGAACCTGTACATCGGCCTGAAGACGGGCTGGGGCCTGGGTGTAGGCATCACGGCCTGCATCCTGAGCTACGCGATCTGGACGGCGATGATGCGCATCGGCCTCGTCAAAGAGCAGATGTCCATCCTGGAGAACAACTGCATGCAGTCGACGGCGACCAGCGCCGGCGTCTCCACGGGCGGCACCATGGTCTCGGCCATCTCGGCCCACCTGATGCTCACGGGGCAGCACATCTCCTGGCCCGTGCTCGGCGCGTGGACGGCCTTCCTGGCGCTGCTGGGCGTGTCCATGGCCGTGCCCATGAAGCGCCAGATGATCAACCGCGAGCAGCTCAAGTTCCCCTCGGGCATCGCCGCCGCCGAGACGCTCCGCAGCCTGCACGCCGCGGGCGGCGAGGCGCTGGTCAAGGCCAAGGCCCTGTTCGTGGCCATGGGCGTCGGTGGTGTGTCGGCCTTCTGGCAGACGGGCCTGGGGCCCCTGCTGAGCAAGGCCGGCGTGGCCGCGGAGACGGTCGCCAAGGTCGTGCTCCCCGGTGACATCGAGTTGAAGGCCAAACTCTTCGGCAAGCCCCTGGCCGCCCTGGGCATCTCGCTCCCCGTGGATCCCCTGATGACGGCCGCCGGCATGATCGTCGGCATGCGCACCTCGCTGTCGATGTTCGCCTCGGGTTTCGTGCTCTTCGGCGTCATCGGCCCCTGGCTGGACGACGCCGGCATCCTCAAGGAGATGCACGCCGCGGGTGCGCTGGCCAACGAGAACCTCACGTCCGGCAACATCCGCAAGTGGGGCCTGTGGACGGGCTCGTCGATGATGGTGGCCGCCGGTCTGACGGCCGTCGCCTTCCAGTGGCGCAGCATGTTCAACGCCCTGGTCCGCGCCAAGGATCTGTTCGGCGGGGGCGCGGGCGCCGCGTCCACCCGGACCATCGACGTCGTCGGCCACATCGAGGTCCCCAACTCCTGGTTCGCCATCGGCACGGGCGTCTCCGGCCTCGGCTGCGTGCTCATCATGCACAGCGAGTGGGACATCCCCTATTACTGGGGCGTCGTGGCGGTGGCCATGGCCTTCGTGCTCTCGCTGGTCGCCTGCCGCGCCACGGGTGAGACGGACACCACGCCCATCGGCGCCATGGGCAAGGTCACCCAGCTCTTCTACGGCATGGTGATCCCCAACAAGGCCATCCCCAACCTGATGACCGCCGGTGTCACCGCCGGCGCCGCCGGCGCCGCCGCCGACCTGCTCACGGACCTCAAGGCCGGCTACCTGCTCGGCGCCAACGCCCGCCAGCAGACCATCGCCCAGATGATCGGCATCATCGGCGGCACCCTGGCCATCGTGCCGGCCTGGTATCTGTTCGTGCCCGACGCCTCGCACCTGGGCACCGAGCAGTTCCCCGCCCCCGCCGCCGAGGTCTGGAAGAGTGTCGCCGAGCTGCTCTCGCGCGGTCTGGCGTCGATCCACCCCA
The DNA here is from genome assembly GCA_903847385.1 of uncultured Myxococcales bacterium. Classification (GTDB taxonomy): domain Bacteria; phylum Myxococcota_A; class Bradymonadia; order UBA7976; family UBA1532; genus CAINDO01. The sequence continues at coordinate 13,414 of CAINDO010000262.1, forward strand.
CGATCCTGAACGGCATCATCGTCGGCGCCGCCATCGGCGTGGCCCTCACGCTGGCCGAGGGCCTGCGCCTGGTGCCGCAGAAGCTCCGCGGCTACATGCCTTCGGCCACGGGCCTGGGCCTCGGCATGGTCATCCCCCTGGGCAACAGCGTGTCGTTCCTCCTCGGCGCCATCATCACCTGGGCCTGGATGAAGAAGAACGAGAAGTCCTGCGACCGCCTGATGGTGCCCATCGCCTCGGGTGTCGTGGCCGGCTGCAGCCTGATGTCGGTGCTGATCATGGTCCTGCAGGCCACGGGTGTGCTGCCCCTCGAGTGAGCTTGCCCGCGGGCCGGTGTTTGTGGGCAGATGGCGCCCATGAAAACGCACCTGCTCCGCCTGACCACCCTGCTCGCCTTCACCGCCTGCGGCGCCACCCCCGAGGTCGCGCCGCCGGCCCCCGCCGCGCCGGCCCCGCCGGTGCCGATGTCGGTCGCGCCGGCGAGCACCCCGGCGTCCGCCCCGGCGACCGTCGAGACCCGGACCCAGGCCGAGGACGGCCCGCTCGAGACCGCCAGCGGCGCCACCTGGCCCGTGGCCGCGGGCTGGAGCATCACCCGCACCACCAGCGCCGACGCCGCGTCGCCGCTGTATGTGTTGCGCGACCCGGAGAAGGGCGTGGCGCTCGTCATCGACGAGGCGACCGGCGTCGCTCCGGCCGAGGCCATCGCGCGGGCGTGGCAGCGGTTCTCACCGGGCTTCGCGCTGCCGGCGAAACAGACCATCACACCGCCGCCGGCGCAGTGGGACGAGGTCGTCCAGACGACCTATGAGACCCCGAGCGGCTCGAACCGGCTGGCCATCGGGCTGGCGCGCCGCAAGGGCGACCGCGTGTGGGTCAACCTGATCGACGCCGACGCCGCCGTGATGGAGCGGCGCGGCGCGCAGTTGCAGAACACCGTGGAGCGCGTGAAGGCCCCCGGCGTCGAGGACGAGACCTGGGCCGACCGCAAGCCGAATCCGCTGACGGGCGACCGCAAGGCCGCCTTCGTGGCGTTCGTGGAGTCCACGCGCGCGGCGCTGCGGGTGCCCGGGGCCGCTGTCGCCGTGGTGCAGGACGGGCAGGTCGTGCTCGAGCAGGGGTTCGGCGTGCGCGAGGTCGGACGCGCCCCGGGCAAGGCGGACAGCGTCACCGCCGAGACTCCGTTCTTCATCGGCTCGACCACGAAGAGTCTGTCGACGCTCCTGATGGCTCGCGCGGTCGAGGCGGGTCTGTTCACCTGGGACACCCCCGTGAAGCAGGTGCTGCCCGGGTTCACGCTGGGGGACGCCGCGCTCGCCGACCGGATGACGATGCGCAACCTGGTCTGCGGCTGCACGGGTATCCCCCGGGCGGACATGGAGCTGCTCTTCTCGTTCAAGGACGTCACGCCCGAGGGTCTGATGGCCTCGATGTCCACGCTGACACCGACGACGGCCTTCGGCGAGACCTTCCAATACAACAACCAGCTCGTCGCGGCGGCCGGGTTCGCCGCCGGGCACGCGTTCTTCCCCAAGCTGTCGCTCGGCGCGGCCTACGACAAGGCCCTGCGCGCACAGGTGCTCGTGCCGCTGGGCATGACCCGCAGCACGCCGGACTACGCCGAGGCGGTGAAGCTCGGCGTCGTGTCGAGCCACGGCGACGACATCCACGGGCAGAGCGCCGCGCTGCGGGCCACGATGGAGCGTTTCACCGTGCCGCTGCGGCCGTCCGGAGGCGTGGCCTCGACGGCGCACGACATGGCCAAGTACCTGCAAGCCGAGCTCGCGCGGGGCAAGAGCGTGACGGGCGCGCAGGTGGCCAGCGAGGCGAACGTGCTGCTGCGGCGCACGCCCCAGATCAAGATCGGCGAGGACCGCGGCTACGGCATGGGCCTGGCAGTGGGCAAGACCAAGGGGCTGTCGTTCGTGGAGCACGGCGGAGCCACGTTCGGGCAGTTCACCACGTTCTTCTTCCTGCCGGACGCCGGCCTGGGCCTTGTGGTGCTGACCAACGGCCCCGGGCCCCTGGGTTCGCTCGTGCGGCGGCGCCTGATGGAGCTGGTGTTCGACGGCCGCCCCGAGGCCGAGGCCGCCCTGGTGTTCACCCTGGCCGAGCAGAAGAAGGCCGTGGCGCGCAACGAGGCCGAGCTGGGGCCGCCGGAGCCGGAGGCCGCGCAGCGCGCGCTCCTGGGCACCTACCGCGATGCGCGCCTCGGCGACGTGCGCGTGGTGTTCGAGCGCGGCGAGCTGCTCCTCGACGTCGGCGAGTGGCGCAGCCGGTTGGGCTGGCAGAAGCGGACGGACGGCGGCAAACCCGACCTGGTGCTGCTCGATCCGCCCGTCGCCGGCCTGCCCTTCGAGCGGCTGGAGGCCGACGGCAAGACCTCACTGCGCCTCACAATCGGGCAGCACCAGTACACGTTCGCGCCGGTGCCGACCCATCGGGGGAAGTGAGGGGGCTCACAACTCCTCGGGCTCGACCGCGGGCTTCTTGGGCTTCGTGCCGAACTTGTCGTGCAGGTGTTGGGCGATCGGGCGCAGCGTCTTCAGGGCGTCGATCTTGTCCTGCAGCCCGGTCTCGTCCAGCTGACGCTTGCGGACGGGGTCGATCTGACCCTTCTTGACCCGCTTCGCCTTGGGCGCCGGCTGGGCCTGCAGCTCTTTCAGTTTGTGTTCGAGCATCTGAATCCAGATGTCGAGACACATCGCGGCGTTCTCGGCGTCGATCTCGCGGAGTACGTCCTCCGCCCGCCCGAGCGGGCCGAGCTGCAGGCCGGCCTTGGCGGAGAAGGTGCTGAGCAGCTCGAGCTGCTCGTCCGTGTCGTCGGCCTCGCGACGCTTCAGGCGGAGCACGATGGTCTGTTGATCGTACCAGCCCGTCTGCGCCTGCTCGCTCCAGAAGGTCTGGCTGGCGTCCTCTTTTCCGAGGTCGTCGACCTTCACCGCGCCGTACATGCGGAAGTACCAGTTGGGGTTGCCCAGCGTGGGGCCGGACTGGGCGGCGTCGTTCTCCAGGGTCACGTAGTCGCCGCCGCCGGCGGTGGCGACGACGCCGGCGAAGTGGGCCTTGCCGGACTCGCCGACCACGGTGAGGCCATCGCCGAGCTCCGGGGCCACGTGCTGGTTGACGCCTTTCGTCTTCGCCGCATCGCTCTTCTGCTCCGGCGTGAGCTGGCCGTAGCGCGCGACGCCCTGCGATTTGTCGGTCGGCTTGCCCTTGCCGTCCGTCTCGGCCATCTCGTCGCGCACGCGGTTGGCGACGCCCGTGACGTTGTCGAGCCCCCGCATGGGCGTCGTCTCGTCGCCCTCGACCACGCCGAAGCGCCCGGTCGCGTCCTTGCTCTTCGGGCGCTGCACGCCCATGACCGTGCGGGTGTTCTCGTCGCAGTTGCGCGGCGTCGTCGAGGCGCCCTTGTCCTCCAGGTTGGTCATCTTGACCGAGACGAGGTCCTGCACGCCGCTGCCGTCCGGCGCGGGGCCGCGCGCGACCTCGCCGCCCGCCGCGAGGCGATAGGGTGAGCCGTTGGCGACGAGCGTGTCGGCCGCGGCCTCGAGCTGCTCCGCCGTGGCGAAAAGGGCCTTGGGGTTGGCGACGCCCTTGGTGTCCGGCGGGGGCCCGTGCAGGACCGCCAGGGTGCCGTCCTCGGAGACGCGCATGTCCCCGGGCAGGCCCGTCCAGGCGGCGTTGGCCTCCTCACCCGTGGCGCCCTTGACGGGGCCGTTGCCGCGGATGCGGTAGCCCTGCGCCGGGGCGTCCCCCCGCACGGGCGCGCCGCCGCCGGCCACGTCCGCCGAGCGCCCGGAGAGCACCCGCTCCGCCGCCGCGTCGGCCTCGGCCTCGAGCGCGGGCTCGTTCACGACGGGCGAGCCCTTGCCCTGGGGGCCGGTCACGCGTCCGCCGCGCTGCTGAACCACGTGCGTCAGCTCGTGCGCGATGAGCCGCGGATCCTCGGCCCGGCCCGGCGCGACGAAGATCTCCTCGCCCTGGGCGAAGGCCTCGCCGCCGTGGGCGCGCGCCGCCGCGGCGTCCTCGTGGACGCGAACGGAAGAGAAGTCCTGTCCGAAGCCGCGCTCCATCTGCGCGCGCACAGCGGCGCTCAAAGGGCGCCCCCCGCCCGCGAGCCCCTTCACGTAACCCGCGAAGGCGTCCCGGGGGCCGGCCCCACCCGCGCCCTGCAGCTCCGGCCGGGCGGCCACGGCGGCGGGCGCCTTCGCAAGGGCCGCCTGTTTCGGTTGGGTCCTGCTCTGCATCGTGCTCTCCCGGGCAAGCGCGGTCGCCGGGCACACGGACGGCGCGCCCGCGGACCCCACGTCCACGGCATTGGCCATTACGCGTCGCGCGGCCGGCGGTCAAGTCGGGCGGCCGCCCCGCACAATCCCACTGGACTCCGGACCCGGTTTTGCCGATGGATGCGCATCTTTGTCCGAAGAAGAGAGACGAGTCATTCGAAGTTCAGACGAGAACGGCGCGCCGGATCGGACGCGCCCCACGCCCACGGTGGACGCGCAGGCCGTCGAGGCCTTCGCCCAGACGCTGGCCACGCTCGGGCTGGACGCCGAGCGCCTGGTCGCCGACGACCACGGCACGCTGACGCACTCGGCGGACGAGGGCCCGACCCTGGTGGCCACGCTGCCGTGCCTGTCCGGCGAGGCGGGCCGCGCCGACGAAGTCCGGCTGCAGACGCTGTTGGGCGAGGGCGGCATGGGGCAGGTCTTCGCCGCCGAGCAGGTCAGCCTGCAGCGCGAGGTGGCGGTCAAGCGCGTGCGCCCCGGCGTGACCGGCCGCGAGGCGCTGCTGCGCGAGGCCCTCGTCACTGGGCGGCTGGAGCACCCGGGCATCGTGCCCGTGCACATCCTGGGGCAGACGCCGGACGGCGCGCCGCTCTTCGTGATGAAACGCGTCGAGGGCATCACCTGGCGCGACGCGCTGTCGTCGCCGGAGGCCGTGGAGCGGCTGTGCGGCTCGGGCAGCCCCGCGGCGGTGCTGGACTTCCACCTGGACGTGCTCGCGCGGGTCGCGAGCGCCGTGGCCTTCGCGCACGCGCGGGGCGTGCTGCACCGGGATCTCAAGCCCGAGAACGTGATGCTCGGCGGCTTCGGCGAGGTCTACGTGATGGACTGGGGCCTGGCCGTGGCCCTGCGCGCGGACGCCGTGCTGCCCCTGGCCGCGGGGCAGCGCGCCGTGGTGGGCACGCCCTCGTACATGGCCCCGGAGATGGCCGTGGGCAACGGCGCGGCGCTCTCCGAGCGGTCGGACGTGTTCCTGCTCGGCGCGGTGCTCTACCACGTGCTCGCCGGGCGGCCGCCCTACCACGGCGCCACCCTGCTCTCGACGCTCACCGAGGCGCATCTGTGCACGCCGACGCCCCTGCCCGAGGGCACGAGCGAGGCCCTCGCCCGGCTCTGCCGGCACGCGATGGCGCGCGATCCGAAGGACCGCCCGGAGAGTGTGGAGGCCTTCCGCGAGGCGCTGATGGACTGCCGCCGCCACGCCGGCTCCAGCGCCCTCTCGCAGGCCACGGACGCGCGCAACGAACGCCTTGCCCAGCTGGTGCCCCGGGTCCTGGAGGGCGCCACGGAGGCCGACGTGCACGCCGCCCGGGTGCTCTACGCCGAGTGTCGCTTCGGGTATCAGCAGGCCCTGTCCGCCTGGCCCGAGAACACCGCCGCGCGCGCCGGGCTGACCCGCGCCGTCGAGGCCATGCTGGAGATCGAGATCGCCCGCCGCAACCTGGACGCGGCGTCGCTGCTGCTGCTCGACCTGCCGCAGCCCCCGGACCCGGCGTTCGTCGCGCGGGTGGACGCGCTGCGCGCCGCGCGGGACGAGGCGGAGCGCCGCACGCAGGCCCTGGAGCGCCTCGCGGACGACCACGACCTCAACGCCGAGGCCGCCTGGCGCGCCCGGGTGACACGCGTCGTGGCGCTGGTCTGGTCGGGGCTCTCGGTGCTCGTCGCCTGGGCCCACCACAGCGAGCGGCTCATCGTCACGCCCCGGGTCGCCACCGCGTTCATCACGGTCTACTCGCTGATGATGCTGGGCGTGCAGTGGCTGATGGTGCGGCGCGCGCGCGCCAACCTCGTGATGCGGCGCATGATGCTGGCCGCCACGCTGGGCAACGTCTTCATGGTGCTGCACTGGGCCATCGCGTGGGCGCTGGACGTGCCGCTGATCCCCGCCCACGCGCTCTACATGCTCTGGGTCGGCTGCGGCTGGTGCCTGGTGGGCGCGGCCCTCGACCGGCAGCTCATCGTCACCGGCCTGGCCTTCGCGCTCGGCGGCCTGGCGACCATGGCCTTCCCGGTGCTGGCCATCGAGTTCTTCGGCCTCGCCGTGCTGTTCGGGCTGCTGCACGCGGTGCGCGTGTGGGGGCGCATCGGGGACGAGATTGCGCGATCCTGACCGGGTCGGCATGCTCGGCGGATGCACGTCCTCTCTCCGTTGATCATCCTGCTCGGCTGGGCGGCGTCGCAGCTCCCCGCCGACCCGCCCCGCGGCCTGCGCTGGTCGCGCGGCACCGAGGTCCGCTACGGCGTGGTGGGCGCGGTCCCGGCCAACCTGGACCTGCCCCGGTTCACGGCCGCCGTGGACGCCGCCTTCACCACCTGGGAGCGGCCCTGCTCGTCGCTGACGTTCGACCGCCTCCAGGCGCCCCGTGACCTGCCGACGCCCGCGGTGGACGGGCAGAACACCATCCGCTTCGAGCTGAACGCCATCCCGCCCGAGGTCGACCCGAACCATGTGATCGCCTTCACGTCCGTGATCGGCGGGCTGTGCAACGGCACGCTGACCGAGGTCGACGTGACCTTCAACGGCGTGGGCTTCACCTGGTCGGACGCCCTGGACGCCCCCAACGACCGGGACATCGAGACCATCATGCTCCACGAGGCCGGGCACCTGCTCGGCCTGGACCACACCGGGGACATGAGCGCCATCATGTTCGCGCAGAACGTGGAGCGCGTGCGCCGCGGGCTCGCCCAGGACGATCTGGACGGCGTGTGCAGCCTGTACGCGCCGGACCGCGACGGCCCCTGCGCGCGGGACGCCGACTGTGCCCACGGCCAAGTCTGCGGACTCTACCCCGGCAGCGTTCTGGCGAACATCGAGGCCCGCTGCTCCGATCCGGTCGGCGCCGCGCACCCGGGCGAGCCCTGCCGCCCCGTGCCGGACGCCTGCGGGAACGGCTGCGCCAACAATCTGTGCGCCAACCCGGGCGTGTGTTCGGCCCTGTGTGGCGCGGACGCCGACTGCCCGGCCGGGACCATCTGTTTCCCGGCGCCCTTCGAGTTCGGTGTGTTCCCGGTGTGTCAGGCCATCGTGCTGTGTGAAGACGCCGTGTCCACCTGCCCGGACGGACAGACCTGCGTAGCGTTCCCCCACCCCGTGGACCCGCGGTTCGTGCGGGCCTGCGGCGACACGCCCGGTCAGTCGCCGGACGGCGCCGGCTGCGGCAACGGCGACGCCTGCGCCGGCGGCCTGTGTCGCAACGGGCGCTGCACGCATGTGTGTGACTCGGACGCCGACTGCGGTTTCCCGCGGGAGTGTCACACGGTGCTCGAGGGCGTTCGCCCGGGCGTGACCGCCGAGATCACCATCTGTGAGCTGCCCGTGGACCGCTGCGTGACGCAGTCCGAGTGTCCCGAGGGTCGCGACTGCATGTACGCGGACGTCGGCGCCGGCGAGATCGGCCTGTGCGCCGCCCGCCCGGACGCCGCCCCGGCGGACGCCCCCTGCGACGACGCCGAGGCCTGCGCCTCGCGGGTGTGTCACGAGGGCCGCTGCGCCCCGCCCTGCTCGCGGGACGCCCACTGCCCCGCCGCGCAGTTCTGCGTGGCCGTGCCCGTGCGCGACGATCCCGAGGTCCGCGTGTGTCTGCCTGGGGTGGTGCCTCCGGACGCCGCCGTGGTCGAGCCCGTGGCCGACGCCGCGGCTGCGCCGCTCCCGGACGCCGCCGTGGCCATCCCCGACTCCGAGGTGATTACGCCAGTCGCGGACGCCGCCGTGATCGCGCCTGTCCCCGACGCCGCGCCGGTGGGGCCCGTGCCCGTCGCCGACGCCGCGCCTGTCCCGCCCGAGGCGGACGCGATGGCCGTCACGGACGACCCGGACGCCAGCGTGGGCGCGAGCCGCCCGAAGGCCGGCGGGTCGAGCGGGTGCCGCGCGGCGGGCCCGGTGCCGGCGAGCGGCCTGTCGGTGTTCTGGCTGCTGCCCGTCGCTCTCGTGGCGGGGCGGCGGCGGCGGTACTCGCCAAGGGTCGGTCAAAGTCTGGGGCACCCGGAACCCGGCCCCTGATCACCCGACGTTCGCAGACGGCCGTCAGCCGGTCGTTCAAGGGCCCGACGGCGCCCCGAACCCGATCCAGCCCTCGTCGCGGTCCAGGTCGCCGGGCCCGAGCGCTGCCACGCCGACGGCTCCGGTCAGGGTCACGACGTACAGGCGCCGACCCGTGGGACCGTGCCAGCGGATGACCGCCGCTTCACCGTCGGGCGTCAAGGCTTCGACGGAGAGGTCGCCCCGGGCGCTCCCCGGGTCGAACCGGGTCTCCGACGCGCCCGTGTCCCGGTCCAGCGCGATGAGCCGCGAGGTGTCGGGTTCGATGTAGACGAGGCGGCCCCGGGCGTCGAGTCGAGGGTGCAACCGCAGCGGGAACGCACAGCCTTCGTCTTCCGTGGTGCCCGACCAGCGTCGGAAGAGCGCGCGGGCCTCGCCGCGTCCGTCCGTCGGGACGAGCCACGTGGTCCCGTCCTCGACGTGGACCACGGCGTGTCGACCGTCGGGCGTCAGCTCGCCGCCGTTGCAGTTACGCACCCCCGGCAGGATGGGCGTCCAGGCGGTCTCCGGGGGTGCGTCGACCCGAACCGCGTACAGACGCAGGTCGAGGTCGCCGCCGCCCAGATCGACCCATGCGTCGGCGAGCACGACGCCATGGTCGGCCGCCGCGTCCCGAAGGTCGAGCGTGCCCCGGAGCCTGCCTTCCGGGCTCATCGTCTCCGGCGTGCGGCGCGCGAGGTCGACGACGCTCGGCGGGTCGCCGTTCCCGGAGAACTCGACCCGGTAGGGTCCGTCACTTCCACCGTCGATGCCGGTCACCAGGACGTGGCCCGGTGTGGGCAGCTCGAAGAGCACCGGATTCACGAGCGGCGGGACGTGCGCGGTCCCGAGGACACCTCTCGGACCGGCCTCCGTGGCGAGCAACGTGACGTCGAGACCGTCGGATGTGCTGGACATCACCACCGCCGCCACGCCACCGCCGGGGGCGGCGATCGATATCGGCAAGCCCACGATCTCGGGGACCTCGCCCGCCGGCAGGAGCCTGGTGGTTCCCCGTCCGTCGTCCCCGACGAAGACCAGATCGTCCGGCACGCCGCCACCCACCCAAGCGCGCGCCAGGATCCCGCCGGCCCGCGGCAGATCGGCCAATACGGCCGACACCCGGTCCAGCAGCACGCTGTTCGCGGCGCCAGTGTCGAGGGGTACGCGCCTGAGCGTGATGACCTCTCCCGGGGCGCCCCCCGAGCGGGCGATCTGCGCGTCTTCGCGATAGGCGAGCGTGCCCGGTTCGAGCACCACGGGCACGAACGGGGGCCCGCCGAGCGCGATCGCCACGTGCTCGAGGTGGACTCCACCGGGGACCCGAACGACGACGAAGCGTCCGCCGGGGGTGAGTTCTGCGCTCCACTTCCATCGTTCGTCGACCGTCGCGCGCTGGAGTTCGACGTCCCGACCGGCCGCGGCCAGGTGAAGTGTCGTCTCCCGGTCTCGTCGCCGGCAAAGCACCCCCGCGGGGGTCAGCCCGCAGGCGCGCTCGAACGGGAGCTCGACGTGCGCCACGGGCGCCCCATCGACGGTGTACATGGTCAGGCCCGGCGTGGCCGGGTCGGCAAACTCGAACAGGCCGATCTGCCCGAGCGTTGCCAACAGGCCCAGGTCACAGACGGTGCCCGGTGGGAGGTGCAACGGGGTGGCGGCGTCTGCGCCGGGGGGGACGACCGCGACGTCCGAAGCGTTGCAGATGAACAGCGTCTCGCCATCGGGGCCGAACGCGAACCTCGGCTCCGACGCCAACGAGGCGCCGAGGCGGATGGTGTGCTGCACCCGTCCATCCGTGCGGGCAATGCGCAGGCCGTCCTCGTTCATCCAGGCGGCCCAGGCCCGCCCGGTGACGAGCCCGGCCCGAGCGGCGCGGACCGAGGGGCCGAGCACGATCGCCGCGTCCGCATTCAAGGCGTCGAGCGGCAGCGACACCACCTCCCCCTCAGGGTCGCCGGAGCGGAGCCAGACGACGTGATCCCCTGCGATTCGGACCTCGTACACCGCCTCCGGACCGTGGCGAAGAACGAGGGGCGGCCGGGCGCCCGACAAGTCGACGACGTCGTCGTGGTCACCGAGCCGAACCCACGCGCGATGGTCGTCCACCCTGAGCAGACTCTGGGCGGCTCTCGAAGTCTCCGGCAGCTCGAACCCCGAGAATCGACCCAGGTCGAGCAGCGCCTCCGGCTCCGCGCGCTCGCCCGACAGCGGGAGGCTCCAGAGCCTCGCCTGCATCTGCGCTCCGGCGACCTCGATGAACGCCAATCGCCCGGCGCCGTCGAGCACGGCGAGGGCGACGACCCGGGTGGCCGGCGTCGCCCACTGAAGGCTGGGCGCGGTGACGCCGTCGAGCGGGACGCGCCAGATCCCCTCCGGCGTCGCCACGAAGCCGTTGCGACCGTCCGCTGTCAGGGTGAACGGCGTGAGCGCCTCCGTCGCCTCGAAGAGCACAGGGGGGGCCGCGGCGTCCGACCCATCCAGCGCGGCCCGGTACCACGCGACCGGATGCACGCTGGGCCCGCCGCCGGCTTTGACCCAAGTCTCTGGGTACCGCCGCTCGAACTGGTGCGTTTCCCAATCATCGAACCCGACGATCGCCGCCCCGGCCGCGACGCTGATGCCGAGCTCTGCCACCGTGCCGGCCCCGCGACCGTAGCCGCGCCCCCGGTCGGGTGTGATCGGTCGGACCTCGCCCCAGCGCCCATCCTGAAGGGGCGCGAAGTCATACGCGTCGACCCCCGCGACCGTGTCATGGACCGCCACCGGGGCGTGCGCGAGGACCGCCTGGGCCGCCGCGCCCTCGACCAGGCCGGGCGGTTCGACGAGCGGCGTCGCCCGGTCGAAGGGTGACTCTCCGGGGGGCAGCGGCGCGGGCCTCGCGTCCGCGATGACACGCGCGTCGACCGGGGGCGTCATGCCCGCGTCCGAGACGGGACCACGCGGGCCGATCGCCACGCTCGGGGCGGAGTCGCAGGCGACCATCAGGCACGCCAGAGAGACGACGACTCCGCTGCCGACGCGGAACGGTGTGAGACGCAGCATGACACCATGAGACGCGAGCGCCTCCCCGGCGTCAAGCGACCGCGAACTGCTCCAGCAGGCGCCGCACGATCTCCTTCGCGCCGACGCGCTCGGCCTCGGCGTGGAAGTTCGTGAGCACGCGGTGGGTGAGCACCGCGGGGGCCAGCGCGCGGACGTCCTCGCGGGACACCGTCAGGCGGCCGTCCAGCAGGGCGCGGGCCTTGCCGGCCAGCACCAGGTACTGGCTGGCGCGCGGGCCGGCGCCCCAGGCCAGGAACTCGCGCACGAATGCGGGCGCGGCCGGGTCGTCCGGGCGCGTCGCGCGGGCCAGGTTCACGGCGTACTCGACGACGTGGTCGGCCACGGGCACGCGGCGCACGAGCGCCTGCAGGGCCAGGATGCGAGCCGGGTCGAGCACCTTCGCGACTGTCTGGTCGAGGCCGCCGGTGGTGCGCTTGACGATCTCCAGTTCCTCCTCGGCGCTGGGGTAGCCCACGTCGATCTGGAACATGAAGCGGTCGAGCTGCGCCTCGGGCAGGGGGTAGGTGCCCTCCTGCTCGATGGGGTTCTGCGTGGCGAAGACCAGGAACGGCGGCTCCAGGGGCCAGGTGCGCCCGGCGGCCGTGACCTTGCCCTCCTGCATGCTCTGCAGGAGCGCCGCCTGCGTTTTGGGCGGCGTGCGGTTGATCTCGTCCGCCAGCAGGATCTGGGCGAACACGGGCCCCGGGATGAACCGGAAGCTGCGTTTGCCCGTCGTCGGGTCCTCTTCGAGGATGTCCGTGCCCGTGATGTCGCTGGGCATGAGATCCGGCGTGAACTGGATGCGGCTGAACTTCAGGTCCAGCGCCTCGGCCACGGTGCTCACGAGCAGCGTCTTGGCCAGGCCCGGCACGCCCACGAACAGACAGTGCCCCCGCGCGAAGAGCGCGACGAGCATCTGATCGATGACGTCCGCCTGCCCCACGATGCGGCGGCTCACCTGCTCGGCGATGCTCTGGCGGGCGAGGCGCGCGCCTTTGACGGCCTCGAGGTCGGCGAGAGTTTCGGCGTTGGAATCGGTCATGGCTTACCTGGCGGTCGTCGAAGACATCTGGAGAATCACGAGGGCGGCCTTCGAGCGCTCCGCGGCCGGCGCGTTGCCCGCGGCCGTGTAGAGCTGCACGAGCGCCTCGTGGACGCGGGGATGGAAGGGGTTGATGCCGAGGGCCTCTTCGAAGGCGGCGATGGCATCCGGGCCCCGACCGAGCTTCAGGGCGGCCTCGCCCAGGTTCATGAAGGTCGACAGATACGTGGGGTAGTAGGACTTCACGCGCTGGAGCAGCGAGGGCACCTCGGCCGGGCGCCCGAGCGCCAGCAGCGACGAGGCCGCGCCGTTCTGCACCAGCGGGTTGCCGTCCCCGCCGACCGCCGTGGCCTTGTGGTACTCCTTCACCGCGGCGGCGTGGCGGCTCTTCGCGCGCAACAGCTCGCCCAGGTGCGCGAAATCCTTGGCCTTTTTGTTCTTGATGGTGTCGATGCCGTGGTCCGAGGCCTTCAGGTCCTCCTCGGACGACCCCTCTTGCCCGGGGCGCTTGAACTTCAGCGAGGTCTGCACGAGCCCCGGGTGCGTCTTGAAGCCCCGGGTGAGCATCTCTTTCTTCCACTGCGTCCACAGGCCGTCCAGGTCGACGCCGTAGGTGCGCTTCAGGGCGTCGTCCATCTTGGCACCGCTCTTCAGGCGCTCCAGCAGCGCGTTGAGCGCCGTGAAGCCCTTCTTCTTCCACAGGTAGTCGATGACCATGTGGACCTCGGCGAAGGCCAGCGCCGCGGCCTCCTGGCTGGGCAGCTTGGCCATCGAGGGGTGCATCTGCTGGAACGTGACCAGCTTGTCCGCCGAGAGCGAGCGGGCGAGCAGGTCCTCCTGCGGCGGGTCGAGCGGCACGGCCGGCGGGTTGCGCCAGCGCGTCTCCTGGAACTTGGCGATGCCCTCGTGCAGCCAGATGGGCACCGTGTCCGCCGACTTCTTCGTGACGTAGTAGTGCACGAACTCGTGGCTCACCGTGTCGCGCCAGCCGTAGCCCCGCACCAGCCCGCGCGGCGAGGTGAACATGAGCTTGTTGTACTTGCACAGCGCGATGGTGCCCGAGGTCTCGATGTCCTTCTCGGTCAGCGGGCTGACCATCGAGAGGTACTTGATGTCCGGGTAGATCTCGACGAGCACCTGCCCCGTGGTGCGGTACTCGAAGTCCTTGGCGAGCGCGTCGTCCTGGGCCTGCAGGACCTCGAGCAGCCACGGGATCAGCAGCTTGTCCTTGCCCTGCGTGCGGATGAGGAACCGGCCGTCCGGCGTCGTGTACTCGTCGAAGCCGGCGAGGGCCTTGGCGTTGCGGGCGATCTCGTCCCGGGAGCGCTGGAAGGCCGGGGCGTCCCCACGGCCGACGCGGGCGAGCGCGGCGTCCATGACCTTGACGGCCTCGTCGTAGCGGCCCTCGTAGAACAGCACGCGGCCGAGCACGTAGGCCAGGCCGGGGTCGTCCGGGTCGCTCTTGAGCAGGGGCTCCAGTTCGGCGCGGGCCTCGACGACCTGCCAGCCCTCGACCAGCTCGATCAGGCGCTCGATCGTGTCCGAGTCCACGGCGCGCGCGCGCTCGGGGGTCGCGAAGACGAGCAGCAACGCGGCGCAGAACGCGAACAGGGGGTGGAGGCGCGCGGTTCTCATTCGACCAACGACTCGTAGTAGCGTTTGACCTGCTCCTGGAACTGCTCGGGGGCCTTGTCTTTCATGGCGTCGAGCAGGTCTTTCCGGAACTCGGCCGGGGACTCGTGGTCCTCGGCACCGGGGATCTCGACCTTCTTGCGGGAGACCTCGCGGCCCTCGCCGTCGCGCTGCCCCTGGCCACGATCGGCCCGCTGGGGCGAGGCGGCCTGCTTCAGGCCCTCCATGATGCCCTGCAGCTCGTTCATGGCCTGGCGCTGATTGCCCTTGGCGTCGCCGGGCCGCGACTGGTCCAGGTTCTCGGCGCTCTGGTCCATGGCCTGGGCCGCGTTGCCGGCCTTCTGGCCCATCTGGGGGGGCAGGCCGGGGATGCGCTCGCCGTTCTCGCCGATGCGCTGCTGCAGCCGCCGCGCGCCCTCGGCCACCTGCCGCTGGCGCCCGCCGGGGCTCTGCGGCGGGCCGTTCTCTCCGGGCTGACCCTCGCCGGGCGGCGGCGCCTGGGCCTGGCCGTTCCCGGTCTGCCCCGGCTGCCCGGGGTCGGGCTGGGGCTGGCCGTCCTCGCCGGGGGACGGCGTCGGCATGGGCATGGCCACCGGCTTCTGGAACTTGTCGCACTCGCGGCGTTTGATCACGTCGAACTGTTTGAGCAGGTTGGCCGCGTCCCGGGCCATCTCGCGGGACAGCGCCTTGCTCTGCGCCAGGGCGTCCCGCGTGGCCTCGGACGGCACGGTGCCGGCCATGCGCACGGCCCGCTCGATGGTCTCCACGGAGTCGACCAGGCGCTCCACGGCCTCCAGGGCGTCCACCAATTCGGGCCGCGCCAGGGCGGAGTTGAACTGGTCCGCCCGCTGCCCGGCCTCGTCGATCTCGCTGCGCATGTACGAGGGCACGTCGTCCGGGTCCACGCGCTCCACGAGCGCGCGCACCTTGCCGCCGCGCTCCACCAGCGAGTCGTAGGGGCCCTTCAGGGTCTCCGACAGGATCTTGCCCAGGCAGTCCTCGTACTCCTTCAGGGCGTTGTCCGTCGCGTCGTTGAGCTCCTGCTGCTGCTTCATCAGGTCCCGGGTCTGGTCCATCAGCTCGCTGATGGCCTTCTGCATCTCCGGGTTGGTCTCCTGGTTCAGGTCGTCCATGTCCTCGTCGAGCTGCTTGGAGAGCTCTTCGAGGGACTTCTCCATGTCCTCGATGGCCTTCAGGGCGTCGTCGAGGCGGTTCTCCTCGAGCATCTTGTCCAGCTCGTCGAGCTGCGACTCCGTCTTCTCCAGGCCCTCGGCGACCTTGTTGTCCTTCAGGCCCTCCATGTTCAAGAACTCCTCCGGGAGCTTCTGGCGCAGCTTGGCGATGCGCTCGCGGATCTCCTGGATGCGGCTCTTGAGGCGCTGGATGTCCCCCGGATGCGCTGTTTCAGGGCGTCCGTGGGGGCCTGCTTGTAGTCCTGGATCAGGCTGCGCAGGCGCTGGGTCGAGGCCTTGATCTCGTCCGTCAGCGCCATGAGCTCCTCGAGGCCGAGCCGCGCGACGAGGGCCTCGATGAGCACGATGGTCTGCTCGACCTGCTCGATGGTGCCCTCGTTGGCCCGGGAGACGGCCCGGATCGCCGGATCGGTCTTCTCGGCGAGCGCGCCGCTGTTGGCCGAGATGGTGGTCTTCTCCGCCGCCAGGGCCTTCTCCAGCGTGCCCAGCCGGCCGGCGAGCGCCAGGTGGACCTCCTTGGGGGTCAGCTTGTCGTCCTTCATCGCCGTGACGACCTCGGCCAGCGTCTTCGTCGGCGCCTCGGTCTCGGCGACGTACACACCCACGCGGTCCGGCAGCGGCGGCAGGTCGGCGGCGGCGGCGCGGTAGTCCATCTCCAGGCGGTCGGCCAGGGCGGTCACGAAGGCGTCCACCAGGCCGTTGAGCTTCTCCATCTCCTCCTGGTGTTTCTTCTGCGGGGAGTGGATCGTCAGCCAGCGGGTGGCCGACACGCTGCGCTGCGGGCCGTCCACGCCGTTGTTGTCCAGGAACTCGACGCTGATCCCGATCTTGTCGCCGCCGGCGGCCTGGATGCGCGCGAGGTCGATCTCGTCCCCGCCCTCGACGCGTTTGCCGGTCAGCCCGGTCTGCTCGATGCGGTCCGGGTGGTCGGGGTCCGCGGCCAGCGTCAAGAGGATCGCGACCTTGGACACGCCGTAGTCGTCGCCGCCCTCGAACTCGACCCGAATCGGCCGCAGGTCGTCGATCTCGGCGTCTGCGGAGGGCAGCTTCAGCGTCACGTTGGGCGGGTTGTCCGCCTCGAGCCGGATCAGGCGCTCCAGGGCCTCGGCCTGCGTCTCGCCGTCCTCGGTGACCACCACGAAGCGCCACTTGCCGCCCTGCGTGACGATGAAGCTCCCCTGCCCGTCCCGGGCGTCGGAGAGCACGAGCGGCACCTCGAGGGGGGCGCCGTCCGGGCCGCCGGTGGCCAGCTTCACGGCGAGCGCGCGGGCGGGCTGCAGCGTTGTGGCGCGCACGCGCACCTGCGTGCCCTTCGGCGCGTCGAAGTCGCCCGTGGAGTTGGGGATCACGCGGTCGGGGCGCTTCATGTACTCGGGGTAGACCAGCGTGAGCTCCAGGTCGCCCACCAGGGGCCCCACGAGCCGCGCGCCGTCCACCGTGCGGGCGGGCATCAGCACGCCCAGGCCCTTGCCGAGCCACGCCGGGCCGATGATCGCCAGCACGAGCCACAGGAGCGCCACGCCGCCGGCCACGGCCAGGGGCCGTCGATTCGGGAGCAGGGGCGTCTGGGCCTGCAGGTCGACGTCCGCCAGGCGGCCCGCCACGTGGTTGGCCAGGCCCGAGACCAGCTCGGGCGTCTGCGCGCCGGGCACGCCCCACTCGCGGCCGAACTGCACCGAGGCGATCAGGCCATCCTGCAGGTCGGGCAGGCCCCGCTCCAGGTGAGCCGCCACGGCCTCGTCCGCGGAGAAACGCCGCCACGGCCGCCACAGAAACCGCCACGCCAGCGCGCCGGCGCCCAGGAGCATCAGCGTCCAGGCGAAGAGCCGGAACGAGCGCCCGCCCGAGACCGCGGCCGCCAGCCCCGAGAGCACGAGCAGGCCCGCACCCAGCGCGGCCACGGACCACAGCAGGGTCTGCAGCGCGGCGCGCCCGCGGAGTCGCGCGCGGGTGGTCTGGAGCACATCGCCGATGCGCTCGAAATCGAGGGGACGAGTCGACATGGAAGCGGGCCGGTTTACCACACGCCTGCGGGGCGCGTCATCGGGTCAGGGGACATCGAATGAGAACCAGCACGCGTGGCGTTGGATTCCGGTCTTTCAGGGGGCCGGTGCGGACGCAGGCACGGACGCAGGCTCGGAGGCCGGGGCCGGGAGCGCCGGGGCCGGGAGCGCCGGCACGTCGAAGCCCTCGAAGTCGCGGGGCTCGTGGCCGCCCTGCCGGCGGTCGCGGCTGGCGTCGTACACGAAGCGGCGGGCGCGGTTGATGTGCCCCATGGGCTGGTGGGCGGCGACGCCGTGCCAGGGGTTGAACGAGAGCTCGCGGCAGAAGGCCACGCGTTTGGCGTCCGTGGTGTCCTGGGACGGGAAGACCACGCGCCCCACGCGCACCGGCGGCGAGACGTCTTCGGGCCACGCCACGGCGGCGTTCTCGATGGGCGTCTGCGCGGGGTCGACCTGGAACTGCACGAAGAAGTCGAAACACAGCCCCTGCTGCGCGGCCAGGGCCAGGTCCTTGCGCAGGTAGTCCGGGTCGCTGTCGTCCGGCGCGCGGTCGGGCGTGCCCGCGCAGGCCTTCGTGGTGAACTTCACGGCCTGGTGGGCGCCCAGGTGGAACGCGCCGCCGCTCCAGTACCGGGCCGTGGCCATCGACGGGATGGGCTGCGTGCGCAGCAGCGCCGGCGCGCCCGTGCTCAGGTGCCCCGCCGCGAAGCCGAGCCCGGGCAGCACCCCCTTGGCGTTGGCGTGGGCGAAGGCCATGAACTCGACCGCGTTGGCCCCCACGGGCGTGGGGCTGTTGGTCATCAGGAAGTCCTGCGTGCCCCGCTCGTCGGCCATGAGCTTCGGCCCGGGCACGCCCATCAGCTTGAGCGCGAAGCCGCGGGCGTCGAGCGCGTCGTCCGACTGCTGCCAGCCCACGCCGTTGGAGAAGCGCGCCCACACCGGCCAGGGCCCCTTGCCCTCGGCGAACACGCCGAACCGCGTGCGGGCGTCCCGATCCGGCGCCAGCTCGAAGGTGCCGTAGGCGCACCCGTGGGACTTGGCGTGGAAGCCCCGCTGCACGGGCTGCTCACGGCTGGCCGTCTGCCGCGTCTGGATGACCCGGATCTGGTCCGTGAAGGCCCGGAAGGCCTGGGCCTCGTCCGCGGCGGTGCCCAGGTAGAACTCGGTGTTCATCGCCTCGGCACCGGGCGCTGGGGCGATCCGGGGCGCGGCGGGCGGGTCGTCCGGCTTCAGCGCGGCGATGTCCGGGGGGGTGGCCAGCGGCGGCGCGGCCCCGCAGGCGGTCGTCAGCAACAGCAGCGGCAGGCGGAGCGATTTCGTGGTGCGCATGGCGCGGCATCGTAGCCGAACGCCGCGATTTCGGCCGCGGCCTCGCGGAGCGTGTGCGAAACTCACGGTTCGATCGTCTTCCCAGTGAGGTCTCGGAATGGACTGGACGCACGTTGTCGACGTGATTTTGCCGATCGCCGCGACGCAGGGCCTGCGGATCATCGGCGCCCTGGTGTTCTTCTGGGTCGCGATGCGCCTGTCCAATCTGGCGCAGCAACGCATCACGCGCGGCCTCCGGGCCCGGGACTTCGACACGACGCTGTCGCTCTTCTTCGGCAACGTCGTGCGCTGGCTGGTGCTGCTCGTCAGCATCCTGTCGATCCTGGGCATCTTCGGGGTCGAGACCTCGAGCTTCGCCGCGGTGATCGGCGCCGTCGGCCTGGCCACGGGCCTGGCGTTCCAGGGCACGCTCTCCAACTTCGCCGCCGGCGTGATGCTCCTGGTCTTCCGCCCCTTCAAGGTCGGCGACCGCATCGTCATGGGCGAGCACAAGGGCGTCGTGGCCGAGATCGGCATCTTCGCCACCGCCCTGGACACCACGGACAAACGCCGCAAGGTGATGCCCAACAGCATGGTGAACTCCGCGGCCATCGAGAACCACAGCCACCACGAGATCCGCCGGGTGGACGTGGTCTGCCACTTCGCCGCCGAGTGCCCGCCGGAGCGCGTCCGGGCGATGCTCGACCGCATCGGAGCCAAGTGGACCCAGCCCGGCCTGCGGACCCACGAGGTCGTGGTCAAGCGGCTGCACCCCTACGGCTCGGAGTGGGAGCTGCGGATCTTCGCGCCGATGCGCGAGCACAACGACGTGCTCTACGGCGCCCAGGAAGAAGTGTTGCAAGGCACGGTGGCGGACGGCCTGCGGGCCCCCGGCACCCTCGCCTCGAACCTCACTTCTTCATGAAGGTCATGTCCTCGCCCTTCATGTTCATGATCATGCGGTCACCCTTGAAGGTGATCGTCACGTCCTCTTCCTTCTGCTTGCCCTCGGCGTCGGGCTTGCCGCCCTTCGAGTGAATGACCATCTTGTCACCCTCGACGCTCTTCACGCTCCACTCGCCGTCCTCTTTCATCTCGCCCATCTCGACGTGGACCTTCCCGCCCTCCTGGAACTCGAAGATCATCTTGGAGCCCATCTCCTCGATCATCTTCTTGGCGAACTCCTTCTGGTCCTCGGGCATCTTCGTGAACTTCTCGCTGGCCAGGGCGGCCTGGGTGTCCATGCCCCACTTGCCGATCAGGCGCTTCTCGGGCTTCTCCGCGCAGGCGGACAGGCCGAAGGCCACGAACAGGGTCAGGGCGGCGAGGGAGAGACGGGGAGACGTACGCATGGGTGACTCGCGAGTTTCGGTTCGGAGGGCCCGTCACCCCATCGGCGACGGCGCCGGCACAATGGACTCCGCCCGCGCCCCCGTCAACGCGGGCGCACGCTCTCGTCAGAATCCCGTTGCAAAAAAAGCGCCGACCGGGTGAATGAACGCCGCGCCCTCGGCGTCGAAGGAGGAGAAGAACGCGATGTCGTCGATGGAAACCCCTGACGCTGAACTCGTTGCGCGCGTCCGGGAAGGCGACCGAAACGCCTTCCGGAAGCTCGTCGAGCGGCATCGGGAGCGCATCTACCGCGTCGCGCTCGGCATGTTGCGAAATCCGGACGACGCCATGGACGCGGTGCAGGAGGTCTTCATCCGCGTGCACGGCCGCCTGACGGATTTCAAAGGAGAGTCCGCCTTCGGCACCTGGTTGGTCCGCGTGACCGTGAACTACTGCATCGACCGGCAGCGCCGGCAGAAGACGTGGGACGCGCGTTTCGTGGTCGACAACGAGTGGGAAGGGGTTTCCGAGGAGAGCCCGGAACATCAGCTCGTCAACGCGCAGATCGGTGAAGCCCTGCAGCGCGCCCTGGCCGAACTCGGCGAGGAGCACCGCACGGCGATCATGCTGCGCGAGGTGAATGGTCTGGCCTACGAAGAAATCGCCGAAGTGATGGGTTGTCCCAAAGGAACCGTGATGAGCCGACTCCACCATGCCCGCAAGAAACTCCAGGTCGCCCTGCGCCCCTTCCTCGAAGAGGCGGGGGAGCGCGACCTGGCGGATCGGGCCGGAGAAGGCGTTCGGAGGCGAGAATGAACGATCAGGACCAGGAGAAGCTGTCGCTCTTCCTCGATGGCGCCCTCGCCCCCGAGGACGCCGCCGAGGTCGCGCGCCTCGTGGCGACGGACCCGGAGTGGAAGGCCGCGCACCGCGCCCTGAAGCTCAGCGGCGAGATGATGCGCGCCCCCGTCGAGCAGGCTGCCCGCTCGGCGAACTTCGACGGCCTGTGGGCCGGCATCGAGGGCCGCCTGCCGGCGCCCGAGCGCGCGCCGAGCCTGCTGGAGCGCCTGCGGGCGTTCCTCACGCCTCCGGTGCTCGTGGGTTTGGCCGCCGCCGCCGCGGCCGCCGCCTATGTCGCCACCCGTCCGGCCCCGACGCCGGCGCCCGCGAGCCCGTCCCCCGGCCTCGCTGCGACGCCCCGCATCGCGCCGGCCCCCGAGTCCGCCCTGGCCGCCGCGCCGGCGGACGCCTCGGAGCCCGTGGTCATCGAGGGCATCGAGTCCGAGGGCAGCAAGACCGTGCTGGTCAGCCAGCCCGTCGAGCCCGGGGGCACCACCGTGATCTGGTTGCTGGATGCCCCGGACGCCGCCGGCGACGGCGCCGCCGCCCCCACGACCGACGACGACCCGATCTGAGCCGATTGAGAAAGCGATGAGCAGTCCGATGTCAGTTCTACAACGATTCCGCGCAGGCCTCCTCGGGCTCGGCGCGCTGCTGGTCCTCGGTGTCCTCGCCCCCGCCGGCGACGCCGCCGCCGGGGAGCCCGGCCTCCGCCTGAAGGTCTCCGTCATCCAGGCCACCAAGGAGAAGGCCGCGCCCGACCCGGCGCTGGCCAAGATCCAGGGCGAGCTGCAGGAGGCCTTCGCCGGCTACCAGGGCTTCAAGCGGCTGCAGGCCGAGGAGAAGCTGCTCTCCAGCGACACCCCGGTGAAGCTCGAGCTGCCCAACGGCGAGTCCGCCGAGTTCAAACACCAGGGCCTCGAGAAGAACCTGCACAAGATCCGCTTCACTCTGGCCAAGAGCAAAGTGAACCTGGACCTCAAGGCCCCGCTGAAGAAGATGTTCTACCAGGCCGGCATGAAACACGGCGGCGGCATCCTCATCCTGGCGATGTACCTCGCGCCCGTGGGCGAGCCCCCCGCGCCGGACAAGCCCACGCCCTGAACGGGCGCATCGCGCGGCGTGAGATTGACACGCCGCGTCGCCTGTGGGCGGATCCGCCCGCATGAGCACATCGAACGTCCGTACGGCCGCCTTGCTGGCCGTCCTCGCCGCCGGCGGCCTGCCCCTCGCCCTGAACGAGTGGAACCGCCTGCTGCAACGCCGTGGGTCCGAAGCCCGCGCCATGGCCTTCGCCACCACGGCCGAGGCCGCCCGGCAGACCGGCGACCTGGACCTGGCCGCCTCGGCCTTCACCGAGGCGGTCGCCGCTTCCCCGGACCACGGCCTGCACCGGGAGCGCCTGCTGGACACGCAGGTCGAGCAGCTCCTGGCGGGCTCGGCCCAGCTCACGCCGCGCAGCGCCCGAAGGCTCGCCGCCGAGCTGGCCACCGCCCTGGCCGGGCCCAAGGCCGGCGA
This sequence comes from uncultured Myxococcales bacterium, assembly GCA_903847385.1. Lineage (GTDB taxonomy): Bacteria > Myxococcota_A > Bradymonadia > UBA7976 > UBA1532 > CAINDO01. Next base: position 35,631 of record CAINDO010000262.1, read on the forward strand.
CGCCCGCTACACCCTGGCCATGGGCCGGCTCCTGCAACTGCGCGAGCAGTCCGAGCCGGCGCGGGCCCTGTTCCAGAAGGTGGTGGAGCGGTCGCCGGACAACGCGCAGGCGCAGCTCTTCCTGGGCGACGCGTGGCTCAAGGCCGGCAAGTACGAAGACGCCGCGGTGGCCCTGGAGCGCGCCACCACGCTCGATCCCAAGAACGCCGACGCCCGCTTCGCGCTCGGCCAGACGCGGCTGTTCCAGGAGAAGTTCCAGGACGCCGAGGGCCTGCTCTCCGAGGCCGCCCTGACGCTGAACCGCAACCCCGTGCTGCTGCGCGGGCTTGGCAAGGCGCAGCTGCGACTCGAGAAGTTCGCCGACGCCGTCAACAGCCTGGAGCGCGCCCTGACGCTCGACCGGAACCTGGACGGCGTGCACGCGCTGCTCGGCGAGGCCTACGCCAACGCCGGCAAGGTCGAGGCCGCCATCGGCGCGCTGCGCGTGGCCTGGGAGAAGTCCCAGGACGTCAACGCCTACCGCAACCTGGGCCGCGTGCTGCTGCAGGTCGGCCGCCACGCCGAGGCCGTGCAGGTCTTCAAGACGCTGCAGGCGCTCGACCCCCAGGATCCCGAGCCGTTGATCGCCCTGTCCATGGCGGCCCAGGCCGCCGGGGACCTGGAGTCCGCGACGCTCGCGCTGAAGCGGGCGGACGAGCTGGTGAGCAAGGCCGCGGATCCCGCCGTGGTCGAGCAGTGGAAGAAGGTCGTGGACCAGCGGCGGGCCGGGTTGGCGCAGGCGCTGGCCGGTGGCGCAGCAAAGGCGGCCAGGGCGCCGAAGCGCCCCTGAAAACGGCCCTCAGCGGCAGCCGTTGCTGTAGCGGCCGCCGTTCAGGCACGCACCCGGCGACGACACGCCGACCCCGATGCTCTGGTGCAGGTCGAAGGTCGCGCCGCGGACGTCCTCGCAGCGGTTGGCGCTCACCCCGCTCGCCTGCGCGGCCCGGGGAATCTCGACGGCGTCGACGTCGTTGCCCTGCGCGTCGCGCACGACGACCCGCAGCGGGTTGGCGTCGTTGAGCAGGCTGAAGGACTCGTGGGCGACCGCCGGGAAGGCGAAGGGCACCGGGTCCCAGGCCCACTGGTCGGGCATCCGGTTGCCGTACACGGCGACCATCGTGTTCGCGGGCAGCGTGCCCACGCCGAAGGTCAGGCGCTCCACGAGCTCGCCGGCGCCGTTGGACGACAGGATCTGCCACCCCTCGAGGGCGATCTCCTGCGCGCCGGGGTTCACGAGCTCCAGGAACTCGTAGGGCCCCTCGGGGGACTCGGTCGGGTTGGCCATGACCTCGTTGATCACCACGCGGCCGGGCGGGTCGTCCGCGCAGAGCGGGGGCGGCGGGGGCAGGCTGGCGTCCATGGGCGGGGGCGGCGGCGGCACGCCCATGTCGCGCGGCGGCGGGGGCGGCGGCGCGCTGCCCATGTCCATCGGCGGCGGGGGCGGCGGCGCGCTGCCCATGTCCATCGGCGGCGGGGGCGGAGGCGGCTCGTCGCCCATGTCCGGGGTCTCGCCGCTGGCGTCCCCGCAGAAACGCTCGAACGTGCCGCCGTTGGCGCACCGCCCGGGCGAGGCCGGCAGGCCGGCGGCAGAGACGCGATCGTGGGGCGCGACGCCGGGGCCCATGGCGTCGGGCTGGCGGTTGGCGCTGACGCCGGGGGCGTAGGTCGACAACAGGCCGGAGAACTGGTCCAGCGGCACCGTGGCCGACTCCAGGCGGAAGTCGTAGTCGTCCGCGTTGGGGTAGCCCGTGGCCGAGGCCGTCCAGAGCACCGGCAGCACCGCCGGCGACGAGAGCACGATGGGGTTCTGGGCGCGGGCGTGAAAGGCCGCCAGCGCCGAGTTGGGGGCCAGGCACCCGCCCTGGAAACTCGCGCGCGCCACGGCGAAGGGCTGACCGCCCACGAGGCCGCCGCCCGTGCCCGGGGGCACGCTGTAGAGCGTCAGGCCGGTCAGCGAAACGGGGTGGGCGCTCGTGTTCACGAGCTCGAAGTACTCGTCGCTCTCGTCCGGCTCGGCGTCCAGCATCAGCTCGTTCAGGAGGAGCTCGCCGGGCTGCGGGGCGACACAGCCGGCGGGATCCGGCGGGGGCGTGATGCCCCCGAAGCCGCTCTGGCCGCCCCCGCCCGCCTGTCCGCCGACCCCGGCGTCCCCCGCGCCCGCGACGCACTGGCACACGCCGTAGACGACACAGACGGGGCTGAGCCCGGGGTCGCAGGTCGCCACGCAGCGCTCGCCGGCGAGGCAGGGCCCGGCGTCCGCCGTACCGAGCCCGAGGCCGGCGTCGTCCTCGGAGACACAGCCCGCCATCGCGAGGGGCCAGAGAGTCGCCAGCAGCGCCAGGAACCGGGGGGATGTGTCCTTCATGGCGCGCTTGGTATCACGGTCGGCGCGTACGGAAAAAGGCGTTGGCGACCGGCCGCACTTTTCCGGAAAAGAAGCGGCCGCCGCCTGCGTAGAATCCGGACACACCCCGCAGAACACCCGGAGACGCCCGACCATGAAGCGCCCGCTCGACGCCCGCCGCCCCCGATTCGCCCTGCTCCTGACCACCGCCCTCTGCGTGTCCGCCTGTGTCGGCGAAGACGACGGCGGCGCCCTCGCGGATGGCGGCCTCGAGACCGGCGGCAGTGGCGGCGAGGGCACGGGCGGTGAGCCCGGCCTGCCCACCTGCACCCCGCCCACGGGCACCACGGTGCTGCTCGACTGGGCCGTGCGGGACCGCGAGCAGGGCAGCCCGGTCTACAACCTGATGGTCGATGGCGAACACCTGTACGTGCAGCACCTCGACCGCATCGTGCGCGTGGCCGTCGCCGGCGGCGCCGAGGAGGTCGTGTTCGAGAACCGGGCGGAGATCCCCATCATGACCAACGCCTGGGTGCGGTCCGACGACCAGCTCTTCGTCGTCGACAACGACGGCCCGCTGCTCGTGCCCAAGGCCGGGGGCGCCGCGACGCCCCTGACCCTGCCGGACGACACCTGGCTCGGCGGCATCTTCGGCCTGAACAACCCCTACGACCGCGCGACGAACACGCTCTACGCCGCCAAGTTCTCGTCGGAGACGGGCGAGCAGCTCACTACACTCTTCAAGGTCGGCGTCGACGACGCCTCGCAGAAGATCCTGGGCGAGTCGCTGCGGATGGAGTCGTCCTCGAACTTCGACTTCGACGACGGCGCGGTCTACGCACAGCTCGTGAACAAGGAGCCGAAGCTGCTGGTCACGCGTGACGACGGCGGGACCTGGCAGACGCTCGAGTTCACCGTCGGGCCCGAGACCGAGGCCCGCTTCGCCGGCGCGCACGCCGGCCAGGTGTGGTTCACCGTGGCCGACTTCTCGACGGGGTTCACGGGGCTGGCCAAGGCCCCGAACACGGGCGGCGAGCTGGTGCTCACGGCCGAGGACTACATCCTGACCACGCAGCTCGCCAAGGCCGAGGGCCACGTGGGCCTGAACAACGCCGGCGCGCTCTTCGTGGTGCCCACGGAGGGCGGCGACGCCCGCCAGATCCCGCTGGCCATCGGCCCCGACTGCACGAGCCACAGCGTCGCCGTGGGCGGCGGGCGCGTGTTCTCGTCGTTCTTCCACGCCTCCACGGGCGAGTCGATGGTCTTCTCGCTGCCGCTCTGAGCGGCTCTGCCCGGACTCGGGATCGTCTCAGTCGCCGAAGAACCACCGCCGGACGGTGTCCGCGGCCAGAATCAGGATGCCCACGACGGCCAGGTTCAGGCCGATGGCGCCGAAGAGCTGGCGCCGGTCCAGGAACCGCTGCATCACCGTGAGCGCCCGGGCGCTGAAGGTCACCGGGCACTGCACGCGGCACTCGCCGCTGGCGATGGCGTGCAGCTCGTCGAGCATCTCGGCGGCGCTCTGCCAGCGTTTGTCCGGCTCGCGCTGCAGGCCCCGGTGCAGGAAGTGGATGAACGCCGCGGGCACGCCGTCCGGCTGAGACGCGTGGGGGGCGAACATCGCGCCGTGGCTCGGCGCCTCGCCCGTGTTCACGGCCACGAGGACGGCCATGAGCGACTTGTGGTCGGCATGGCGATGCCGCAGCCCGAGCAGCTCGTGGAAGAGCACGCAGGCGGAGAAGAGGTCCGACCGCTCGTCGAGCGAGGCCGTCTCACCGCGAGCCTGTTCCGGGGACATATAGTGGGGCGTGCCCACGAGGGCCCCGGCCTGCGTCGAGGACAGACGTGCGCTCAGGTCCAGCGTGGCGTCCGGGGCGGGCGACTCGGGCGCGTGGCGGTCCCCGGCGCGGGGGCAGGCCACGCCCCAGTCCATCAGCACGACCTCGCCGTAGCGCCCGACCATCACGTTGGCCGGCTTGATGTCCCGGTGCAGGTAACCGGCGGCGTGGGCGAAGGCCAGCGCGCGCACCAGACCCTCGAAGATCTCCACGCGACGCGGGACATCGTACTGCCGCACGGCCTCGGGCTCGCCCCGGCGCAGACGCTCGATGATCGTCTCGAGCGTCTCGCCGTCGACGTACTTCATCACGAAGAAGTAGCGGCCCTCGGCGTCCACGCCCACGTCGTGGATGGGGACGATGTTCGGGTGCTCCAGGCGGCCGATGGTGCGGACCTCGTCCACGAAACGCGCCACCACGCCGGCGTTCTCGGCCTCGGGCAACAGGCGCTTCACCGCGACCTGCCGGCCGATGTCGCGGTCCTCGACCAGCGCGACCTCACCCATGCCACCGCGCCCGAGGGCGCGCAGGGCGGCGTAGCGGGGGCCTCCGGCGGGGGAGAGCTGCACGCGCTCGCCGCGCAGTTCCATGCGGGGCAGCACGGAGTCTCGGGGCGAGGCGGCGCCGGCCAGCGACCCGCCGGCCAGCGTGCCGCCGGCGATGGTCTCGGAGAACTGCACGTCCGGCAGGGGCGCGGCGATGGTCTCGCCGAGGTCGATGTCTTCGGAGGGCGGCGCAGGACTTTTCACGGGAGGGTCGCCCCTTCGGGCCAGAGGAGAGCGGAAGCATACCAGACCGCCGGCCACGCGGCGGCCCAGGCGAAGAGGAAGCGGTTCAGACCGAAGAGCCACACGTTGGCCAGGTGGAACAGCAGCGCCAGCGCGAGCACAGCGTGACACGCGACCGGGTGCAAAAGCCCGAGGGGGAAACCCGTATCGAACAGCATCACCCCCCAGGACGCGGCGACCGCCACCGGGCGTCGGGCGAGAAACCGCTGCGCGGCCGCCGGTGCCTGGTATCGGGTGCAGCGGACGAACTCGAACAGCGCGGTGCCGTCCCGCCAGCGCCGCCCGCGCAGTTTGACCACCCCGGCGATGAAGTACGACAGCGCCGCCTGGAGCGCGATGTGGAGCAGGGCGCCACGCTGCACGAGCGGCACGTTCGGGGCGAGGGCGGCCACACACAGGCCGAGGAGCACCACGAGGGTCATCGCGTCGCTGCCGCCGTTGAACGCCCCGCGCCAGCGCAGGCCGATGAGCACCTGCGCCGCCAGCAGCACGGGCAGCACCGCGGGCGTGGGCGCCGCCGCCAGGAGCACCGCCGCCGCCAGGCGCAAGACGACGACGCAGGTGAAACCGAAGGGTCGCAGGAGCGGCGCGAGCAGGCCCCGCACGGGGGCCGGAAAGCCGCGCTGGTCGTCCTGCAGCACGTCCCACGTCCAGATGCCGCCCGCCGACCACGCCGGCCGGAGCTGCAGCAACTCCACGCTCTGCAGCGCCAGGGCCACGCCGAGCAGACGCGCGCAGAGGTCCAGCGCGGCGGCCTCGGGGCTCACGGCGACCACGCGTAGGGCGGCGTCTGCAGGATGACCTCGCGCTCGGCCTCGGGCACGTCCGGCGCGTCGAGCACCAGGCGGAGCTCGTAGGCCGCGACCTCGGCGGCGTCCGGCCGGGCACGCAGCCGCGTGGCGAGCAGGTTCTGCACCAGGCGGAACGAGACCATGCGCTCCAGCGCCGGCAGGCCCCGCTCCGGCGCGTCGGCGACCTCGGCGTCCGTCAGCACCTCGAAGTCGGCCACGAGTTGGTCGACCAGCGAGCCGCACGCGAAGCGCAGGTTGCCCTCGGGGTTGAGCAGCAGCGCCGTCGGACCGCGCGCCACGGGGGGCAGCGCGTCCGTCCACGGCCCGATCTCACCGTCGGCCCGGTGCACGCGGTAGTCCAGGCGCGGCGTGCCGCCGACGTCCTCGAAGAACCGCCACGAGGGAAAGAACGCCCGGAACAGGTGGACCGCCCGGCCCGGCACGTCCACACGCGGCAGAAAGATCGTCGCGACGAGCCCGAGCAGCAGCAGCGCGCCCGCCAGCGTCATTTCTTGCGCGCGCCCCCGCCCCCGGCGCCGAGCCAGCTCTCCATGGCCTCGGACAGCTCGACCGTCTGCGGGTGACCGACGGCGATGTTGTCCGTCTCGCCGGGGTCGGCGACGACGTCGTACAGCTCCGTGCGGCGCGTGCGGATGTCCCGGGTGAGCTTCAGGGGGAAGTTCAGCACCCCCGCGGCGTTGTAGTACACGTTGCCGCGCACCAGGTCCGTGCGGAAGAACAGCAGTCGGTCGGGCCGGGGCGGGTTGCCGTCCGGCGCGTAGAACTCGGGCAGCAGGCTCCAGCCGTCCACGCCGCCGGGCACCTGGGCCCCGGCGAGCTCCAGCAGCGTCGGCGTGACGTCCACCAGCGACACGGGCCGGGTCACGGTGCTCGCCTTGGCGCCGGGCACGCGGGCCAGGAAGATGATGCGGGCGTCGGGCTCGGAGAGCGTCTCGCCATGGTAGATGTGGCCGTGCTCCCCGAAGAGCTCGCCGTGGTCGGAGAGCAGGAAGATGGCCGTCTCTTTGGCGTCGGCCCGGGCGTCCACGGCGTCGAAGACGCGGCCCAGCTGCGTGTCGCAGTGGTTCAGCGCGCTGTCGTACTTGTCCAGGTTCGAGTCGCCGAAGTCGATCTCGTGTTTGTAGTAGGGGTCGTGGGTGCACCGGTAGTGCAGGAACAGCAGATACGGTTTGCTGCGGTCCTGGGGGATGCCCTCGAGGTACTTGAGCGCCGCGTCGCTGGTCAGCGGCGCCGCGCGCTCCCACTCCCAGCTCCAGTCCTTCTGGCCCCAGGGCGCGTCCCACTTGTCCCAGCCCTGGTCGTACCCGCGGAAGCGGTTGAGCACGTAGGTGATGGTGTAGGCGGTGCGGGCGTACCCCAGGGTCGCCAGGCGCTCGGCGATGGTCTGCGCGCCGTTCTCCAGCGTGGTCGTGCCCTTGCCCTCGGACATGGGCAGCCGGTGGGCGTACACGCCCGTGAGCAGCGAGGCGACGGCCAGGCGCGTGTTCGGGGCCGAGGTGTACGCGTTCTGGAACCACGTGGCGCCGGCGCGGAAGGCGTCGATGCGGGGCGAGGTCGGCCGGGCGTACCCCGTGAAGCTCAGGTGGTCGGGGCGCAGGGCGTCCACCATGATGACCACCATGTTCGTCTTCTGCGGCAGCTCCGCAGGCCGGGGCACCTTGGGCGCGGCCACGGGCTTGTAGGGGCGGGCGTCGGCCCCGGAGCAGTTCTCGTCGATCTTGTTGCCGGCGATGTCCTGGGCGTCCGCGTGGATGTTCTTGTTCGAGTCGTCGCAGTCGCCGCCGAGGAGCACCGGCGAGTGGCCGTCGCCGTCCCGGTCGATGGCCTGGTGCACGCTGCCGATGAGCACGCTCAGGTAGGGCGCGCGGTAGAGCACGGCGGACTGCGCCACGGGCGGCACGAACTCGGCGACGAACAGCGCGGGCAGGCACAGGGCCCACAGACCGCCGGTGTAGGCCGCGGCGCGGCGGGCGCGGCCCGTCTTGCGCAGCCCCAACGCGAAGCCGACGAGGCCGCCGGCGGGCAGCGCGCCGTGCACGGGCGAGAGGCCGACCGTGAGCACCACACCCAGCCCCACGCCAGCGACGCCGAACACGAGCGAGAGGCCCGGCAGGCGTCCCAATCGCGGGAAACGGGCGCCGAGGCGGGCGAGCAGCCGCTGCACGAGCGGCCCCACGAGCGCAGCGCCCAGGAGCGCGCCGGCGAAGACCAGCAGCGTGACCATCGAGATGGCCGCGGCGGCGAACTTGGGCGACAGGCCGGCGATCAGGCGCTCACCGAGCAGCAGCGCGCCCACGAAGGCCACGCCGATCACGCCCAGGCCCAACGGCACGGCGACGGCGGGCGTGGCGTCGGCCCCGGCGAGGGCCGTCCCCATCGCGCCGCCGACTCGCCGGGAGAACGCGCGATCGGCGAAGAACCCCAGGCCCAGCGCGGCCGGCAGCGAGAACGCCGAGACGAGCGCGAAGCCGAGCAGGCCCGCGGCGCCGGCGCCCAGAACGCCCCCGCCCTCGGCCCCCGCCGCCCACACGCAGACCCCGCCCTCGGCGAGGCTGGCCCCCACGACCGCGGCCAAGAGCGGCCACAGGGCCGACCGGGGCGTCACGGGGGTCTCGGCGGTCGTCACTTGCCGACCTTGCGGCCGAGGGCTTTTTCGACTTCGGCGTTGCGCGTCGTCGCCGCGCCCTTCTCCATCAGGAAGAACGGGCCCTCCGAGGCGGTGACGCCGAAGGTCTTCTTGTCCAGGACCTCACGGAGCTTCTTCTTGCCGTCCGCGCCCTCGGCCCCGGGCTCGACCAGGATGAGCGTGGCGTCGAAGAGGCCGATGCGCAGCGTGTAAGCGTCCGGTCGGCTCGACACGTGGGGCACGAGCTTCTCGCTCGAGGCGATCTTGGCGTCCGACGGCACCTGCTCCAGGAGCTTGTAGAGCTGCTCACGGCGCGTGGCGTCCTTCTCGCTGGTGCCGAACACGTAGGCCTCGAAGCCGCCGCGCGCGGTGTTCTGCTGGAAGATCGCCCCGAACTGGTAGCTGCACAGCAGCGTGGCCAGGCCCATGGCCCACACGGCGGAGCGGCGCGAGATCACGCCCTGGGCCGGGTCCGCGGCCTGCCGCTCCATGTAGGCCAGGTGCAGCACCACCCCCACGAAGAGCGGGCCCGTCCAGTGGGCCGTGTACTGGAACGAGGTCTGGATGAGCGGCGCGTAGCCCGTGGAGAGCAGCGTGAAGAAGAACGCCGGCAGGAACAGGAACAGGCCCACGGGGCGGCGCAGCGGCAGGAAGATGAGCGGCGCCAGGTACTGCAGCCCGTAGGCGAACTTCTTCTTCTCGACGATGCTGTCCAGGGCGAAGGCCGGGTTGCCGAAGACCGTCTTGATGACGCCGCCGAAGCCCTTGTCCCCCGCGGGGATGAGGTCCTTGAACATGTACGTGAAGGTCTGCTTCGTGGCGATGAGCGGCATCACGAAGAGCTTCATGGCCACGAAGTAGCCGCCGCCGGCCAGCGCCATCACCAGGCCCGCGCGGGGCTTGTGGCCGGCGAAGAGCAGGTACAGGCCCACCACGCCGAGCGACGCGGCGACGTCCTCGCGCACGGCCAGCGTGAGGAACCCCATCACGAACGCCGACTTGATGCGCCCCGAGTCGACGAAGAAGAGGGTCCACCAGACGAAGAACGGCCCGAGCGACAAGTAGTGGAAGTCGTAGAGATTGGCGCCGTGCAACGGCGGGAACAGCAGGTAGCAGAGCACCACGGCCGCGGCCGTCGAGGCCGGCAGGTGCCGCCGCGCGAACAGGAACAGGGGCAGCGCCGCCCCGCCCATGAACACAGTCTGCATGACCAGCAGCATCTCGGGCGTCTGCCAGAGCGCGTAGATGGGCGTGAGCGCGTAGGCGATGGCCGTGGCGTGGTGGCCGAAGTGCGTGCCCGTCGGCCCGAACATGGGCGAGGTCTTGAAGGGTTGCGCCCCGCCGTGCCACAGGTTCCACAGCAGGTTGTTCTCCAGCCCCAGGTCGAAGCTGTTGGAGTGCAGGTTGCGGTGGTAGGTGATCGTGTGGAACGAGAAGAAGGCCACGTAACCCGCGATCGCCAGCAGGACGAAGCTCGTCGCGGCGTTCCGGCGCACGATCTCGGGCCAGCGGAGCGGGATGCGCGCCCAGAACGGGCGCTCGAAGATCGGCGGCGTACGCAGCGACGCCTCGAACATGCCCCGGCCGCCCAATCCCACCAGGACCACGAGCAGCAGGAAGGTCAGGTCGTCCGACTTCCAGGCCTTCCAGATCACCAGCGAGGGCAGCATCGCCAGGAGCAGCAGCGGCGAGAGCCGCACGGCGATCTCGTACACCCGCTGGGGGCGCGGCCCCCGACGCAGAAGGAACAGCACCGAGAACACCGCGACCAGCAGCAGGCCGGGCCCGCCCGAGGTCGCCAGCATCAGCTTGCGGAGCGTGGCGTCCAGCGTGTTCTTGGTGACGAACTCGAAGAGTTTGTCGCCCAGCGCGAGCTGCCAGATGCCCAGGCCGACGGCCAGACACTCGGCGAGGATCAGCGCCAGCGCGCGGGTGATCGTCGTGAAGTCCAGGGGCTCGCGGGGGGCGCGGGCGGGGGCCGGCGCGGCGGCCTCGGGTTCACCGGGGGGACCGGCGAAGAACATCTCGACGCTGTTCTCGGGCTCGTTCGCCGGTGGTTCCGGCGCGGTGACGGCCGGGGGCGTGGGCTCGGCGCCCAGCGCGGCGAACACGGGCGGCGGCGAGGCCAGGGTCTCCTGCAGGCCCAGGTTCTCCTCGGCGGGCACGGTGCTCTCGCCGACGATGGCCCCGAAGGGGGCCGGGGGCACGCTGCGCGCGGCGAGCGTGACGGTCGGTTGCTCGACGAGGGCGTCGTCGGGCGCGTCGTCCGCCGGGTTCTCCGACGAGTCGGCCGGGTCGTCCCCATCGGGGGCGCGCGGCGCGCTCATCGAGCCTCCGGCTCCAGCGTCATCACCAGGTAGCGGGCGATGCCCGTGTAGGGGTGACACCGGATCACCCAGGAGCGCGTGACGCGCAGCCCGGTCCCGGCGGCCAGGGGCGGATAGTCCGGCTCGTTGCGGACGAAGCGACCGCGATCGCCCCGCGCGAGCAGGTTGTTCAGCGGGCGGCCGGGTAGCAGGACGACGTCCTGCGTGACGATCCGTTTGATCGAAGGCACGGCGCCGAGCATCTCGAACAGACCGCGGGCCTCGGTGTCCGTGAGATGGTGCAGCAGGCCGGCGAGCACGACCTTGGTCGGGGCCAGGCGGCCGAGGTCGTCCGGGCCCAGCAGGCGGGCCTCGAACTGGGCGTTCAGGGTCGGCTGCCGCGCCGCGCGCTGACGGGCGCGGGCGATGGCCACGGCGTCCGTGTCGAAGCCGAAGTAGGCGCTCACCGGGGGCAGATACCCCAGGGCGTCGCCCGTGCCGCAGCCGACGTCCAGCACGCGGTCGTCCGGGCCGGCCTCGAGGGCGGCGTAGACCGGCGACATGTCGATGCCGCCCACGGCCAGGGGCCGGATGTGGTCGTAGACGAACGGGTGCCCGAAGAGCTTCTGGTGCAGGCGGCCGACGAGCGCCGCGACGCCGCTAGCCATGGCGGGGGCCGCGTTCGTCGTTCTCACCCACGTTGCGCTCCTCGGAGACCAGGTACAGGGGCCGGCGCTTGACCTCTTCGTAGATGCGCCCGATGTACTCGCCCAGGATGCCCGTCATCAGCAGTTGGGCCGAGGACCCGAAGGCCACGAGCATCATCAGGGTCGTCCAGCCCGGCACGACGCCCGTGCCGAAGAACTTCGTCCACAGCGCCCAGAAGGCCGCGCCGATGGCGATCACCCCGGCCAGCATGCCCAGCCAGGTGGCGAAGCGCAGCGGCACGGTGGAGAACGAGGTCACGCCGTCGATGGCGAACCGCATCATCTTGCGCAGGGGGTACTTGGTCTCGCCGGCGAACCGCGCCGGGCGCTCGTAGTAAACGGCCGTCTGCTTGAAGCCGACCCAGGAGACCATGCCGCGCACGAAGCGGTGCGTCTCGCGCAGGCTGCGCAGCGCGATCACGACCTGCCGGCTCATCAGGCGGAAGTCGCCGGCGTCCAGCGGGATGTCGATGCGGATCATCTTGCGCAGCAGCCGGTAGAAGGCCGCCGCAGTCACCTTCTTGAAGAAGGTCTCGCCCTCGCGTTTGGTGCGCACGGCGTAGACGACGTCGAACCCCTCGCGCCACTTGTCGATCATGGCCTTCACGACCTCCGGGGGGTCCTGGAGGTCCGCATCCATGACGACGACGGCCTCGCCGATGGCGTAGTCCACGCCGGCGGTGATGGCGATCTGGTGACCGAAGTTGCGCGCGAAGCCCACGACCTTGTAGCGCGGCTCCTGCTCGGCGAGCGCCCGCAGCATCTCGCGGGAGCGATCGCGGGAGCCGTCGTCGACGAAGATGACCTCCCACGACTCGCCCACGTCGCCCAGGAACGCCGCGAGCCGCTTGTGCAGCTCGGGGATCACGGGCTCCTCGTTGTAGATGGGGAGCACCAGGGAGAGGGTCGGGCGCGCGCTCATAGGGCGCGGCAGTATAGCGATGACGCCGGATCGTGCCAATCGGATTGCTGCAACGGGGACTTGCGCCGTCGGACGGATTTTCCCAATAGTGCGCGCCCTGTGACGACCGAGCGACGAATCCTGGGCTTTCCGGGTGCGGCCCTGTTGGCGGCCGCCCTGTGCGCGCTGGTGAACGGCGTGACCATCGCGGCGTTCCGGCTGACGACGCCGGGCAAGGCGCCGGTCTCCACGGGCCTGCAAGTTCACCTCTTCGACTTCGCGCACGTGCTCGCGCTCGGGCTCGTCGTGGCGGCCCTGACCGCGCTCTGGCGGCGCTTCGGACCCGCGCGACCGCTGTGGGGACGCCTGGCCGCGCTGCTCGTCGCCGTGCCCCTGGGCTGGCCGTTCCTGGACGAGGACCTGGCTGGCCCCACGGAGCGCCTCGTGGCGCAGCTCCCGGCCGCCCCGGACTGGGCCGTCTACGCCCTGCTCGTGGCCGCGGTGTCCGTGCCGGTGCCCCTGGCGGGCATGATCGCCGCGCGCTTCGCGGGCCGTTTCGCGAGCGGACCCGGCCGCCGCTGGCTGCGCTTGCTGCCGCTGACGGCCGGCCTGGGCTTGATGGTGGTCAACCACCTGCTGCTGAAATCGGACTACCCCGGCGCCCACCTGGCCGTGGCCTCGACCGGGGTGCTGCTGGTCACGGGGGCCGCCCTCGGGCTGCCCCTGCCCGGTGGGCGGCGGCTGCACTTCGGCGCCGCCGGGTTCGCCGTGGCGCTGGGGCTCGGTGGCCTCGTCCTGCGGCCCGGCAACACCGCCCTCGTCGCCCTGGATGCCGTGGACGGCTCGCCCCTGGTGAGCTTCCTGGCCCGGGTGCACCTGGACGACGACGAGTCCGGCGGCGAGGTGCCCGACACGCCCTGGTTCAAGTCCCGCGCGAAGGTGCGGCCCGTGCCGCCGAGCCAGCCCCGGCTGGTGCCCAACGACGCCGTGATCATCTACTTCAGCGCCGACAGCGTGCGCGCGGACCTCTTCGAGCGCGACGCGCCGGAGGTCGACCGGTTCCCGGAGATCAAGCGCCTGCGGGACGAGTCCGTGTGGTTCCCCAAGGCCCGCGCGCCGGGCGCCCAGACCGTCTACACGCTGAGCGCCATCTTCGCGGGGACCTACTTCTCGCAGCAGTACTGGACGCTCAAGAAGGCCGAGAACGTGGCCTCGCTGTGGCCCTGGGAGGACAAGACGCTCCGCTTCCCGGCGCTCCTGCAGCGCAAGGGCGTGACCACCGTGAACTTCTGCCAGGCCGAGTGGGGCCAGGGCATCTACGGGCTGGTGCGCGGCTTCACCGAGGACGTGTGGGTCAAACCCAAGCCGGGCTCGAAGTGGTCCACGGGCCAGATGGTCACCGACGCCATCGTCGCCCGCCTGAAGGCTCACAAGGGCGGCCCGCTCTTCATCTTCACCCACAACCTGGACCCCCACGCGCCCTACGATCTGGCCGGCAAGTCAGGTGCGCTGCGCGACCGCTGGCTGGCCGAGGTCGAGCTCGTGGACAAGCAGCTCGGCCAGATCCGCGCCGCTCTGGTCGAGACCGGCCTCGATGCCAAGGCGGTCATCGTCTTCGGCGCGGACCACGGCGAGGGCTGGGGCGAGCACGGCACGAACTTCCACGGGCAGAACCTGTACGACGAGCAGGTGCGGGTGCCGCTGATGATCCGCGTGCCCGGCGTGGCCCCGCGCGAGGTCGACACGCCCGTGTCGCTCATCGACCTGGGGCCGACGTTCCTGGATCTGATGGGCGCCCCAACGCCGGCCCAGTTCATGGGTGAGAGCCTCGTGCCGTTCCTGCGCGGCCGGACGCCCGAGCTCACCCGACCCATCATCGCCGAGGGTCGCATGAAGCAGTTCATGATCCTCGGCGACGGCTTCATGGTCCTGCGCGACCAGCGCAGCGGCAGCCTGGAGATCTACGATCTGAACGAGGATCCGGGCGAGCTCGACAACCTGTACGACGACCTCGGCGCCGAGGGCAAAGCCCGGATGGCCGTGCTCAAGGCGTTCTTCGAGACGCACAAGATCCGCAAGAAGGGCTACAAGATCCCGTTCCGGCGGTGAAACGGCGTTCGGTGCGGGCGGAGTTTACTGCAGGACGGGCGGAAGCGGCTCGACGCCGGGACCGGGGGGCGGCAGCGGGCGGTAGTCGTAGCAGCCATTGGCCGAAGTCACCAGACGCCGGACGACGTCGCCGTCGTGCCCGCCGCACTGGCCGGTGAATTGACCGCCGATGTGCCACCACGACGCCCCGCAGCCCTGGATGTGCCACTTGTCGACCGAGACGTACCCCTGGCCGGAGAGGCTGCACAGGCCGTCTTCGTTGCCGTCGCCGCTGTGCGTGCAGCCCGTGTAGAGGGCGTGGATGGCTTCGGCGGACGCCTCGGTCTGGGCGTTCACGTTGTCGCTGCTCCACTCCCAGGACGCGATCTGGCAGGAGACCGGCATCCACAGCGGGTTGTTGGCGCAGTCGGCGTTGGCCTCCGCCGCGCCCCGCCAGCAGTAGTTCACGCCCACGCAGTTGTGGTCGTTGACGAAGGCCGAGTAGGAGCAGCCCGGCTGACCGCAGGCGTAGGGGCCATCGACGGGGGCCTTGAAGTCGTCCGCGACACCTTCGCCCACGCAGAACTGCTCGTCGCCCCAACCGTCGGCGAACGCGCGGTGGTTGAGCACGCCTTCGACGTTGGAGCAGCCGTAGTCGGCGGCGGTCCCGCCGAAGAGCATCGCGCAGGCCTCGACGCAGGAGTAGGACACCTGGCCCGGCGTGCTCCACAGGGGCCCGTCCGTGACGCGGAAGCTGCCGATCATGCCCCGCTGCGACTGACCGTGCGTGAGCATGTAGTACAGGAGGCCGCGCGAGCTGGCGTCGAACTCCATCTGACCGTCCTGCCAGTCGGCCTCGACGAGCCAGAGTCGGCCGGCGCCGGAGTCGGCGTAACCGAGCGAGACGGTGTTCGCGTCCCAGCCGCCGAGGCGGACCATCTCGGGGAACGCCGCCATGTCCATGCCGCAGCCGCTCGTG
Organism: uncultured Myxococcales bacterium; assembly: GCA_903847385.1. Taxonomy (GTDB): domain Bacteria; phylum Myxococcota_A; class Bradymonadia; order UBA7976; family UBA1532; genus CAINDO01. Next base: position 51,059 of record CAINDO010000262.1, read on the forward strand.
GCCGGGTCCTGGAGGGGCAGGCCGCCGTTGTCGCCCCAGAAGGCGTCACCCTCGTTGAAGCGGACCGCCGGGTTGATGTTGTCCTGGCAGTTGCCGGTGAAATTTCCGTCCGCGACGCCGGTGTCGAAGACGGCGTTGTAGGCGTCGTTGGCGGCGCTGTGCTCGGTCACGACCACCCCGCCGCGCTGGACGAAGGCCTGCACCTCGGCGGGGTTGAACTGCCCCACGCCGCCGCGCGTGATCACCAGCACGCGGGTCGTGGGCGTCGGGGCGCAGCCGTCTCCCCGGACGAGCCCGTCGCCGGGCACGAACAGGCTCGAGAGGTCGAACGCGGAGCCACCGCAGACCAGCAGGGTCGTTTCGACGACCGGCGGGGGACCCTCGACGCAGACGTGCTCGACCGGGTCACAGTGGTTGCCGACGCCGCACTGGGCGTCGTCGCGGCACTGCCCGGGCAGCAGGCAGCGCACGTGGATGTCCTCGACGTGCGCGCAGTTGTGGACGCCGAACGCCGCGCGCGGGCAGTCGACCAGCGAGGCCTCCATGCCCGTGCAGGCCACGTCGTCGAGCCAGATCACGCCGGCGCCCTCGACGCCGCCTTCGTAGTCCGCCTCCAGCGCGCCGGTGAAGCCGAGCTGACGGCAGATCACGTCCGCGCCGGCGAGGCCGACGGGGGAGTTGCCGTCCCAGCCGTCGTCGCAGACGGTGCCCCACTGGCCGTTGTGATAGACCTCGACCCGGCCGCTGACGGCGTCGCCGTCGGCGAGGCGCACGGTCCCGTCGGCGGGCGGGCCGCAGTGGACGTCGTAGGCCACGGGGATGTTGCAGTTGCCGCCTTCGTTGGTCCAGGCGTCGTCCAGGGGACCGGGCAGGGCGGAGAAGAGGTTGCAGTCCAGGCCCAGGGCGGGGTCGCAGACGCCCTCGAGGAAGCGGGTCGCCGCGCCGTACCCGAAGTGCGCGCAGGCGGCGTCGGCGCAGGTGCGCGCGTCGTTGCAGGCGTTCCAGGAGTCACAGCCGCCATGGTGCCCGTAGGCGTTGAGCGCGCCGAGCGGGAAGCCGTCGCCGCAGTTGCCGTCCGCGCAGACCTGACCCTCGGGGCAGATCACGCCGAGGCACGGATCCGGCGGCGGGACGCACTGGCCCTCGACACAGACCAGGCCGCCGCCGCAATCGAAGTCGCCCATGCAGATGAAACCGCACTCGAGGCCGTTGTCGATCTCGCCGTCACAGTCGTCGTCGAGGCCGTTGCAGACCTCCTCCGTCGCCGGGAAGGGCTGAGCGTCGCACTCGGTGCCCTCGACGCCGCAGATCGTCAGGCCCGGTGCCTCGCAGGCGCCGACGCCGGCGAAGCAAGGCTCACCGACGCCGAACCCCTCGTCGGTCTGGCCGTCGCAGTTGTCGTCCGCGCCGTTGCAGGTCTCTTCGCCGGGCACGCCGGGCATGGCGTCGCAGGTGCTGTCGCCGTTCGCGCCACAGACCACGGTGCCGGCCGCCTGGCACGCGCCGACGCCCACGTCGCACGCGCTGCCGAGGCCGAACTCCTCGTCGGTCTCGCCATCACAGTCGTCGTCGGCGCCGTTGCAGCTCTCCGGCGCCGGGGTGCAGGCCGCGGCGTCGGGCGTCTCGACGGCGGCGTCGGGCGTCGCGACGGCGGCGTCGGGTGTGGCCACGGCCGCATCGGGCGTCACGACCGGGGTGCCACCCGTGCCGCCCTCGCCGCCAGGCCCACCGGTGCCGCCGGTGCCGCCGGTGCCGCTGCTGCCACCGCTGCTGCTGCCGCTGTCCACGAGGGCGGCGTCGTTCGCGGACTCCGAGCCCATGTCTTCGCCGCCACCGCCCCCGCCGCCACCGCCCGCCGGCGCTGCGCAGGCCGTCACGACCGTCGCGCCGGCGAGGAGCAGCCAGGCCGCCCCACCCTTGAACTTCAAAACCATTCGAACTCCTTTGTCTCGGCCGCGCTCCCCCGAACGCCGGGCCACTGGATGAACGCGCGTCTCCGCGCCGCCGCACCGTAGTGTCGCGGCGACGGTCGCGTCAATTCCTCACAATCCTTTCACTGCTCGAAGCGCGGGGCCAGAAGCAACGCAAGCAATGCTGCATGCATTTTTTTGCTTGTCTAAAAACATCATCTACCTGTAGTCTGAACCCATGTCGCCCAAACCCACCACCGTCCTCGAACTGCAGCGTCGCCTGGTGTTCTCGCTGCTGCGCCCCGTGGCGCGGCTGAGCCGGCTGTTCCGCCTGCCGCTGAGTACGCTCGAGGACCTGTGTCGGCTCGCGTATTTCGAGGAGCTGCGCCGCGGCGGGGCCACGCCCCAGGCCGAGGTCGCGCGCATCTTCGGGCGGTCGCTGCGCACGGTGGGTCAGCTCGAGCGCGAGTACCGCGACAACTTCCTGGCCCCGGAGCGCGAGATCGAGCGCACCCGCCGCCTCGAGGACGCCCTGGAGGCCGGCCCGCTCACCCCCGCCGACGCCGCTCGCGCCCTCGGCGAGCCGGACGCGGCGGACGAGATCCGTGGCGTGCTGGAAGGCCTGGCCGCGGCCGGCCGCGCCGAGCGCCACGCGGACGGCCGCTTCGCCCTGAACCACGCCTTCGCGTCGCTGGTCCGCGAGGATCTCACGGCGCGCATCGACGGCCTGAATCATCAGCTCGACGTCGTCACGGCGGCCATCCTCACGCGTTTCTTCGACGAGCGCGCGCCGATGATCGCCCGCACGCTCTCCTTCGTGGCCGATCCCGCGGTGGTCGAAGCCCTCGGGCAGAAGCTGGCGAAGGAGCTGCGCGCGGCCTGTGGCGACGCCGAAGATGCCGCCCTGGAGAACGGGCACCCCAAACGCTACGGGGCCACGCTGGCCCTGGCGCCGATGGATGTGTTGAAGGAAGACTGATTTCATTCACAGTGCGGATCCGCCGCCGCCGACGCCGAGGTCGACGGCCGCGAGGAGGAGTGTCATGAGCGCACGCCACACGTGTGTCCTGGGATGGGTGTCTCTTGCGCTGGCCGTGTCGGCCGCGGGCTGCACCCGCGATCCGGGCGGCAGCGGAAGCCCGCAGACGATCCGCGAAACCGGGTATCTGTCGTGCAGCGTCGACTCCGCCTCGTGCGGGTCCGACCTGCGCTGCGAAGACACGGCGGGCGAGGTCGCCTGTGTCGCCGCCCCCGCCGCCTGCGCGGAGTCCACCGTGACCTGCGCCTGTGCCGCCGACGCCTTGTGCGGCGCCGAGGCGTGCCGCGACTTCGAGGGGGGCATCACCTGCGGGTCCGACGCGCCCGACGCCGCCGCCGCGGAGGACATGGGCGCGCGCCCGAACCTCGACCAGGGCGAGCCGCCCCCGGACCCGCCGCTCCTCTCGACGCTGACCCACACACCGACCGGCGGTGAGCTGCGTCTCAGCCCGGCCGAGGGCATGCCGTTCCCCAACAGCGTGGACCTGCAGTTCACCTACCGGGTCGACGGGCGGCCGGCGTCGTTCCCCGGGCTCACGCTCGAGCTCCTGATCGAGACCAGCGACGCCACCGACGCCTGGGTCGAACAGCTCGGCGACCCGGACGCAGAAGGTGTGGTCACCGCCCGCCTGCACGCCGGCATCCTGCCCGGCACGCTCGTGGTGCACGCCAGCCTCGGCTCCGCCGATGGTCCGCCGGACGCGTCGAGCGAGACCTACGAGGTCGTCGGGCTGCCCCCGAGCCAGGTCGCCCTGCGCTGCGATCCCGGCGCCGTGCCGGCCTTCGACCGCCGCGTCGGGCCCCTGACGATCGACGGCGTCGTCACGACCACCTGCACCGCCACCGTGCTCGACCGCGTCGGCCAGCCGATCGAGGGCGTGCGGGTCGGGTTCGCGACCGAGGCCGGCTCCATCACGGGTGAGGGCGTCACCGACGTGGACGGCCATGCGTTCAGCGCGCTGACGCCCGTCGGTCAGGCGCCGGCCGAGCTGGTCACGACCGACGAGAACGAGCCCGGCGACGGTCAGGTCCGGGTCATCGCCTGGGCCGCCGGGGCCGAGATGTTCACGGACATCGATGGGGACGGCCGCTACACCGCGGGGCTCGACGAGCTCCGGGTGCAGCAGGACCTGGCCGAGCCCTTCATCGACGCAGACGACGACGGACGGTCCGAGAACGGCGAGCCGTTCCGGGACGCCGACGGGGACCGCGCCTGGACCTTCGCCAATGGCCTGTGGGACTCGCACTGGCCGATCTGGTCGGACGCGACGGTGCTCTTCGTGGGCCGCGCCAGCCCCGAACGCAGCCGCGTCGGGTTCACCTGCGGCGCGGGCTGCGCCACGGCCGCCCCCCTGCGCCCGGACTGCCCGCCCGCCGACTTCTACCTGGCCCCAGGCGGCGAGCTGAGCTTCGAGTCCCTGTTCGCCGACGACGACGGCAACTGCCTCGGCGGGGCCGACTCCGATGTCGTCACGCTGGCGAGCACCGCGCCCGAGGTCTCCGCCGCCCAGGCCTCGCTGCCGATGTCGGACACCTGCCGCGCCCCGGACGGCGCACCCGGCGCGCAGCCGGCGACACACGTGGTCACGAACCTGGCCGTGACCGCGCCGCTCACGGCGGAGCTGTTCCGGGTGACCGTGACCGCCTCGGCGCTCGGCACCGACGGCCGCGCGTACGACGAGATCCGCGAGTTCACCGGCTGCCGGTGAGCGCCTTCGGGCACGCGTGACGGTCGCATCCCGGGCCGACGCGTGGCACCGTGGGCGAACACATGGAGGTCCCGATGACTCGATGGCTCCTGCTCGCGACGGCGCTGCTCTTGGGATGTGACTCTTCGGACGACGACGCTGCGACGGACGCCGGCGCAAGCGGCGGTGACGGCGGGGGGCCGCCGCGCGTCGCCGGCGACACGCCCGAGGGCGAACAGGTCGACTGCACGTTCTTCGAGCGGCCGAACGGCTGCTGGGTGAACGCGCTCGAGGCCATTCGGGCGTGCCGGCCGAGTCTGGTCGAGGGTGTACCCGTCGACGACCAGCCGGAGGCCTTCGGCACGCTCGACGCCACGCTGCGCGTGTGCACCTACCCCGATGGCGCGCGGATCACGTTGCAGGACCCGCTCCCGGACATCTACACGCTCGGGGACCTCGAGCTGACCGGGGCGTTCGGCGACTACGTGTTTCGCTTCAGCATGACGAACCCCGGCGGGGCGGAGTGTCTGCGTTACGACGCCACGGAGGAGCCGCTCGTGCTGCACCTGCGCGACGGCGACCTGAGCTTCGCCTACGGCAATCTGCTCGACCCGACCAACGCCTTCGGCCAGATCACCTGCCCCGACGGCAGCGCGTACTGGATGCCCTACGCGGAGTTCTCCACCTGCACCCCGAGGGCCCTCGGCGGGCGCCAGGGGTCGTACCACCTGCACGGCCTGACGCTCGGCTTCAACGACGACCAGCTCACGAGCTGGATCTGTTACGCGCCGCCGCCGTGAACCGGAGCGCGGCCGCATGAAGACGTTCGCCCGACTCGTGGCCGTCGTCGCTCTGCTCCCGTGCGGCCGCGCCTCGGCCGCCGACGCGCTCCCGCGTGAGGTCCGATGTATGCTCGAGAGCTACCCCGCGCATCTGTGCGGGTTCGAGTCCGGCGCGCTCGTCACCTGCGACGGCGAACACATCACCTGGGACGACGGCCGCGAGAAGACGCTCTGGGAGCGATTCCTGGAGCCGGACCCCGAGGACGTCTTCGTCTACCCCTACCCCGCGACGGACGCCTGGCCCCCGGCGCCGAAGGACGATCCGGGCGTCATCCGCTACGAACCGCTGCTGGTGCGCATGTACGGCGGCACGGCGCGGGAGGTCGAGCGGCGGCTCGTCCGCGTGAAGTGGTTCGGCCGCAGCGTGCGCATGGCCCCCGACGCCGCCGCGGCGCTCGCAGAAGTGGCCGCGGAGCTGAAGAAGCTGCCGGCGCGGCAGCACAAGTTCTTCCGCAAGACGGCGGGCACGTTCAACTGGCGCGCCATCAAGGGCTCGGATGTGCGGAGTCTGCACAGCTACGGCCTCGCCATCGACGTGGGCGTACCCTATGCGGACTACTGGCGCTGGGCGGGCCTCGACCCGAAGAAGTTCGGGCCGCCCGCCTACCGCAACCGCTTCCCGCGCGAGGTCGTCGAGGTCTTCGAGCGCCGCGGCTTCGTCTGGGGCGGCCGGTGGTCGTGGTTCGACACCATGCACTTCGAGTACCGCCCGGAGCTGCTCTGCGCGCGCCGCGCCCCGGGCCTCGCTCCGCCTGCGGTCACACCGTGAGCGCGCCGGCGTCCGCGTCGCCGCGCTATGCTCCGGCGCACACGCTCCGGAGCCCGCCATGTCGTCCCTTCGCCCCCTCTGCCTGATCGTCTGCACGACCGCGCTCGCCGCCTGTGGAAACAACGCCACCGACCCGGCCGGCGCCACGCCCGACGCCGCCCTCGAAGCCGACGCCGCCCCCGACCCCGCCGCGCGCCCGGCCCTCTTCGCGCCCGACCCCGCCGCCCCGGCGGACGACGACCCGCAGCCCGCCGAGTTCGAGGACCTGAACCCGGACCCCGCCGTGGTCGAGGTCGACCTGACCGCCTCGGAGACCACCCAGGCCTTCCTGCCGGGCGCGCCGACGCGCGTGTGGGCCTACAACGGCCGCGTGCCGGGCCCGACGCTCTCCGCGCGGCCCGGTGACCGGGTGATCGTGCACTTTCACAACCGGCTGCCGGAGGCCACCACGATCCACTGGCACGGCCTGCGCGTGCCGCTGGACCAGGACGGCGTTCCCGTGGACGGCGGCGTCGCGCCCGGCGCGGACCGCGACTACGACTTCGTCGTGCCGGACGCGGGCACGTTCTGGTACCACCCCCACGTTCGCTCGGACGAGCAGGTCGAGCGCGGCCTGTACGGGGCCATCCGCGTCGCCGAGGCGGCGCCCGTGGCCGAGGTCGAGCTGCCCGAGCGCGTGCTCGTGCTCGACGACGTGCTGCTCGAGGCCGACGGCGCGCTCGCCGACTTCGACTACACCGACGACGACGCCCACCTGGGGGCCCACGCCGGCCACCTGGGCACGGTCATGCTCGGCCGCGAGGGCAACCTGCTGCTGGTCAACGGCGTGGCCAACCCCGCGCTGCACCTGGACCGCGCGCGCCCGGAGCGCTGGCGCGTGGTCAACGCCGCCAACGCCCGCTACCTGAACCTGTCGCTGCCCGGGTATCGCGTGCGGCGCCTCGCCAGCTCCGGCGGCTTGCTGCCGGCGCCCGAGGCCGTGCCGGACAGCGGCCTCGTGCTCGTCCCGGGGGAGCGCGCCGACCTCCTCGTCGAGGCCACGGCGGACACGCCCGACACCGTCGTCCTGCGCGCCCTCGCCTACGACCGCGGCCATGGCACGGACAGCCGGCCGGACGTGGACCTCGCCCGCGTGCAGGCCACCGGCGTCGCGCCCGCCGCGCCCCTCGCGCTCCCCGAGCCCTTGCGGGCGTTCGAGCCCCTGGAGAGCGTCGCGAGCCACCCGCGGGTGGTGCTGAACGAGACCGTCGCCATCCCCGGCGGGCACGAGGCGCACGGGGCGACCGGGGACGCGCCGGCCGAGGCCGCCGAGGCGCCCGCGGAGCCCGTGTTCACGATCAACGGCGAGGTCTTCCCCGAGGTCACGCCGATGGAGGCCGGCGTCGGGCGCACCGTGTCCTGGGACATCGTGAACGACTCGCAGATGGACCACCCGTTCCACCTGCACGGCTTCTTCTTCGCCGTGCCGCCCAACGCCGCCGGCCGGAACGCCCGCCCCGGCTTGCACGACACGATCAACATCCCCCGCCGAGACACCGTGCGCATCCAGTTCCAGCCCGACGACCGGCCCGGCGACTGGATGTTTCACTGTCACATCCTCGAGCACGCCGAGCGCGGGATGATCGGGGTGCTGCGCGTCGCGCCCTGATCACTTACAGTCCCGCGAGACGACCCCATGGGAGTGATGAAATGAAGCGGATCCAGGGACTCGGTGCGTGTGCAATGACTCTGGCGCTCGCCGCCTGTGCGACGGACGCCGGCACGGCCACGGTGGACGCCGGTCAGGGCGCTGGCGGCGGTGCCGCGGGCGGCACGGGTGACATGCCGGTCGGCGGCACGCCGGTGGGTGGCATGCCCATGGGGGGCACACCCGTGGGTGGCACGCCGGTGGGTGGCACGCCGGTGGGTGGCACGCCGGTGGGTGGCACGCCGGTGGGTGGCACGCCCATGGGCGGTGAACCGGCGGGCGGCACGGGCGGCACGGGCGGCACGGGCGGCGTGTCTCCGCCGGACGCGTCGCCGAACGGCGGCGCCCTGCCCGACGCCGGCCCCATCGCGGACCCCGACGCCGGCGCCGGCGGTGCCATCGAACCTCCGCCGGCGCCTTGCGCCACGCTGAACGACGGCCGTTGCGACGAGCCCGAGGGCACGGGCACCTGCGCCGAGGGCGCCGACTTCGCCGACTGCGAGGTCCCCGCCGCTCCGGTGCAGACCTGCGAGGCCGCCTGCAGCCGCATCCTGGATTGCACCGAAGACTCCGGCCTCTGCGGTGCGTTGCCGCCCGGGGGCGGCGCCCAGGTCGAGGCGCTGTGTCTGGCGCAGTGCCCCGGCCTCGGGGACGTCCTGGTGAACATCGTGAACGGCCAGTCCCTCTGCGGCGGCCTGCTCGGCATGGTCGCCGGCCTGAACGCGGAATTCTGTGTGACGTGTCACGGCGCCGGCGCCGCCGAGTGCGGTGGACCCCCGCCGCCACCCCCGCCGCCGGTCGACTGCGATGCCACCTGCGGCCGCGTGGTCGGCTGCATGACGGACGGCGCCACGTGCGAGGCCCTCGGACCGAACGACGCCCCCGCCCTCTCGGCCACCTGTGCGCAGGCCTGCGGTCAGTTCGGCCAGCTCTTCAGCGACCTCGTGTCGCAGTCTCCGGACTGCGCCGCGCTGGCCACGTCCCTCGGTCAGCTCGACCCCAGCGTCTGCACGCTGTGTCATGGCGCGGACGCGCCGGCCTGCGCGCCACCCCCACCGCCCCCGCCGCCGGACGAGGCGTGCGCCGCGGCCTGCAACCGCGTCTACGACTGCGTCGAGGACCCGGCCGTGTGCCCGGCGGCGGACCTCGGGCAGATCCCGGGTCAGGTGACGGGCTGCATCACCGGGTGTGTCCAGACCGGCGGCGCCCTGGCGGTCATCGTCGACGGCGCCGACGATTGCTTCGCCCTGATCGAAGTCGTCGAGGCGATCAGCCAGGAGTTCCGGAACTACTGCAGCGGCCCCTGACGCCGGTTCAGGGCATGGGCCAGGAGGCGCTGCGCAGCGCATCCTCGCTCTTCGGGACGCGCTGCAGGGACGCCGCCGTCGGGGCGACCCCGTCGGGCAAAAGGAGCGCGTGGGCCATCATCGCCGGTCCCGTGGTCTCCCAGACGGTGAACTCCATGTGCGGCGGGTCGCTCTGCGTGAGGCCCGAAAGTCGCCGCCACCCGGGGATCGCGCGCCGCACGTAGGCGTGTACGGCGGCCATGTCCCGGCCGCTCTCCGCGAGGGAGGGTGGCAGGAGCGGCAGGTCCAGCGCGGCCGCCCGGTAGTAGTCGCTCGCTTCGCGAGCGAGGCGATACAGCCGGTTCGCAGCGCCATCGAACGCGCAGTCGACGTCGTCCGCGCCCGGCTCGCAGGCGGCCGGGCCGTAGAGCGGGATGCCCGGGATGGCCTCCGCGTTCGCGTCCACCATAGAGGGCCAGTGGAGCGGCCGCTGCGCCGACACGTCGCCCAGCCCCGTGGTCAGGACCCGTCCGAGCGGGTTGGCGCCGTGCAGATAGTCGAGGCCGCGCAGGGCCGCGTCGCGGTAGAGGGGATCGCCCGTGACGTGCCAGGCCACCGCCAGGTCCCGGATGGGCGGGAAGCCGCCCCTGCCCCAGCCCTCTTTGTAGAAGTAGGCGGCGCCGGGCGCATGCCAGGCCCGGTCGTAGGGCAGCGGCGCGGCCGGGTGGGCGAATTGAGCGGCCGCATCGACGGCCGTCGCCCGCCCGGCGACGAGCCAGGCCGGGTCGAAGCGATCGGGGTGGGCGAAGAGGCTCAAGAGCCGGCTGATGCGCCAGCGAAAGTCGAGCTGGTCGAAAATGTAGCGGATGTCGAACACACCGGCCGCCTCCAGCGCCGTGAGCTCGCCGGCATACCTCCCCGCCGCCTCGGGGGCCTCTGCGGCGAGCATCAGCTCCACGAGGGCCCAGAACTGCGCGTCCCGGTCGGTGCGGGGGTTCTCGCGCCAGGTCACGTCCCGGCCGCTCAATGGGTCGACGAAGCCGTACTCCGCCCGGTCGCCCTCGCCCACGCCGAAGTCATAGGCCCGCCCCGCGCTCTCCAGCCAGCCCTCGGCCGCCGCGGCGTCCCCGGCGACACGCAGCGCCCGGCTGAGCAGGGCCGCAGAACGCGCGTAGACGAGGCTGCTGTCGTGGGTGGCCAGCCCCAGGTAGAAGCGCTGCTCGTGCTGCCAGGGCTCGACGTCGCTCGGATGGCCGGTGGCTTCAATCCACAACGCGACCGCGCCGTCGTCGAGCTGCCCGGCCCGCCAGACCTGCAGGCCCCAGACCGCCTCGTCCAGCACGTCCGGCAACCCGTTGCCGCTCTCCGGCAGCCCGAGCTGGCCATCGGGGAAACGCTCGGGGGTGGTCAGATAGGCCTGGGCGAGATCCTCGACGATGGAGAGGTGCATGGACCGCCGGTCCCAGTCGCCGGCGTCGTGCCAGCCGCCCACCAGGTCGGGCAGGGGGATGTCCGTCACCGTGGCGGCGACGTGCCGGAACGGGACGCAGGCCTCCTGGCCGAGTTCGCGGCAGCGCCACTGGCCGTCCGCCTCGAGGACCCCCCAGCCCTCGGCCTGGTGGTCGCCGTAGTGGTCCTGGTGGCCGCTCTCGTCCAGCGTGGCGAATCCGCCTTGGTACACCTGGTGCCGATCCTCGCGGGTCCACGCCGTGTGCGCGTCCGCCAGCGACGCGCAGCGGTTGTGATACAGCCCCCGGGCGTAGGTGACGAAGGCGTCGGTGAAGGCCTCCTCGGCGATGCGGATGCGCCGGGAGCGCCCGACGCCCTCCACGCGCAGGAAGTAGGTCCCGGGCGCCACGACGGGGGAGAAGTCGAGCACCATCAGGCGCTCGCCGGTCAGTTCGGGCAGGGACTCCGCCGCGGCCCGAACCACACCCTCGTAGGCGACCTCGCCGGTCGACTCGTCCACGACCTGGAACGGTCGCCCGTCGAAGTCGTCGAGTTCGAGGGGGCCCGCCGGTCCGAGCCAGGCGCCCAGCCACGCGCGTTTGGTGGGTGCGTCCGGCAGCATGGCCACCTGGTTGACCTTGAAGGCCCAGGAGAGCGTCTCGGGCCCGTAGGTCAGCGTGCGCGTGTGACCCCAGGGATCGCGGATGCCCACCGTCTCGCCGGGCTGGAGGGGCCGCGGCAGGCGCAGCCAGTTGGTCATCACGTGCTCCGCCACGGTGGTGACGACCGGGGGCCGGTCCGACCAGGGCCTCGGCGCGCTCCACTCGCCCTTGGCGTGCAGGAACCGCGCGTCCTGGAGCATGGGCGTCTCGACGCCGGCGCAGTCCACCATCCGCCAACCGGGCGCGGCCTCCCACTCGGCGAGCACGCCGGGCAGCCACTGTGCCTGGGTCTCCATCAGGGCGTTGGTGTGCCAGATGTTGCGCATCGCCGTCTCCAGGCCCGGCGTGGCCTCCATGAGCGCGAGCTTCTCGCCGCAGTCGGCGACGTAGCGGTCGGTCAGCCAGGCGGTCGGATCGGTCACGACCGAGACCCACTCGTGGGTGAGCAGACGAACCTCGCCCTCGCCCCGGAAGGTCGGCGCAGCCTGCGGGCGGCAACGGGGCGGGTCCCGCCAGGTGGGGTCCACGGGGTCCGGCGGGGGGCCGCCGCCACACACGGGGCTCGGCCCCCGCGGACGGGCGGCGTCCGCGAGCTCATCGTCGGAGAGGACCCGGGACCACAGCCGCACCTCGTCCAGGGCGGCCGTTGCGGCGTCGCCAGCGGGATCGCCGCCAAAGACCCCGAGCATGAAGGGGGACGACTCGGCGGCGAGCTCGAAGGCGGGCGCATCGGGGGCCGAGGCATGCCGCACGCCGTCGATGAACAGCGCGACGCGCCCCTCGCCCCCGGGCCGCCGCTCGAAGGTCAGGGCCAGGTGGTGCCAGCAGCGCTGGCCCTCCAGCGGCACTTCCACCCGCTGGCGGGCGTCCAGCGAGCCCGCGTTGAGCACGATTCCGTTCCACGCCCACGCGAGGGAGAGGCTGGTCTCGTCATAGCCGCCCTCGCCGAACCCGAAGATCGTGGCGTTCGCGTTGCCGCCGGACTTGAACAGCCAGCCCTCGATGGTCACCGCGTCGCCGACGTCGGCCAGCGTCAGGTCGGCCACGGACGCGCCGTTGATGCGCTCGCCCCCGACGGGCGCGCGGCCGGTCGGGCCGTAGGCGCCGTTCGGCGCCGGCCGCACGGTCTCGTTCGCCGCGAAGCCGCCGGGCAGGAACGCCGCCGCATCGTAGGCGCCGACCGCGTCGCCGAAGTCTTCGTCCAGGGGCCAGTAGGCGATGAGGCCGGTGGGATCGGCGGGGTACGGGGGCAGCCCGACGGGCGCCGCGTCCGGCTCGGGGCCGACGGGCCCGAGATCCGCCGCGACCCCCAGATCCGGGGGCACGAGCAGGCCGGCATCCACCC
>CAINDO010000263.1 GCA_903847385.1 uncultured Myxococcales bacterium
ACGCCCGTCCCCGGCGGCGCGGGCGGCGCAGGCGGCGCAGGCGGCGCGGGCGGCGCGGTCGTCCCCGAGCTGCCGGCGGCGCTGCCGTTCTTCATCGACGACTACTACGTGATGAGCGGCGCCATGGGCGGCGGCACGGTCGACGTCGCCGCCTGCGACGCCGAGCAGGGCGACCCCACGGGCGACTGCCGGCGCATCACCTGGACGCCCGGCGGGGAACCCTGGGTGGGCTTCTTCTTCCAGTACCCGGCGGACAACTGGGGCGACCTGCCCGGCCTGCCCATCAACCCCGGCGCGACGCACGTGCGCTTCCGCGCCTGGGGCGCCGCGGGCGGTGAGCACGCGAACTTCATGGTCGGCATCCGCGACGCCGACGGCTTCTCCGTCGAGAGCGGCTACGTGAACCTGGGCGCGGAGCCGGCCGACTGGTCGCTCACCCTGGGCGAGGGCGTGCCCGCCGAGGTCGTCGGCGGCTTCGCCTGGTTCCTGGACAACCCCACGGGCGCCGAGAGCGTCACGTTCTACCTGGACGACATCCAGTGGCGCGACGACGCGCCGCCGGTGATCGTCGGCCCGGGCTGCACGGACCCCGCCGCCGTGAACTACGACGCGGCCGCCATCGAGGACGACGGCTCCTGCCGCTACCCGGTGCAGTTCGCCGTGGACATGGGCTGTAGCAGCGCCTTCACCACGCCCTACATCACCGGCCCGTTCTGCAACTGGTGCTCCGAGGGCTTCCCGCTGCTGGACGACGACGGCGACGGCGTCTACACCGCCAGCTACGACTTCCCCAACGGGCCGCTCGAGTACAAGTACATGGTCGATGGTTTCGCCGCGCAGGAGGATCTCCTCGACGACGTCATCGCCGGCGACGGCGCCTGTGCCCCGGTCACCGACGGCGCGAGCTACGCCAACCGACAGATCGCCGTCGCCGGCCCCACGGCCACGGACGATGTCTATGGCAGCTGTTCGGCCTGCGTGCCCGCCGAGGGCGTGCCCGGCTGCATGGACCAGGCGGCGACGAACTACGACCCGGCGGCCGAGCGCGACGACGGCTCCTGCCAGTACGCGGTCACGTTCCGCGTCGACATGCGCTGCAGCGGCGTCGAGGGCGTGAACACCGTGCACGCCACCGGGCCGTTCTGCGGCTGGTGCGCCGCTGGCTTCGACCTGCTGGACGCCGACGGCGACGGCATCTGGGAGGGGACCTACAACTTTGCCGCCGGCATGCTCGAGTACAAGTACATGGTCAACAACTGGGGCTTCCAGGAGGACCTGGTCGACGACATGGTCGCCGGCGGCATGTGCGCCACGGCCACGGACCTGATGGGCTATGCCAATCGCCAGGTCGAGATCGCCGCGCCGCTGACCCTGGACGAGACCTACGGCAGCTGCAACGCCTGCCCGATGTGACGCCACTCGGGAGCGCGTCGCGCGTCGAACCGGCTTCGCCCCGGCCGACACCTGGCGTACTGTCTCGCGCATGGCCACGACGCCGCGCGCCTCCCGAACCCTGCTGCGATTCCCCGGCCCCCTGGCCCTGCTGAAGGTCCTCGGGGGCGAGCGGCCCACGCTGCACCACGCGGACGCCCCGCGCGTGTTCCTGGGCGACCACCGCCTCTGGGACTGGCCCGACGTGCGCAGCTTCGGCGCCCTGGCCGTGCTGGACGCCGATCGCTTCGAGCCCGTGCCCCACGACATCGAGGGCTGGTACACCTGCGCCGTCGTGCCCCTGGGCGCGGAGGACGCCGTGTACGTGCCCGACGCCGAGTGCGCCGGCGTGGTCACGGGCTGTCGCACCGCCCGCACCGCTCGGCGGCGGCTGACGACGGCGGTGCCCGATCTCGCGGCCCGCGTCGCGCAGGCCCGCGCCGCCATGGTCGCCTACGACGCCGACGCCGCGGCGGTGGACGCCGCCCGGTCCGAGCCTCGCGCCGCCGCGCTGCCGGCCCCGCTCCGCGCGCTGTTGAATCGCCCGCTGCACCTGCTGGAGGCCGACGAGCGGCGCCGGCTCGTGGCCGCGCTGCGCTGAGGTCGATCCGCCCGCCACCCGCCAGGAGTGCCCGTGTCCGAGTCCGCGTCCGGCAAAAGCAAGCTGACCTTCCTGGATCTCGTCCGCGGGCGCGCGCAGGTCGCGGACGACCTGACGCTGCACCTGTCCGGCCGCGACGGGCCGGGCCTCGCCGACAAGCTGCGGCAGGCCTACTTCTGGATCGTCAACAACGCCGTCATCGTGCCGTACTACGACGTGACCTTCGAGGAGGGGCAGGGGCGCAGCTTCAGCTTCCCCAACGGCGATGTGTTCAAGCTGCCGCAGGGCGCGGCATTCACCAGCTATGTGTTGCTGCCGCTGTTGACCTTCGCCACGGGGCGGCGCGCGCTGCTCGTGGGCGGGCCCGGCCGCGGCAAGACGGCCACGGCCATGCTCATGGCGCTGCTGGCCGGTCACACCCGCGCCGAGATCGAGCGCGCCGTGCTGCACGGCCACCCGCAGCTCACCATCGCGGACATGCTGGGCAACCCGCTGCCGGCGGATCTGTTGCGCGCCGAGAAGCAGAGCGACATCGACATCCAGTGGCGCGAGTGGCTCACCATGCGGGTGAAGATCGTCGACGAATACAACCGCATCCCCACGCGCACGCAGTCGGCCCTGCTCTCGCTCATGGCCGAGGGCTACGCCGAGATGATGGGTCAGACCATCGACGCCCGGCGCGGCGCCTGGTTCCTCACCGCGAACGACGACCAGGGCGGCGGCACGTTCCAGGTCATCGAGGCGCTCAAGGATCGCATCGACGTGACGATCCGGTCGATGCCCTTCAACAGCCGCTTTCTCGACCGGTTGCTGGCGCGCGTGGAGTCCAACCGCGATCCGGCGGACGCCGTGCCCGCGGACATCGTCTTCACCGAAGAAGAGCAGGACGCGCTCGTCAAGCGCATCCGCGCGGTGCCGATGAGCCCTGCGGCGTTGCGTCGCCTGGAGTTCTTCGTGGGCAGCCTGGACTTCTGTCAGCGCGCGTCGCCGGACTTCGAGGCCAAGTCGAAAGACACGCTGAAGCTCGCCGGCATCCCGCTGCACCAGGTCTGCAACGAGGACTGCCCGCTGGACAAACACGCCCACGCCTGCGCGCAGACGACGGGCGGCCTGTCGGTGCGCTCGTATCTCACGGCCATGACCTTCGCCAAGGCCATGGCCTTCTTCCGCGGCGCGCCCGAGGTCAGCGTCGAGGACGTGCGCCAGATCCTGCCCTTCACGCTCCATGAGAAGCTCGAGGCCAACCGCCGCGGCGACTTCTTCCAGGAGCCGACGGGGCAGGGGCTGCTGCGCGACAAGGTCGCCTGGATCCGACAGATGTGGGATCTGTCGATGACGCAGTACGACCGCGCCGATCGCGACCGCAAGAACCCGGGTCAGGCGTTGCTGGTCGAGCTCGAGGCCGGCCTGGAGGGCGTGAGCCAGAAGGAGGCGATGACCCGCATGCGGGCCGTGGAGAAGGCCATCGCCGAGCTCTGCGCCGGCGGCGAGCTCTCGGCGCCGGTGTACGAGGATCTCATCCGCCTCAAGTATGTGTACATGCGCTACCAGAACTACCTGCGCTGGCTGGCGCAGTCGAAGGACGCGTGATGGCGGGACCTGCACTGGCGCCGTCGCCCGCGCTGCTGGCCGCCCTGCACGAGACGCTGCTCTCCGGGGAGCGGCAGAGCAGCGCCGTGCGGCCGGAGATCGCCGGCTACCTGCTCGACCACGGCCTCGCGCCGCTCCACGCGTCCCTGAGCGCGGACGGTGAGTCCCCGGATGCGCTGTGCGCCGAGGTCTGGCGGCTGATGCTGGCGTCCGTGTCGGCGCGGCGCTTCGGCGTGTCGACGGACGCCTGGCGCGAGAACGACGACTACCCGGACCGCTACTTTCCGCTGCTGTGGCTCGTGCTGGTGCCCGCGGCCCTGCCGGCGATGCCGGCGGTGGAGCGCCTGCCCTGCGTGGCGGCGCTGTTCAACCTGGGGGAGCAGCTCTCCGGGCCGCTTCGGGCCACGGGCAATCGGCTGATGGCCGGCCTGGCGGGGGCGCCGGGTGCGCTCGCGCCGGCCTGGCGTGCGGCGCTGGAGCGGGCCATGGTGCAGGCGGGTCTGTTGGCCCTGTCGGTCACGCCGCCGGCGGCGTGGCGCACCTACACCCCCGTCGCGCGCTTCGACTTCGCGGCCGTGGAGCCGGCGTTCCTGCCGGACACGGCCGTGGCCGCCGAGGCCCGGGCGTTCCGCGTGGGCAGCACCGCGGGCGTCGGTGTGTTGCTGGCCGACTCGGGCGGCCTGACGCTCCTGGGCGTGTCGCCGGGCGCGCCCGCCGAGGCGACGACGACGCTCGATCTGGCCGGCGGGCGGCTGTCTCTGGACGGGCGGCGGCTCATGTGGCGGCCGCCGGGGGCCGCGCAGGCGCTGTGTCTGGCGGAGTCGCTGCCCCTCGTCGCGCCCGCCGCGCTCGCCGCCAACGAGGCCGGCGACGTGTTGCTGGTGGACGCCGCCTCGGCGCAGGTCACGCTGGGGCGGTGCGGGGCATGAGCCGGGCCCGCCGGCGGAAGCCCGCCGCGGTGACGCCCCCGGCCCCGCCGCCGTCGCCCCCCGTCGAGCCGCCCGAGGACCTGGACGACCGCTGGCACGCCGCCCGCGCCCAGTGGAGCCTGGCCGTCGAGCTGAAGCGTCCGTTGCCGGCGAAACAACCCGGCGTCGTCGCCTGCATCGACCTTCAGACCCGCCAGACCTGGGTGGACTTCGGCCTGCTGAAGCACCACGGCCTGGAAGCGTGCCTCGAGGCCCTGTGCGCCCACGAGGTCGGCCATCACATCCGCTACCCGAACACCCTGCTCGAGGCCTACCGGCTCACGCGTTTTCTGCGCGAGGAGCTCATCGACCTGTCGACGCTCTGGGGCGTGCCCGGCCAGATCCCGCTCGTGCAGGCCGGGCGGTGGGACTTTCTGCTGAACCTGGTCTTCGACCTGCTCATCAACACGGACCTCAAGCCGCACTACCAGGACGCGTTCGTGGCGCTCTACCGGCACCTGTCGGCGGAGTCGCCCGACCCCGCCGTGGCGCCGGACCCCCTCTTCGGTTGGTACATGGGGCTGTACGAAGAGGGCTGGTACCTGCCGCGCAACACACTCGTCGGGCCGCGCACGGACGCCCGCCTGATCGAGCTGCGCCCGGACTGGCGCGTGGCGGCCGGCGCGGCGTTTCAACACATTCGCGGCAACGGCGGGAACCGCTGCCTGCAGATCACGCGGTTCCTGTTCGACCTGCAGCCGCTGTGGGCGAGCGCGCCGGCGGAGTCCGGCTGCAAAGCGTCGCTCGAGGGCGGGCGGCCCTTCGGGGGCACGCTCTCGCCGGACGACGCGCGCCGTGTGTTCCAGCCCGCGCCGGGGGAGGCCGAGGCGCGGCGGTGGCGGCGCGGCGACGCTGTCGGTCCCCCGAAGAAGGCCGCGGGCGGCCCGCGGGCCTCGGGGCGCGGCGGCCCGTCCGGGCAGCCGGGGGTGGGCGAGGGCGACCCGGTCCGCACGCTGCAGGATGTGATGCAGGGCCTGTGTCCGCCCGTCGAGGTGGCGCTGGCCGCCTACCGGCGCATGGCCCGGCGCGTCACGCTGGACATCCCGCGCAGCCTGGTGGCCGGCGAGTCGGACACGCCGGGCCCCACGGAGCCCTGGGACTTCGGCGACCGCCTCGAGGAGATCGACTGGCTCTCCACGCTCGCGCGCAGCGGGCGGCCGGTGCCCGGCCTGAACCTGGAGAAGCGCACGTGGCTGGTCGAGGACCCCCGCCCGGGCGAGCGCGCGTCGCCCTGGATCGAGATCTACGTGGACTGCTCGGGCTCGATGCCCGACCCGGTGCAACACTTCAACTTCGCCATCCTGGCGGGTTTCATCCTGGCGGACGCCGCGCTGCAGAATGGCGGCCGCGTGCGGGTCGTCAGCTACAGCCACACGCACCGGGCGATGCCGGACTTCGTGACCAGCGAGCGGCACGCGCACGCCGGGCTTCTGACCTACGTGGGCGGCGGCACGCGGTTTCCCTGGGACGTGGTGTATACGAGCCACGGGCGCTGGCGCCGGGCGGCGGCGATCCACCGCGTCGTGATCAGCGACTCGGACTTCCTTTCGAATTTTCTGTACTCCGATGTCGTGATGCCCGGCTTCACGTCGCCTGAGCTGGTGACGGCCGCGCTCGCGGTCGCCACCCAGACCCCGAACTCGCTGGTGCTGCTGCTCCAGGTGCCCCCGACGGCGCCCGAGGTGTCGCGCCTGCGGGACGCCGGGGCGCGGGTGGTGACGGTGGGCGGCTGGTCCGATTTGCCCGCGGTGGCGCGGGATCTGGTCAAGATCCTCTTCCCCGTGGCCGATTCCGGATCGAGGACGCCTTGACGGCCCGGCCTGCCCCGTTCGCTCCCCAGGAGAATCGCCCATGTCCGGTTTCATGCAGTCCCTGGCCGCCGCCGTCGTCGCGTTGAGCGTGCCCGTGGTGGTCCTGGCCGCCGAGCCCGCCGCTTCGGGCAGTGTCCAGGCCGGCGTGCAGGCGCTGTCCGATGCGCTGGCGACGAAACTCACGGCGGACGCCGCCCACTACCGCCGCCTGGCCGTGCTGCCCTTCGAGACGCTCGACGCCGAGGCGAAAACGAAGGAGCTCGGCCGCCTGAGCTCGGAGCTGCTGGCCTCGCGCCTGGCGAGCCGGCCGGGCATCCTTCAGGTCGAGCGTTCGCGGCTCGACGCGGTGGTCGGCGAGGTGCAGCGCAGCGAGCGCGGCGAGGTCTCGCCCCAGGGCGCCGCCAGCGTGGGCAAACTCCTGGGCGCCAACCAGGTGGTGCTCGGCAGCATCGCCACGGCCGGGCCGAGCTACGTGCTCACGGCGCGCCTCGTCGACGCCGAGACCGGCCAGGTGCTGGCCGCCACGGACCAGAACATCTCCCGCGAGGGGCTCATCGCGCTGAGCGAGGAGCTGGTGGAGATCCGCACGCCCGGCGGCGCCGCGCTGCGCTCCACCGCCGTGCCCGGCTGGGGGCAGGTCTACAACGGCGACACGGCGCGCGGCATCACCTACATGGCGCTGTTCGGCGGCGCGGCGGCCACGGCCATCGCGTCCGTGGTCCTGGCCAAGTCCGCCGAGGACGAGTACCACCGGAACACACCGGACACCGTGTCCCGCCGGCAGGATGCCGATGAACACTACGATCGCGTGAACTACGCGCTGATCGGCGGCGGCGCGACGTGGCTCGTGTCCATCGTGGACGCGTGGCTCACGGGCCGCGAGGTGCGCACGGTGGACCTGCCCGAGAGCGGCGGCGGCGGGGCCGAGGCCGCGCGCTGACCGTTCGGGCTCGGTCGCCTCAGGGGGCCGCGGCCAGGAACGCGAACCACACCTGAGCGCCGTAGTAGAGCGGCAGGCCCCACACGCGATTGTCGAAGCCCGGCGCCACGAATCGGTCGCGCGCGACGGACAGATCCGAGACGAAGAACATCACCGCGGCGGCGGGCCACATCCAGGCCAGCGCGGCCGCGCCATCGCGGAACGCGGTGCCGAACGAAAGTGCGACCATCGCCGAGATGACGCCCATGTAGGCCAGCACGGGGAGCTTCATGGCGCGCTCCACGTGGGGCAGGAGCCAACGGCCCACGAGCACGCCCACGGGCAGGATGGCCACGGTGGCGGCCCCCACGGCGCTCCAGGACACGCCGCGCATCAGGAACGCCACGGCGAAGCCCACGTGCCCCAGGAGGAAGCTGCCCAGGCCGGCCAGAAAGATGCGCTTGTCCGCCGGGATGAGCAGGATGTCGCCGATCAGGGACAGCACCAGCGCCGCGAAGATGGCCTGACCCACGGGGCTGGCCAGGGCGCCGACGCCGAGGGCGAGCGCCAGAAAGCCCAGGGATGCCAGGGGTTTGCCGATCCACACGAGGCCACGCTGCTCGCGGCGCTCGCCGTACAGGAAGATGCCCAGACCCACGAGGGTGGCGGTGAGGCCGGGGCCCCAGTTCAACGCGTCGGTGTCCATGGGGGCACGCTAACACGGCGGATTCCGCGCCCCAAGCCGGCGGCGTCGTGGCAGGCTCGGGGCCGATGAATCCGGCCCCGACCCCGACCGAGACCCCCGCGCCCCGGGGCCTCCTGCCCGCGCTGCTGCTGCTGGTGCTGCTCGCGCACCTGCCCGCGCTCAACGGCGGTTTCGTGTGGGACGACCTGCCCCTGCTGCGCGACCGCCCCGACCTGCACCGCCTCGACACGGCGCTGCCGGCGGCGCTCTCGGACTTCTTCCCGGGGCAGGGGGGGGCGGCGGGCGGCGGCTACCTGCGGCCGGTCCCCGTGCTGCTCAACGCGCTGACCTGGCAGATCACGGACGGGGCCCCGCTGGCGTTCCGCCTGACGAACCTGGCGCTGCACCTGGGCAGCGTCGCGATGCTCTTCGGTCTGCTGCGGCGGTTGGGCCTGGGGGCCTGGGGCGCGGCCCTGGCGGCGGCGATCTTCGGCCTGCACCCCGCGCAGACGGAGGCCGTGGATTTCGTGTCCGGGCGCACGGATCTGTTGGCGGCGTTCTTCGGGCTGGCGGCGCTGCACGGTTTGCACCGGGGCACGCCCCGGGCGCTGGCCGGCGCGGGCGTGGCGTTCCTGCTGGCGCTGGGGTCGAAGGAGGTCGCGCTCGGGCTCCTGCCGGTGGCGCTGCTGGTGGCCCCCGACGCGCGCGCCCGGTGGCGGGGCGGGGCCGTGCTCGGCGCGGTGGCGGTCGCGCTGCTCGCGGCGCGGGCGAGTTCGGGTGTGCCGACGCCGGGGCGACTGTTCTTCGGGGCGGGGGACGTGCCGGTGGCGGTGCCCTCGCTGGCGGGGTTCTATGTGCGGCTCGCCCTGGCACCGCTGGACCTGCGGGCCGTGTACGCGCTGCCGGGCGTGGCCTCGCCGGGCCTGGACACGCTGCTGGGCGCGGGGCTGCTGCTCGCGCTGGCGGCGGGCACGCTGCGCGGGACGGCGCTCGTGCGCCTGGGCTGTGTCTGGGTCGGGGCGTGTCTGCTGCCCGTCCTGCACGTGCTGCCCCTGAGCACCCTGGTGGCGCCGCGATACCTGTATCTGCCCCTGGCGGGGGCGGGGCTGTTGCTGGCCTGCGCCGCGGCCCGGGTGCCCGAACGCTGGCGCCGCGGGTTCGCGCTGGCGCCCGCGCTCTGCCTCGTCCTGACGCCGGTGCGCGCCGCGGACTGGCGCACGGAGGCGACCCTCTGGAGCGCCGAGCTGGACGCCGAGCCCTCGAGCTTCACCGCGCACCAGAACCTGGGCGCGACGCTGGCCGAGGCGGGGGACCGGGCGGGCGCGCTCGACCACCTGCGCGCGGCGGCGGCGCTCCGCCCGGAGCACGCGCTCCTGCGCCGCAACCTGATCCGCCTCGAGGCGCTGGACCTGCCGGCGGCGGTGCGGGTCGGCGTGCTGCGGGCGGCGCTCTCCGAGCGTCCGGATGCCGAGTCGTTGCGAGCGGCCGCGGCCGTGTGCGCCGAGAACGGCGCCCCGGCCCTCGCCGAGCGCTTGCGCGCGATGGCGACGGCGGCGGCCCATTGATCCGGCGCCACGGATCGGCGTAACTCGACGCGTGACCCCGCTGAACCTCGACGAGGCCCTGCTCGCGCTCTCCGGCGCCGCCGGGGCCGTGGCCACCGCGCCCTCGGCCCGCGCCATCGTGGCCCGGCATGCGGACTTCTGGCGCTTCCGCGTCGCCGCGCCGCCGGACGTGCGCCCGTGGCAGGCCGTGTACCCGGTCGCGGCGCTCAGCCCGAACGGGCGGCACCTGTTGGCGATGCTGCTCGATGCAGCGACGCGGGCGCCCTCGCTGGAGGCCATCGCCGTATCGGCCGTGCAGGCACAGCCCGCGCTGGGGGTCGGCGGGCCCTTCGGCGGTGTGGCGCGGGACTTTCAGCGGCTGCTGCCGGCGGCGGAGCTGACCGCCGAGCCGGCGCGGCGCGAGGCCCTGCTGCGGGCGGTGGCGCGGGCCTGCGGGGCGGCCGTCCAGGTGGGCGGCGCGATCGAGTCGGCGAAGCAGTCCGCGCTCGTCGCCGAGCGCCTGGACGTGCGGGCGCTGAAGGCGCAGGAGCGGGCCATGCGCAAGCAGATGCGGCTGATGGAGGCCGCGCGCAGCGCCAACGTGCTGATCGCCTCGGGCAAGGATCTCGGACCATGACCGCGCCCACGCTGTTTCAGCGGCTGCTCGACGTCCTGCGCCCGGGCGGCGTGCCCGTCGCCGGGCCCGCGTTCGACGCCGAGCTCGCGGCCCTGGGGCTCGAGCTGGACGCACCCGTCGAGGCGGACATCCTGCGCTGCCTGGCCGCGGCGGGCCCGATGCTGCGGGACGTGCTCCGCGCCACGCTGGAGCGGTCGCCGAAGCAAAAGCTGCTCCCGCACGTCGACCGACTGATCGGACGCGGCTACGTGGTGCAGACGGGCAAGAGCCTCGACCTGGCCCCGGCCTGGCGGGGCCGCTTCGGCGAGTTCGCCCGCCTGCCCGCGCCCGAGGGGAGCGGCCCCACGCCGGCCTGGGGCGCCGCCCTGACGGCCCTGACGACCCACGCCGCCTGCGCCCCGGCGCGCCTGGGCGACGATCTCTGCCGCGCGCTGGGCTGGCCCGTGGGCGGCGACGAGGCGCGGGCGCTGAACGCCGCCGCCGCGCGCTTCGGGGGCGAGACGCAGACCCTGCTCGCCTGGCTCGCCCCCAAGCTCGCCGCGCCGCCGCTCCGGGCGCTGGCGGAGTACGGCGTGGAGCGCGTGACCACCGCGGCGCGGGCGGCCCTCGGAGACACCCCGACCCCGGTCGAGGCGCTGGAGGCCTCGCTGTTCGTATGTTTCTCCGACTTCGCGGACGTCCTGACGCCGGCCGTGCTCAACGCCCCCGGCGAGCGGCGCGAGGAGCTCCTGCGGCGCTGGTGCTGGTTCCTGGGTCTGCCCGTGCCGCAGGAGACGCCCGCGCACAGCCTCACGCGGCTGGTGTCCCTGGACTACCGGCGCATCGTGGCGAGCCTGGAGGCCGCGGCCATCGACGAAGAGGTCCAGGCGGTGCAGCAGAAGCTGCTCGACGAGGAGCGCGCCCGCCGGAAGGCCGCGGCCGACGCCTACGCCTCCGGGCGCCGCGAGTAGCGGGCGCAAATTTCTTCACCTGCCCGTCACGCCTTCGCCGCGCTATGTTCAGGGGATGCGTAATCATGCCGCCCTTCTGTCCGTCGCGTTGCTGGTGTCGGCCGGTGTTCCGGCCTGTGGTGGGGATTCGGGCGGGGGCGGTGACACCCCGGCCCCGGTGAACGACGCCGCGCCCGCGGCGGACGCCGCCGTGAACATGGACGCGACGCCCCGCGACGCCTCGGTCTGCGCCGATCCGCCCTGCAAGGACGCCTACGTGCTCAACGTGGCGGACGCGACCGGCCAGATCATCCCCGACGCCGGCCCGCTGCCCCCGGACATGCAGTTGCGCGAGTTCGTGGACAACTGCCCGGACATCTACGCGCAGGGCATCTTCCCGACCTTCGAGGTCGAGATCGACGACGCCGAGTGGGCCGCGCTGCAGGCCGAGTTCGCCGACCCCTCGGCCCGCGAGGCGCAGGGCCTCAGCCCCAAGCCCTACCACCCGCTCAAGAGCTTCAAGTACCGCGACGAGGTCTACACGGACGCGATGATCCGGCTGAAGGGGAACCCGTACTTCTCCTGGACGCCGCCCAAGATGCAGTTCGTGATCAGCTTCAAGGAGGTCAACGACGAGGGCCGGTTCCACGGCGTCCGCAAGATCTCCCTGGACGCGCCCTGGTACGACCCTTCGCTGCTGCGCGAACGCGTGGCCCTGGCGTTCCTGCGCGAGTCGAACGTGCCCGCGTCCTGCGCCAACAACGCCAAGCTCGTCATGAACGGCTCGCTGTACGGCGTCTACGTGAACAAGGAACACATCGACAAGGAGTTCCTGCAGCGCAACTTCGAGGACGACGAGGGGAACCTCTACAAGTACGGCTACGAGCTCAAGACGAACGAGGGCGAGGCGGACGTCTCGCGGCGCGACGCGCTGTGGGCGGCCACGGACCTCGCGACCTTCGGCTCGCTGGTCAACCGCGAGGGTGTGTTGAAGGCCTGGGCCGGCGAGGCCATGTTGCCGAGCTACGACGGCTACTGGTGCTGCAATCACAACTATTACATCTACGACGAGCCCGGGAAGGGCTTCACGTGGATCCCCTACGACCTGGACATCACCTTCGACGGCGTGCCGGTGGTGCAGGGCAACCCGTTCCAGGACGTGTTCAGCTCCGGCTGGGGTCAGCAGCCGCAGGTGGCGCTCGTGATGGCCAACCCCGAGTGGCGCGACGCCTTCAGCGCGACGGTCTCGGCCATGCTGCCCTACTACGTGCCGGACGAGTTCGAGCGCCGCGTGGCCGCCTGGGACGACCAGATCCGCGCCGCCGTGATGGACGATCCGAACCTGCCGTTCCCGTACTCGGACCACCCGGCCGCGGTCGAGAGCCTGCGGACCTTCTTCGCGCAGCGCTACGAACACATGAGCAAGCTGGTCACGGAGCAGGTGGACTGCGAGGCCGGCGAGCCGGGCGAGGACCTGGACCGCGACGGCTTCGGCCGCTGCACGGACTGCGACGACCTGAACCGCGAGGTCTACCCGGGCAAGCCGGACACGTGCAATCAGCGCGACGACGACTGCAACGGCCTGATCGACGACGGCGAGACGTGCACCCGCTGCACGGCGGTCTCGCTGAACGGCGCGAACTTCCTGCTGTGCCCCTCGGAGACCTCGTGGTTCGACGCGTACCTGGGCTGCACCCGCGAGGGCGGCGTGATGGCCGTGCCCGAGGCCGAGGCCGAGCGCGTGTTCCTGACGGAGAGCATCGTGAACCTGCGCGCCTCGCTCCAGGCGGCGGACCCGATGGCGATGCTGGCGGATTCGTGGTGGATCGGCGCCAACGACGGCGACGGCGAGGACCGCTGGATCACGCAGGAGTCGCGGGTCATCGACATGCCGCCCTGGGCGCCGGGCCGGCCCAACGGCGGTCGCGACCAGAACTGCGCCGTGCTGGACGCGTCGCTCGGCGGTCTGTGGAACGACAACGACTGCACGGAGCCGTACCCCTCGATCTGCCGCCTGCCTTGACCTCACCCGGGCCGGCCCACCCCTTCGCGCCGCGGGTCCGCAAACGCTATCTGCACCAGGTCGTGGCGTTCGGGCCGACGCTGGCCGCCTGGACGCGGGCGCTGTCCGCGCTCTGCACGCCGGCGGGCGGGCGCGCGGCGCTGGAGGCGGCCCGCCGAGCGCGGCTGGACCGGCTGACGCTGTGTTTCGACCGCGTACCCTTCTGGCAGGCCCGGTTCCGCGCGCTGGGCTGGGGGCGGCATCAGCTCGCCGAGCCGGGGCGGTGGGACGCGCTGCCCCCGATGACGCGGGCGGATCTGCAGACGCACCTGGACGCGCTCACGCCGCACCCGCTGCCGCCCGCGCTGCGCGCCACCCCCGACGACGTCTACGAGGGGCTGACGAGCGGCAGCACGGGGCAGCCGGTGCGGTTCCGCATGAGCGGGGCGGCGTATCACGGCATGTTCCCGGTGGTGTCGCTCGTGCGGCGGTGGCTGCGGCTGCCGGCGCTCCGGCCGGGGCGGGGCTATGCGCTGCTGGACGCGCTCGGGCACTCCCCGGAGTACGGGGCGCTGCTGCCCCTGTGCGGCGGGCTGCGCTTCGAGAAGCTCACGGTGGGGCGCCCGGAGTGGCGGTCGCGGCTGCGGCGGCTGCGGCCTCAGGTCGTGACGGGGGATCCGGACTCGCTCGCCGCGCTGCTGGAGACGGACGTGCGCCCGGACCTGGTGCTGTCGAGCGCGTTCGCGCTGCCCGAGCGCCTGCACGCCGACCTGGTGCGGCACCTGGGCTGCCCCGTAGTCGAGTACTACAGCGCCGCGGAGACGGGCCCCCTGGCGCTGCGCTGCCCGGCGGGGCACGGCTGGCATGTGCTGACGCCCTTCGTGCACCTGGACGCCGTGCCCGCCCCGGACACGGGCGAGGCGCTGCTGCTCACGGACCTGCGCAACGACGCCCTGCCGCTGCTGCGCTACGCCGTGGGCGACCGCGGCCGGGTCGACCCCGAGGTCGTGGACTGCGCGTGCGGGCTGCACACTCCGCGCCTCCGCGCGCTGGAGGGGCGCACGGCCGTGGTGTTTCGACGGCCCGACGGCGGCGCCTGGAACCCCGCGGGGTTGGGGCCGAGCCTGGGGCGCCTGCCCGTGCGCGACTTCGAGCTGACCGAGTTGGGCCCGGGGCGCCTGCGGCTGCGCTACCACGGCGCGGCGCCCCTGGAGCCCCGTGCGCTCGAGGCCCTCGCCGCCCGCCTGCGGGCCGTGGCGGGCGAGGGGATGCGGCTCGACGCGCACTTCGAGCGCGACCCCTTCCGCGCGCCGGGCGTCAAACCGCGACCCTTCGTGGCCCATCCGGGCCGGGATGCGCCCCTTGAACCCTGACCTCACGCGATTTCAGCCGGCGTTCCGGATGGACCCCTTCGCGGCGTTCGACCTGGAGCGCACGACGACCGGCGGGGGGGCGGTGCCGTTCGTCGTGGGCGAGCGCAGGTGGAGCGTCTACCGGAACGTGAACCTGTCCGTGTACTCCGGGCAGGTGTGCAACGCGCGCTGCCCCTTCTGCGTGGAGGAGCTCCGGCCGGCGAGCCGGGGCACGGCGCTGTCGCTTCAGAAGCGCGTGGAGCCGGACGACGCGCGCTACTTCGAACGCCTGGACGCCGTTCTGGCCCTGACCCGCCCCCTCGATCCGACGCTCTCGATCACCGGCGGCGAGCCGAGCCTGGACCCGCGCCTGCCGGGGATCCTGGCGCGCATCGCCGCGCACGGCCTGCGCAAACGCACGATCACGACGAACGCCAGCGGGCTGCTGCGGCCGCTGCCCGGCGGGGGGGACGTCCTGGACGCGCTCGTCGCCGCGTCGCTGGCCCACCTGAACATCAGCCGCGCGCACTGGGACGCCGAGGTGAACCAGCGCGTGATGCGCATCGACCCGCCCCAGACCGAGGCCGACCTGCGGCGCATCGTCGCGCGGGCCCGGGACGCGGGCATGCGACCGCGCCTGTCGTGTGTGCTGCTCGCCGGTGTGGTGGACGACCTGGCCGCCTGCGAGCGCTACCTGGCCTGGGCGGCCGGGCTCGGGGTCGACAACGTCGTGTTCCGGCAGCTCATGCGCTACGACCCGCGGACGACGGCGCCGAACGGCGTGACGCGCTTCACGGACACCGCCGCGGTGGGGCTGCGGCCGCTGCTCGAGGCGCTCCGGCCGTCGACGTCCGACCGGCCGGGGCACCCGCACTTCCGGTTCGTGCGGCACGTCGTCGGCTACTACTACGCCGTCGAGGTCTACGCGTACGACGGCCCCGCCGGCCCCATGGACGTCTGTTTCGAGGGCGCGGATCTCGCCGCGATCGAGGCGCGCCGCGACGCCGATGCACCCCTTCACGAGCTCGTGTTCCACGCGGACACGGCCCTTTGCAGCACGTGGCAGCCATGGGACGGCCGGATCTTCTGAGCGCCTGGGCGGCGCTGCTCTCGGACGTGCGGGCGCTCGGCGTGGAGCCGCGGCGCTGTCTCTTCCGCAGCACCGAAGGCTTCAACGTGCCCACGGTGCGGGCGCACGGGACCGACCGCCACGGGCGGAGCTCGCCCGGGTTCGTCGAGGGCTGGCACGTCGCCGGCTATCGGGGTCCGCCGCGCGACTTCGCCGAGGTCCTCTATGGCAGCGCCTTCGACGAGGTCGAGGCGCAACTCCGCACGGGGCAAGGGGATTCGGCGCTGTCGAAGTGCCCGGACACCCCCGACGCCCACCTGCTGGTGTACCGCCGCGCGGCGCTCGTCCGGGTGCACGTGAAGCAGTACGCGTTCCGCGGGCGCGGCCCGGACGCCGCGGTGCGGGCGCTGCTCCACGTCCGGCCGTTCCGGTTGGACCCTTGAGCGCATCGGGCCGCGCCCCGGGCCTCTCGGCCGGTCGGGCCGGTCCGGGGTGCACCCGGCCGAGTCGTGGGGACGATCTTCGCGTTCCGCTGGGATTGAAAAATACCAGCCACACTTCTTGCATGGACCTTGGGGCGAAGCCTAGGAGTGGGCCATGTGGCCCGAGAAACGCGGCGAATGGTGTCGGAAAAGGTCCGGTCTGTGCCTGAGTGTGGCAAATTGAGTCAAGGTTCGCGGAGGCAGCGCTGATGGCCCACCCCGCGCTCCGTCCGACCTTCCTCGTCGCGCTGAGCGGGCTGTGCCTGCTCGTCGGCGGTGCTTTGGGGTGGGCGCTCCGCGCCCCCGGTGCGCCCGCGCCCGCGCCGACCTCCGGGACGACCACCCGCATGGGCGGCTACGCCTTCGTGCGACCCCTGCTCGAGTGCGACGTCGCCGCCAACTCCGACGCGCTCCGCTTCCGCAGGCTGCACGATGAGCTCGCCGCCGCCGTGACGCGGGACATCGCCGCCGGCGCCGCGACGCACATCTCGATCTACCTGCGCGACCTGAACAGCACCGAGGTCCTCGGCATCAACGAGGGCGAGGGCTTCAGCCCGGCGAGCCTGCTCAAGGTGCCCATCCTGATCATGGCGCTGCGCGCGGCGGAGCGGGACTCGGGGCTGCTCGACCGCTCCGTGACGTTCAACGTCGAACGCCCGGCGGCCGTCACCCAGAACATCGTGCCGGAACACCGGCTGCAGACGGGCCAGAAGTACGCGCTCTGGGCCCTCATCGAGCAGATGGTCGTCGAGTCGGACAACCTGGCGATGGAGGCCGTGGGCGCGCAGTTCTCGCCGATGGACTACATCCGCACGTTCGCCGATCTCGGCGTGCCCGCGCCGATGGGCACGGACGATCCGCTGATGACCGTGGAGCAGTACGCTTCGTTCTTCCGCATCCTGTACAACGCCGCCTATCTCGGGCCAGAGATGTCCGAGAAAGCGCTGACGCTGCTCTCGCGCGTCCGCTTCGTGAAGGGGCTCGTGGCCGGCGTGCCGCCCACGGTCGCGGTCGCCCACAAGTTCGGCGAGCGGCGGTTCGCGCCCACGACCGGGCCGGCGGTCAACCAGCTCCACGACTGCGGGGTGGTCTACTTCCCGGGCCGGCCCTATCTGCTGTGCCTGATGACCCGGGGCAACGACTGGAACAGCCTGGCCGCGAGCCTGCAAGAGCTGTCCACGATGGTCTACGCCCACTACGAGTCGGTGGCCAACGCGGTTCAGGGCGTGGCGTCGTCCGGCTCGCCGTAACCCTGCTCCTCGAACCGCGGCTGAACGGTGCCGTCGATGCCGATGGTGAGCACGTTCAGGCGCAGGTCGATCTCGCCGTCGCCGTTGAACTGGGACTTGCCGACCACCCCGGGGAAGTCGCGGAGCCCGAGCAGCCGGCGCCGCACCTCGGCCCGGTCGGCCAGGCCCTCGCCGGCCTTGGCGGCCATCCGGGCGGCGTCGAAGGCGTGCGCGGCGAGCGTGTCCGGCGCGCTGCCCGTGGCGGCCTGGAATCGGGCCGTGAAGTCCCGCGCGGCCGGCGCGTCCGCCATGAACTCGTCCAGGAACACGCTGTTCCGGCCGGGCTCGCCGACGCGGAGCGCGAACTCGGGGTCGTTGAACGCGTTGGTGCCGAGCACCTGCACCAGGGGGGGCACGTCGCCGCCGTATTTGGGGGCCAGGTCCGCCGCGCTCTGCTCGGGGTGCGTCTTCAGCTCGACGTCCCAGTACGCCAGGAACGGCAGGATCTGGCGCGCCCGGTCGGCCGTGTCCGCGACGAACACGGCCTCGAAGTCGACGATGGGCGGCACCCGCATCGCCGGGTCCCGGGCCTTGCGATTGATCTCGGCCCAGCGCTCGTCCTTGGCGCGGGCGTCCAGCTGGGCGCGGCCCACGAGGCGCTTGATCGGCCCGTTGAACTGCGGGGCGCGCAAGCTGTAGCCCTCGGCGGCCTTGACCTCCCCGCCGGCCTGTTCGACGGTCTTCCAGAAGGCGTCGCGCATCTCGCGCCCGTAGTCGCTCTCCGGGTAGAGCACGGCGAAGGTGCGCAGACCCATCTGGTCGAGCGCGTAGCGGGCCAGGCTGCGGGCGTAGGCGCCCCGCGTCAGCCGATGCCGGAACGAGAACGGGCCGAGTCCGGTCACGCCCTCGCCGCCGGTGAGCGTGATGATGGGCACCTCGGCGCGCTCGGCCGCCAAGGCGGCGGCCTGGCTCTCCAGCACACCCACGGGCCCGATGATCGCGGTGACCTTCTTCTCGAGCACCAGGCGCTCGACGGCGGCGGCGGCGCGGTCGGCCTCGCCCCCGGTGTCCTCGAGGAAGAGCTCGAAGCGGGGCGCGGTGGCGTCCCCCTCCGCGGCCAGCTTCACGGCGGCGAAGGCGCTCTTGCCGATGCCGGCGTAGGGCCCGGAGACGGGGAGCAGCACGCCGATGCGCCCGGCGACGGCCTGGTCTCGCGCCGCCAGGCGGTCCCGCTCGGCGGTCAGCGCGGTGCGGGCGGGGTGTTTCGCGTCGGCGCCGGCGAGGCCCCGGGCGAACAGCGCCGCGGCCCCGCGAAAGTCGCGCACGTGCGCCCGCAGGCGCCCGAGCCTCAGGCAGATCCACGGCGCGGCGGGGTGCCCGGCGCTCAGGGTCTCCAGGCCGGTCACCAGATCGGCGGCCGGCGTGGCGTCGATCTTCCGCGGTAGCTCGGCCGCGGGGACACCCTCGAAGAGCGAAGCGGCGGCCGAGGGCACGGCGAGGCCGAGGGCCAGCGCGGCGGCGGTCAGGGCGGGGCGGAGATCGGCGGACATCGGCCGATCACTGTGGCGTCAATTCGAGGTGAATTCGAGGGGGAAGTGCACGGACCACGGCTCCTCCGTCGAGACGTGTTTCAGCGCGTCCGCGAAGTCCTTCCAGGTGGCGCTGCCCGTCACCAGAGCGTCGAGCGCGACGTCCGCCGCCCCAGTGGAGACCACGACGGCCAGGCCGGAGAACCAGTCGCGGTCGAGGCACGCCAGCGTGGCCGGCGTGGCGGTGCAGCCGCCCGGCCGCGTGGTGGTGGCCAGCACGAACGGCCGACCGTCCTCACCGGCGGCGACGACCGCGCCCCAGGGCTGACGACCGCGCAGCACATCCCACCGCGAGGGTTCGCCCAGGTCCACCATCAAAGGCACCGGCGGCTTCTCGGCCCGGGTTCGCTCGACGCCGCGGACAGGCTCTCCGCCCCGGGTCCGCTCCGGATCGTAGACCGCGCCCGTATGGCCGGGCCGCCCCGGCGGGACGATGAGCGCCGCGAGGACCGCGAACGACGCCAGCAGGCCGAACCCCAGGAGGCGCCACGCCGGGCGAATCGGCGGCATGACGGCCAACCCGGGGGCGGATTGAAACTCCGGCAGCACCGGCGGCACGGCCTCGGGGGGCGGCGTCCCCTCGAGCCTCGGGAGGGCGACCACGTTGTGGCCGAACAGCGCCGCGAAGCGCGCCGGATACAGGTCCCGGAACGCGGCGCGGGACAGCGGGTCCCGGCGCAGCCGCTCGAGCGCCTGCTCCTCCTCGATCTCCGTGAGGCGCGACTCGCCGAGGGCGGCGAGCAGTTCGTCGTCCATGTCTTCGGTCTCGATCTGGCTTGGCGACATCACGGGCCTCACTTCGGTCGTCGAGGGTCTTGCAGAATCAGGTGCCGGGCTCCGTTCCCGAGGGGTCGGTGAACCCGAAGAAGTCGGCCATCATGTCCCGGACAGCGTAGACGTCCTCCGGCGACAGCGCCAGCCGCGCCCGGGCCTGACGCAGCACGGCCCGGCCGACGTCCTCGCGGATGCGCTCGAGCCGGCGCTGCGCCGTGGTCAGGTGCACACCGAGCTCGCGACCGATCTCCTCGAGGCGGCAGCCGTCCCGATGGGCCATCAGGAGCGTGCGGCGGTCGAGGGCCGGGAGGGCCGCGACGACCTCGTCCATGATGGCGACGAGCGCCTGCGCGGTGCGGCTGGACACGAGCTGCGGCTCGGCACACGGCGTGGGATCCGGCAGCAGGCCGAGCTCGATCGCGCTGGCGCCACCGGGCAGGGGACGCCACCGCACGGAGCGATACAGATCGATCACCACGCGCCGGAGCGCGACCCGCAGCCAGCCCTTGAGCGAGGCGAAGCCACGGTACGACTGGAACGCGCTGCCCTGGCCGCGGCGGCCGCTGAACAGCGACACGAGCAGCTCCTGGCGGGCGTCCCCGGCGCCGATGACCGAGGTGGAGAAGAGCAGCGAGAGCCGGTCCAGCATGGGGCCGTACTGCGACTCGAAGCGTCGCCAGGCCGCATCGCTCCGGGCGGCGCAGCCCTGGGCCAGATACAGGTCGTCGAGCGCGAGCGTCTCCAGGACGGGCAGGCCGGCGCGCTCGCCGCTCCGGGCGAGGCGGCGGCCGATCGTCTCGAGCACCATCGCCTCGAAGGCGTCGGGAGCGAGGCCGTAGTCGCCCTGCGAGCCGCGCAGGCGGGTCCAGTGGTCGGCGAGCGCGGCGCGCACGGCGCGGTCGTCGGCCAGGGGGCGCCCGGTCGGGTCGTCGGTCTCGTTCATGTCGTTCGTACGCGTGGCAGCCGTGGGCACCTTCCACCTCCGCTTTCCCCGGTCCACCGCAGTGCGCT
The DNA here is from genome assembly GCA_903847385.1 of uncultured Myxococcales bacterium. Lineage (GTDB taxonomy): Bacteria > Myxococcota_A > Bradymonadia > UBA7976 > UBA1532 > CAINDO01. Next base: position 20,624 of record CAINDO010000263.1, read on the forward strand.
CGCTCTCCGAGACGCAATCGACAGGCCGTGTTTGCGTGTACTGTGGGGGTGGGGGCGATCTTTTCCGGTCCGCGCCGATTCCAGAGAGAGGCCCGGGCTTCAGCCCTCGAGCGAGCGCTCGGCCGCGTCCAGGGTCGCCTCGACGCCCTCGGGGAAACCCAGGAACACGGGCTCGGGGGTGAGCGTGACCCCGAATCGACGCCGCACGGCGCGCCGCACCCAGGCGGCGAGGCGCAGCAGGTCCGCGGCCCGGGCGCCGCCGCGGTTCACCAGCGCCAGCGTGTGGCGCGTGGACACGGCGGCGGGGCCCAACGCGAAGCCCCGCGACACGCCGCTTTGTTCGATGAGCCAGGCGGCGGGCACCTTGACCCGGCCGTCGGGCTGTCCATGTCGGGGCGCGTCCGCGGGCAGGGCGGCGGCCGCGGCGGCGTCCAGCAGGGGGTTGGTGAAGAACGAGCCCGCGCTCCGGGCGTCGGGGCCGGCGAGCGTCTCGGCGTCCAGCAGCATCGCCTTGCCGCGCCTCAGGTGCCGCACCTCGCGGCGGACCTCGGCGAGCGTGGGCTCGCTGCCGACGCGCTCGGAGACGCGGCGTCGCAGCTCGTCGTATCGCACCGTCGGCGCGCCGCCGGGGACGAGCCGCAGCGTGACCGAGAGGACGACGTGGCGGTCCGGCGCGCGCTTGAAGCCGCTGTCGCGGTAGCCGAAGTCGCAGTCGGCGTGGGTGAGCTCGACCATCCGGCCGGCGACCCGATCCCAGGCCGTCAGGCCCGTGAGGACGTCCGCGACCTCCTGCCCGTACGCGCCGATGTTCTGGATGGGCGCCGCGCCCACCGTGCCCGGGATGCCCGTGAGGCACTCCAGGCCGGCCAGGCCCGCGTCCACGGCGGCGTCCACCACGGTCTCCCACGCCACGCCCGCGTCCGCGGTGACGGTACCGTCCGCATGCAGCGCAAGGCGTCCCGGCGCGAGCTGCACCACCAGGCCGGGGAAACCCGCGTCGGAGACCAGCAGGTTGCTGCCGCCACCGAGCACGAACACGGGCATCTCGGCCAGGGCGGCGGCGTCGAGCGCGCGGGCGAGCACTTCGGGCTCCGAGGTGCGCAGCAGGCGGCTCGCGGGCCCGCCGAGTCCCAGGGTGGTGAGCGGCGCGAGCGGAACGTCCGGCGCACCGAGCGGTGATTCGTCGTGCATGGGCGCATCTTGCAACAGCCGGGCGCTGCGACGAAACTGCGCGGATGCGCACGCACAAACCGGCCCCGATCCGTCGCTCCCGATCTGCAGCCCTGCTCGGCCTGACGCTCGCCTTCTCGGCGTGCACCGGCACCAACCCGGACGTGCTGGAGCAGGGCCTCGACGCCAGCGGCGCGGGCGGACGACTCGCCGACGCGGGTCCCGGCGGGAGCGGGGGCTTCCCCACGCCCGGCGGTCAGGGGGGCACTGGCGGCAATACGGGCGGCGCCCGCGCAGACCAGGGCGTCGGTGGGGACACGCCGCCCCCGGGGGACGCGGGCCCCGGCGGTCAGATGCTCCCGCCGGACGCGGGCCCCATCGACTCCGACGGCGACGGCGCGGTGGATCCCGAGGACAACTGCCCGGCCGTGCCCAACGGTGATCAGGCGGACGCCGACGCCGACGGCCTCGGCGACGCCTGCGACCGATGTCCGCAGGGCGGGTCGGATCTGGACCTCGACGGCGACGGCGTGATCGCTTGCGCCGGCGACTGCGACGACACGGATCCCCGGCGCTACACCGGGGCGGTGGAGCGCTGCGACGCGCTGGACAACAACTGCGACAACAACGTGGACGAGGGGTTCGCCGAGCTCGGCCAGGCCTGCGCCGACGGCCAGGGCACCTGCCGCCGCGAGGGCAGCTTCGTGTGCGCCGAGGACGGTTTGACGCTGCGCTGCGGGGCGACCGCGGGCGCACCCGGGGTCGAGATCTGCGACGACCTGGACAACGACTGCGACGGCGCCGCCGACGAGGGCGTGCCCAACTGCTGCGAGCCCGGTGAGCAGCTCGTGTGCGGGGTGAACGTCGGTCGATGCCGCGAAGGGCACCAGAACTGCGGCCCGGACCGCAGCTTCGGCGCCTGCGACGCCATCGGCCCCGAGCCCGAGACCTGCAACACTCAGGACGACGACTGCAACGGCATCGTGGACGACGGCGTGCTGAACGCCTGCGGTCTGTGCGGTGCGGTCCCCGACGAGGTCTGCAATGGCCTCGACGACGACTGCGACGGCAACGTGGACGAGGACGTCCGCAACGCTTGCGGCGAGTGCGGCCCCGTGCCGATGGAGATCTGCGACACGCTGGACAACGACTGCGATGGCCAGACGGACGAGGGCGTCCAGAATGCCTGCGGCGGCTGCGGCCCCGTGCCGGGTGAGGTCTGCGACGGCGTCGACAACGACTGTGACGGCCAGACGGACGAGGGCGTGCTCAACGCCTGCGGCGGGTGCGGGCCCGTCGGCAACGAGGTCTGCGACGGCATCGACAACAACTGCGACGGCCGCATCGACGAGGGCCTGGTCAACGCCTGCGGCGCCTGCGGGCCGGTGCCCGTCGAGGTCTGCGACGGCGTCGACAACAACTGCGACGGGCGCACGGACGAGGGCCTGCTCAACGCCTGCGGCGCGTGCGGCGCCGTCGGCCCCGAGGTCTGCGACGGCGCGGACAACAACTGCGACGGCAACGTCGACGAAGGGGTGCTCAACGCCTGCGGCGCTTGCGGACCCGTGCCGCCCGAGGTCTGCGACGGCCGCGACAACGACTGCGACGGCCAGACGGACGAGGGGCTGCTCAACGCCTGCGGCCAGTGCGGCCCGACCCCGCCCGAGGTCTGCGACGGTCTGGACAACGACTGCAACGGCCAGATCGACGACGCCGCCGGGCCCTGCGGCCCCGTCGAGATCTGCAACAACATGGACGACGACGCCGACGGACAGGTGGACGAGGATCTCGCCGAGATCTGCGTCGTCTCCATCGGCGAGTCCGCGCCCGGCACCATCAATCGCGGTTTGGGCCAGGCCCTCATCGCCACGCCGGACTTGAACAACGACGGCTTCCCGGACGCCGTGGCCGGCGCGCCGGTGGACGCGACGGCGGGCCTGTCGCTGCGGGCGATCAGCGGTCGCGACGGCGCGGAGCTCTGGCACGTGGACGGCGACGGCAAGCTCGGCACCTCGCTCGCGGTCGGTCGGTTCTTCGACGGCGCCAACTACATCGCCGCCGGTGGTCCCGAGATGGTCTCCAGCCGCGGCGGTGTGGGTCAGGTCGTGTTCTTCGACGCCGCGGGCGCGCTCGTGCAGCGGTTCGAGGCGAGCGCCGGCCGCCACCTGGGCGACACGCTTGCGGCGGGCGCCATCGGGGCCACGCCGGCCATCGACGACATCGTGGTCGGCGATTGGCAGTTCGACAACGTGGACGGCGGCGGCAATGGCAACGAGGACCACGGCCGAGTCCTGGTGCTCGAGATGGCACGCGGCGACAGCCCGCGCGTGCTCGTGGACGCCCGCGGGGACGCCGTGGGCCGCAAGCTCGGCGAGCGCGTGTTCGTGGTCAACGGTGCGTTCGCGGGACAGGCCGCGACGATCATGGCGACGCTCCGGCGCAACAACGACCGCTCCGTGGCGGCGCTGCACCCGGTCTCCGGCGCGGTGACCACGGAGCTGCGGCCCGCGGACGCCTCGTCGTCGACCTTCGGCCGGACGGTGGTCAACGGCCGCTTCGGCGGGGCGAACGTGCTGGCCATCGGCGCCAACCGGGCGGTGTTCAACGCCGTCGCCTTCAGCGGCGTCGTGTATCTCGAAGACACCGCCGGGGGTGTCGGCAACCGCTTGAGCGCCGGCGTGCCGAACGGGGAGCAGGGCGTCGGCCTGGCCACGCTGCCGCGCCCCGCCGCCGCGCAGGACGCCGTGGTCATGGGCGGTCACGCGCTGGGGCGCGTCGAAATCTACGATCCCGCGCTCAACCGCACCACGCAGGTGACCTGGGCGGGGGCCGGCACCAGCTTCGGCCGCGTGGTCGCCGTCTCCGCGCCGCTCGCCAACGGCACCCGCCGGCTGTTCGTCTCCGAGCCCAGCAACCGCGTCGCCCGCGGCCGCGTGCTCATCTACAGCATTCGCTGAGCGGGCCCGCCCGGCCGCACGTCAGCGGCAGAGGCGTCCGGCGGCGGTGTAGGCCTGGGCGTAGGCCTCGGCCAGGGCGGCCGTGAAGGCGTTCCCGGCCTCCTCCGCGGTGTGGCCGAAGGCGATGATGCCATCCTCGTGGCCGCCCATCGCGAGCACGCGGCGCTCGGCCAGGGGCGTCTCGCGGTACAGGCGAGCGACCTCGGTGGCCATGCCCGGCGTGCCGTAGGGCACCCGCGGGTCCGTGGTGGGCAGGCGCAGCCCGCGCGCGCTGCGCCAGAGCACCGGGCAGTGGCCGTGGAACACGAACCGGATGTGGGGCCCGAGGTCGTAGAGCGCGCCGTGGGTCATGGACTCGCTCGAGGGCAGGATCGCGCCGCGGCTGTGCACGTGGTTCTTGCCGATGTGCCAGCGGTCGACCACGCAGAAGTCGGCCAGGGCCAGGCAGTCGCGGCCGCCCGTCTGCGTGCCGGTGATCAGGAAGGGGCGGGCGCCCGGCGCGCCGGGGAACGGCCCGACCCGGCCGCTGACGTTGCCGAAGCCCACGCCGCCGTAGCGCGCGGCCTCCTGGCCGATGGCGCCCACGTGCGCGAAGATGGCGCGCCAGGCGATGAGCGACGCGGCCAGCGCGCCGAAGCGGGCCTCGGGGAGGGGGCCGGCCGCGTGGTCGGCCCCGAACTTGATGACGCCGTCCTGCGGCTCGTCGACGGGGGGCTGCACGGCGCGGAGGATGCCGCAGTCGGCCGCGCCGCGCCAGCCCGTGCGCGCTTGACCCAGGCCACGTCGGGCGCTCGCTGCCGTTGCCACGGGCCACCGGCGCGGCGAGGATGGCCGCCCGGACTCACCCGTCGACCCCGAGGAGCCCCGTCATGCCCACGACCGCCCGCCGACTCACCCGTGACGACCTCGACGCCGCCGTGCGCATCGACGCCGGCCTCATGGGCCGCCCGCGCACCGAGTTCTTCGAGCGTCGCCTGGCCGCCGCCCTGGCCCGCCCGGAGCTCCACGCGCAGTACGGCGTGGACGGCGCCCACGGCCTCGAGGGGTTCGTGCTCGCGCGACTGCTGGCGGGCGAGTTCGGCCGGCGCGACACGGCGCTGCGCCTGCAGGCCATCGGCGTGCACAGGGACGCGCAGGGCCACGGCGTCGGCCGCGCGCTGATGGACGCGCTGGAGGGCGCCGCCCGCCGCCTGGGCGCCGAGTCCCTGCGCACCACGGCCGCCTGGAACGACCACACGATGCTGCGGTTCCTGGACCACCACGGCTTCTCGCTCGCGGAGAATCAGATCCTCGACTGCGCGGTTCACCTGGGCCGCGTGTCCAACGTGGTCGTCGACGACGACGACGACGACGACGCCCTGGAGCGCGACCGGGCGGACATCCGCACGCTGAGCCCGGCCGAGCTGGGGGCCATCGTCCGCATCGACCGCAAGCTCACGGGCCTCGACCGCACGCAGTACATGCAGCGCAAGCTGGACGCCGCCCTGGGCGAGTCGGACGTCGGTGTGTCGCTGGCGGCCTGGGAGGACGGCCACCTCGTGGGCTTCCTGACGGCGCGCGTCGACGTGGGCGACTCGGGCCGCACCGAGAGCATGGCCGTGCTGGACACCATCGGCGTCGACCCGGACTTCAAGGGCCGCGGCATCGGCCACGCCCTGGTGTCGCAGCTCTTCGCCAACCTCTCCGCCCTCCGCGTGGAGCGCGTGGAGACGATCGTGTCGAAGGCGGACTTCGCGCTGCTCGGGTTTCTCTATGATATCGGCTTCGGCGCTTCCCAGCGCCTCGCGTTCCTGAAACCCGTTCGAGGCTGAGCCCGCCGCCCGCATGGATCCGCGCATCGCCGAACTCTGGAGCCGTCACGGGGCCATCGTTCTGCGTCGGGCGCAACAGATCCTGGGGCAGGCGCAGGACGCCGAGGAGGCCGCGCAGGAGGTCTTTCTGCGCGCGGCGGACGCGCTCCCCACCCTCGAGGCCCGGGCGCAGACGACGACGTGGCTCTACCGGATAACGACGAACCTCTGCCTGAACCGCCTGCGAGACACGCGGCGGCGGGCGGCCCTGGAGAGTCGCCACGAGGAGGCCCTGCGGCCCTCGGGCAGCGCCGTGGACCCGGTGAAGCTCCTGGCCCTGCGGCGTCTGCTGGCCGAGGCCGACCCGGCCCAGGCCGAGGCGGCGGTGCTGGTCTTCGTGGACGGCCTGAGCCACGCCGAGGCGGCCGAGGTCCTGGGCGTGTCCCGTCGCACGGTGGGCAACCTGTGCGAGCGGTTCGTGGTCTGGGGCCGCGAGCGGTTGAGCGCCTCGCCATGAATTTCTTCGCGCATCTTTGCCCATTTCGTCGACTCGGGGGTTTCACGGGCGTGACCCCAACGGAGAACCTCGCGCCATGAACGCCCCCTGGGACATGCGGCCGCCCGAGTGGCCCTCGGACCTGGCCATCGACGCCTGCCTGACCGGCGAGGCGACGCCCGAGCAGCGTGCCGCCGTCGACGCCTGCGCGGCCCGCGACCCCGAGTTCCGCGCGCTGCTGGAGACACGCGCCGCCGGCCTGGACGCCCTGACGGACGCGCGGATGCGGCAGCGCCTCGGCGCCCCGCGCGCGGCCGGCATCTCTTCGCGCGCGGCCCCGCGCCGTCGCTTCGCCCTCGGCCCCGGCACCGCGATCGGCGGGCTGGCGGCGGCCGCGGCGCTCTTCGTCTCGATGCGGGCCGGCGAGGCGCCGCAGCCCTCGGGCGACACCGTCCGGGCCCGCGGCGCGGCGTCGTTCCACGTGTTCCGAAAGCGCGGCGAGGCATTGGACGAGGTCTTGAGCGGCGACCTTTTCCAGGCCGGGGACCGCCTGCGGTTCCGCGCGAAGGGCCTCTCGCCGGGCGAGTACGTGCTGGTCGCCGGCGTCGAGCGCGACGGTCGACTCTTCGCCTACGCGCCCTCCGAGGGGGGCGCCGCGCCGGCCGGTGAGCTCCTGGACGCCGAGGGCACCTTCCCCGGCGCGGCGGAGCTCGACGCGTCGCGCGGGATCGAGTGGGCCCACCTGGTCCACTGCGCGCGGCCGTTCCAGCTCTCGGACCTGCGCGTGGACGCCGAGACGCTCGAGGTGCCCGCGGGGTGCGGCACCTCCGCGTTCCGCGTGGTCAAGCCATGAACCGCGCGGCCCTGACCACCCTGGCGCTCGCCGCCGCCCTGGCGCCTGCCGCGGCGCGGGCGGGCGCGCGCACCGTGGTCGTGGCCATCGGGAACGACGTCGGCAACGCCGGCGAGGTCATGCTGCGCTTCGCCGAGCGGGACGCCGAGGCCTTCGGTGCGCTCCTGCGGCGCCTGGGCGGCGTGCGGCCCGAGGACATGGTCGTCGTCACGGGCGGCAACGCGGACGACGTCCGGGGCGTGCTGGACGACGTCGCCGCGCGGCTGGCGAAGGAGGGCGGCGAGGCCGACACGGCGCTGATCGTCTACTACTCCGGGCACGCGGACGCGACGGGTCTGCACCTGACCGACTCCGTGCTGCCCTACGACGAGCTCGAGGCCCGGGTGACCGAGGCCCGCGCCGGCGCCCGCGTGCTGTTGCTCGACAGTTGTCGATCCGGTGGTGTCACCCGCGTCAAGGGCGCGCGCCCGGCGGAGGCCTTCGATCTGCGCCTGGACACGCACCTGGAGGTCGAGGGGCTCGCCGTGCTGACCTCGAGCACCGCCACGGAGGACAGTCAGGAGTCCGACGAGCTCGGCGGCTCGTTCTTCACCCACCATCTGCTGGGCGGCCTGCGCGGTGCGGCGGACGCGGACCACGACGGCCGCGTGACGCTCTCCGAGGTCCACGCCTATGTGTATCGGAACACACTGCGCTCCAGCGGGCGCACGGAGCAGCTGCAGCACCCGACCTATGCCTATGACATGCGCGGCCGCGGCGAGCTGGTGCTCACCCGCCTGACGGATGCGCACGGCGGGCGGCTGCGGCTCGCCGAGAGCGACACCTATCTCATCCGCAGCGGCGGCGAGGGGGGCGCCCTCGTCCTCGAGGTTCACCCCGAGGGGCCGGACGCGCGTGTGTCCCTGCCACCGGGGCGCTACTTCGTGCAGCAGCGCCGCCCGGACCACTTCGTCGAGACCGAGATCGAGCTCGCCCCCGGGCGCGAGGTCGTGCTCGCCGACCAGCCCCATCGGGCCTACGCCTACGCCCATCTGGTCCGCAAGGGCGGCGCCGCGATGTCCCAGAGTGTGTTCGCGCTGGCCACGGCGGAGACCTCGGCGCTGGACGGCGGCGGGCTCATGCCCGGCGCGACGCTGCGGTGGGCGGCGGAGTTCCCCTGGCTCACGCTCGGCCTGCGCGGTCACTTCGGCCGGCGCGAGGACACGCTCGACGGCCTGGAGCGCGTGACGCAGACCTTCGGCGCGGATGTGAGCGTGGAACACGTGGTCGACCTGCCCGTTCTGAGCCTGTCGCTGGGTGTGTTGGCCGGGGGGCGCTATGCCATGCAGACCTTCGAGACACAGCTCGACGCGGACGACCGCCGGGCGTTCACGGGCGGCTTCGGCGTGCAGGCGGCGGTCGAGCGCGCGCTGGGCGAGCGTTTCGCGCTGCGGCTCGAGGGCGGCCCCTACACGCAGATCCTGCGCGTGGCGACGAACCGCAACGGCGCCGAGTCGACGGCGAACACGACCTCGCGGCTGACCTTCTGGCTCGGGTTCGGCGTCGGGGGGCGGTTCTGATGGCACGGTGGACACGTTCACTGCTCCCGGGCGCGGCCCTGCTCCTGGCGCCGAGCTGCGGCGACCCGCTGATCGAGCAGGGGTTCCGGGGCGAGCCGATGCTGACCTTCGAGGGGCAGATCGGCACGTCCAACGCCGGCTCGACGAGCGGCGAGGCCCTGCGCGCCGCGCTCTTCTGGAGCCCCGCGGGGGACACCGCGCTCTCGTCGGACCTGGTGGAGCAGCCAGCGCTCTCGGTCGCCGTCGCGTTCCCGGGCACGTTCCAGATCAACGTCTTCGAGCCGCCGCCGAAGTTGGCCTGGCGCGACCCCGCCGCGCTCTGGCGCGTGGCCCTGGTGCTGCTGTCGCAGGACGCGGACGCCGACGGCCGCTTCAGCCTGCGCGAGCTCCGCGGTGGCGCGCGCAACCAGGCGGTCCTGTGGGCCGAGCGGGCGCTGACCGCGGCCGAGTCTCCGACGGGCTCGGCCCTCGCGGCCGGCTACCACGCCGTGCGGCTGCCCATGCCCTGCGCGGTGGTCGCCGCCCCGACGGACGGCGCCGACTGCGGCGTGCCCCTCGGGGCGGCCTGCGAGGCCGACACCGACTGCGGCGACGCGGGTCTTTGCCTGACCCGCGACCTGCAGACCTTCTGGCCCGGTGGCTACTGCGTGCAGCGCGCCGTGTCCGGCGGATGCACACCCGCCACGGGCATTCTGCGGCGAACGAGCGTGGCCGACGCCGAGGGGAGCTACTGGCACCGCCGCTGCGAGTCGCCGGCCGACTGTCGGGTGGACACCGGCTACCGCTGCCTGGACGACGCCTGTTTCCCCGGGGAGCCGGCGCTCCTGGTGCTCGATCCCCGCATGAAACCCGGGCCGCTGTGCGCGAGTTTCGAAGAGGATCACGACGCCGACGATCTCGGCGGGCATCCGTCGCAGCCGTAGCAGGCGCTTTTTTCGTCTTTTTTCGCGCCGACCTTGCCCGAACGCCCGCGGTCGGGGGTTCCACGAGCGAGAAAGAAACGCAGTCGCCGCCACGCAGGGCCGAGCCCGATGTGTCGGCCACCCATGTCTCGCGCAGGAGTCGTGTGATGGAAACCGCCTTCGACACCGTCACGATCTGTCCGGAGTGCAAGGTCTACGGAACGCCCGAGGAGATGCTGACGCCGTGCCCGAACGACGGTCGCCTGCGCATCCCGGTCGTCGACTGGATGCGGCACCGGGGCGACCCGCTGCTCGGCCGCGTCGTGGGCGGCGACTACGCCATCATCGGCATGGTGGGCCGCGGCGGTATGGGCGACGTGTACCGCGCCGTGCATCGTTCGCTGGGCCGCCAGGTGGCCCTGAAGGTCATCCGCCCCGAGGTCGCCGACGCCGAGTGGAGCCGCCCGCGTTTCATGGAGGAGGCGCGTCGGGTGGCGGCGCTCTCGGCGCCGGGTGTGGTCACGCTCTTCGACTACGGCGTGGACGACCAGGGGCGTCTGTTCATGGCCTTCGAGCTCCTGCGCGGCCAGACGCTGGACGAGCTGATGGGCCTGCACGGCCGCCTGCCTGCGCTGCGCGTGGCCGAACTCGGTCACCGCATCGCCCGGGTGCTCGCCCGCGTGCACGCCGAGGGCGTGCTGCACGGTGATCTCAAACCGGCCAACATCATGTGTCTCGACACACCCTTCGAGGAGGACGAGGTCAAGCTGCTGGACTTCGGGCTGAGTCGTCTCATGGCCGAGGCCGGGCGCCGCACGGGGTTCATCATGGGGACGCTGGAATACATGGCGCCCGAGCAGCTCGCCGACGCCGCCTGTGATGCCCGGACGGATCTGTACGGCCTGGGCGGTGTGTTGCACCGCCTCGTGACCGGTGCGTCGGCCTACGCCGGCGTGCAGACCGCCGAGATCGCCCGCCGCAAGCGCAACCTGCCCCCGCCGGAGATGCCCGGCGTGCCCCGCCCGCTGGCCTCGGTGCTGCGCCGCGCCCTGAGCCCCCGCCCCGCCGATCGCTTCGCCGACGCCGCCGAGATGGCGCAGGCCCTGGCCGCCGCGGCCGAGTCGATGCGGGCTGTGTCGATCGACATCGAGATCGAAATCGAGCTCGAGCCCGAGCGGGCGTCCCTGCCGCCGACGCGTCCGCACCGGCGCGCCGAGGTGGACGCCTTCGCCCGGACGACCTGCGTGGCCACGCCCGCCGCGCGCCCGCCGCGCCCCTGG
>CAINDO010000264.1 GCA_903847385.1 uncultured Myxococcales bacterium
CGAGGATGGAGACGGGGTCCAACTGCTCATCACGGCCATTCATGCGGTCCTCCGCTCGGCCGGGGCAAATTTGGGCGCGAGCCCGAGCGTTAGATTACGTCAGCGCGATCCTGTCAATGACGAATGGGTGCAATTGCCCTGTTAGCCACGCCCCCACCCGTCGACGGCACCCGGCCCGCCGTGCTACCACGCCGGGGACCCCCTCTCCACGGATGCCGCCATGTCCATCAACAAATCGCGCGCCCTGAATCTCCTGTGCTCCACCCTCGCCGTGGCCCTCGCCGTCGCTTGCAGCAACGCCGGGTCCGACACCGCCGGGGCGGGCGGCGCCTCGGGCGGGGCGGTGGACGCCCAGGTGAGCGGCCGCGACGGCGCCGTCGTCTGCGTGGGGGCCTGCGCCGCCGGCACGCGCCAGTGCGGCCCCGACGAGCAGGTGCAGGTGTGCGCCGACTATGACGGCGACGGCTGCAACGACTGGGGCGGCGACCTGGACTGTCCGCCGGGCTCGGCCTGCAGCGACGGCGCCTGCGTGCCCGCCTGCGGGCCGGCGGTCTGCACGTTGGGCGAGGCGGTGTGCGGCGCGGACGGCCGGCGCGAGTGCGCGGCGGTCGGCCCGGACGGCTGCACCGAGTTCGGCCCCGGCGTGCCCTGCGCGGCGGGGGAACGCTGCGACGGCGGGGCCTGCGTGCCCGAGGACCGGCCTTGCACGGACGCCTGCGGCACGGACGGCCTGCGCGAGTGCAGTGGCGCCGGCTACCGCACCTGCGGGCAGTACGACGAGGACGCCTGCCTGGACTGGTCGCCCACGGTGGCCTGCGAGCCCGGCGATGCCTGCAGCGCGGCCGGCGAGTGTGTGCCTGATTGCACGGACGAGTGTATTGCCGGTGGCACCGTGTGTCAGGGGGCCGGCGTGTCCGTGTGTGGCAACTTCGACCGGGACGCCTGTCTCGAACTGGGCCCGGCCATGGCCTGCCGCCCGGACGAACGCTGCGACGGCGGGGCCTGCGTGCCCGCGGACCAGCCCTGCGAGGACGAGTGTCTGCAGGCCGATGGTCGCATCTGCGCCGACGGCGGGAGCTTCCGCCAGTGCGGTCAGTACGACGTGGACGCCTGCCTGGAGCTCTCGGCGCCCGTGCGCTGCGGCGCGGCCGAGGCGTGTACGGACGGTCAGTGTGTTCGGGTGTGTGACGACGAGTGTGTCGACGGCGGCGCGCAGTGTGTCGCGGCCGGCGTGGAGACCTGCGGCAACTTCGACGCCGATCCGTGTCTGGAGTGGTCCGGCACGGTGCCCTGCGGCGCGAACGAGCGTTGCGACGACGGCGCCTGCGTCGAGTCCGTGCTGCCCTGCGAGGACGCCTGCGCCGCCGGCGAGGCCCGCTGCGGGGTCATCGGCATCGAGACCTGCGGCAACTACGACGACGACGCCTGCACCGAGTTCAGCGCCGAGCAGCCCTGCGCGGCGGGCCAGCGCTGCGAGCTGGGCGCCTGCGTGGACGACTGCGTGGACGACTGCGCGGCCGGCGCCACGGACTGCGACGCCGGCGGCGTGGTGACCTGCGGCGAGTTCGACGGCGACGCCTGCCTGGAGTTCGGCCTCGCCGAGGCCTGCCCCGCCGACCAGAGCTGCTCCGGGGGCGCCTGCCGCGCCATCTGCATCGACGACTGCGCGCTCGACGGCGCGTCGGCCTGCACGCCCGCCGGCGAGGTGCAGACCTGCGGCAACTACGACGCCGAGGTCTGTCTCGAGTGGTCGAGCCCCGTGCCCTGCGGCGCGGACCAGACCTGTGTCGATGGGGCCTGCGTGGTGGTGTGTCGGGACGAGTGTCAGGCCGACGCGCGGCGCTGTGTCGGCGACGCCTACGAGGTCTGCGGCGACTTCGACGCGGACGCCTGCCTGGAGTTCGGCGGCGGCGGCGCGTGCGGGGCCGGCGAGGTCTGCGCGATGGGCGCCTGCCAGACGGACTGCGTGGACGACTGCGCGGCGGGCGCCGGCGAGTGCACGGACGACGGCGCGCGGCAGTGCGGCAACTTCGACGGCGACGCCTGCCGCGAGTGGAGCGCGCCGACGACCTGCGGCGCCTGGCAGACCTGCGACGCGGGCGCCTGCCGCGACCTGCCCGTGCCGCCCGGCGTGGTCATCAACGAGGTCTTCTACGACGCGGACGTCGTGGCCGACCGCGAACAGAGTTTCATCGAGCTGCACGGCCCGGCGGGCACGTCGCTCAGCGGCTTCACGCTCGTGGGGGTGAACGGCAATGGCGGCGCGGATTACGTGTCCATCGACCTCGCCGGCACGCTCGCCGCCGATGGTTTCCACGTCGTCGCGCACCCGGACGCGGTCGCGCTCGCCGGGGTGGCCGACCAGCTCGACACGGGCGCCGACCTGCAGAACGGACCGGACTCGCTGCAGCTCCGCTGGGGTGACACCGTGGTGGACGCCGTGGCCTACGGCGTCTTCGGCGCGGGCGACACGGCCGCCGGCGAGGGTATGCCCGCCGCCGGCGCCGCCCCGGGCCGGTCCATCACACGCAACGCGCAACACACGGACACGAACGACAACCGCGCCGACTTCGCCGCGGCCGCCGAGCCCTCGCCGGGTGCCGCGCTGCCCTGCCAGGACACCTGCCCCAACGCCGGGGACGTGCAGTGCAACGGCGCGGTCGCAGAGCGCTGCGGCCCCGCCGGCGCCGGGTGTCTCGCCTGGAACGTGGTCTCGGACTGCGGCGCCGCCGGCCAACTGTGTCGCAACGGGGCCTGCGAGGCCGCGCCCGTGTGTGTCGTGCCCACGGGCATCCTGCGGGCGAACCCCATCGCCGGTGTGTACGCCCAGAACCCCTGCCTGGACGTCCTGCCCGTGCCGGGGGCGGGCTTCGCCGTCGTCGGCGCCGCGCCGACCGCGCAGCTCAAGTTCGCGCTGACCGACATCGATGGCACGCCCACCTCGCCCGTGCGGACCTTCGGGCCGACGAACATCCCGCCCTGGGGCAACGCCGCGGCGGACACCTACTACCCGGACCTGGACACGGACGGCCAGCAATACATGGTCACCTGGTCCGGCTTCAGCAACCAGGGCAACCGGGACATCTTCCTGCGCCGCATCACGCTGGCCGGGCAGGTCATCGACGTGCCCAACGGCGTCATCTCCCAGGGGACGAAGGGGTTCTCGCCGTCGTTCTTCCACCGCGCCGGCGGCCTCGATGTGTTGTTCAACGCCTACCGCCAGTGGAAGCGGATCCCCATCAGCAACCTCGGCGAGCCGGGGCCGATGGTCAACCTGGGCACGGCCCACGGCGACACCCGCGAGGAGACCTTCATGTCGCTCGCCCAGACGGACGCCGGCAGCCGGGCCATGCTGTATGTGACCAACACGGTCGACTTCGGCTCGCCGCGGGCGTTCTTCCAGGCGCTCGACGCCAACGGCGGCGCGGTCGGGAACCGGGTCGACCTGGGCGTGGGCGAGGCCTGGTCCGGCTACCCCGGCGTGCTGCTCTTCGGCCTGCCCGGCGACCGCTACGGCGCGCTGTGGCGCACGGTGGTGGGCGTGCAGACGCCGACGCAGTCCATCATGTACGCCGTCCTCGACCGCAACGGCGTGGTGCAGAGCAGCGTGGTGCTCAACGACCTCGCCGCGCCCGCGGTCTATCGCCCCAACATGCTGCCGATCTCGATGTTCTTCGACGGCGAGCGCATCGGTGTCGTCCACGACCGGTACTTCGATCAGCTCGAACCGCGCCACTTCGCGATCCAGTGGCTCACCCCGGCCGGCGCGCACATCGCGCGCACGGAGCTCGGCAATACGCGCGGCATCCTGGTGAAACACCCGGATGATGGTCTGTTCCGTCTGTTCGAGTACCGCGGCCAGCAGACGGACGTGCTCGTGCACGTCCTGGGCTGCCCGTAACGCCTACGGCCGCTTGGCCGCCAGCACCGCCCGCAGCTCCTCGCGGGTGACGCCGAGGCGGGCGGCGGTCTGTTGCGCGAGCGAGGTGTCGGCCACGCCGGCGCCGAAGCGGTAGGTCGGCCGCATGCGGTCGTCCAGCTCCACGCGGATGAAGTGCAGGGGCAGCGCGGGCTCGGGCGTGGCGGCCAGATCCGCGGCGAAGCGCAGAAAGTGCGTCGAGATGAGCGCCACGGGCGACAGCTCGCGCATCAGCTCCAGCACGAGCCGAAACAGCTCCTCGCCTTCGCTGGGGCTCGTGCCCGAACACAGCTCGTCCACCAGCACGAGCGTGCCCGGATCGGCGCGCTCGAACAGCATGCGGATGCGCTTGAGCTCGGTGCCCAGGCGGCCCTCGGACTGCTCGGCGCCGGCGGGCTGCGACAGCGAGGCGAACAGACCGGGCACGGGTCGCAGCCGGGCGCTCGCCGCGGAGACCCACATGCCGGCCTGCGCGCAGAGCTGCAACAGACCCACGGCCTGCAGCAGTCGTGTCTTGCCGCCGGAGTTGGGGCCGGTGATCAGCGTCGTCTCGCCCCAGGGGCTGACCTCGACGTCGCAGGACACGGGCACCACGCCCAGCGCGAAGAGCAGCGGGTTGTAGAGCGACGAGACGCGGCACGGCGCGTGCGCCTCGGCGGGGGTCCACTCGGGCAGACACACCGGCAGCCCGCGCGAGAGGCAGGCGTCGCGGAAGGCCTGGCCCGCCAGGTACCACTCCAGGTCGCCGTAGAGCTGCACCAGCGGCGGCAGGTGCTCGACGATCTCGTCGAAGACCTGGTCCAGCCAGCGATCGATGATCTCGCCATCGTCCACGCGGAAACCGCGGAACCACAGGCCGATGCGCCCGAGCCACTGCTGCGCCAGCGACACATGGTAGCGGTTCCGGGTGTCTTCGCGCACGCCCACGACGCGCAGGCCGCGCACGCGACCGTCCGACCCGAGCTGCAGCGTGAGGTCGGCGTACGCGCGCTCGTTCTCGTAGCGCAGCAGCTCCTCGAGGTGCTGGTACGCCGGCGTGGCGCAGACCCGCGCGGCGAAGTGGGCCGTGCGGTGCAGACACGAGGTGGCCTCGCCCAACGCCGGGGCCTGCATCGCCGCCAGCACCTCGGAGACACACCGCAGGATCTCGATGCGGCGCCGGGTCTGTTCGCCGCGGAGATTGACCTGATCGTCCCCCGAGAACAGCGAGAACAGCTCCGAGAGACGCACAAACAGCGCGTCCACGGCGGACCGCACGGGGGGGGCCTCGGCGAGCTCGCGCCATACGTCCGTCCGCAGGTCGCGCACGGCGGGGTCCGCCGGGGGCTGCGACAACAGGCGCATCAGATACCGCTCATGCAGCGGCCCGGGCTTCTGCAGCCGCGGCGGGCTCATGCAGCCGCGCAGCAGCTCCTCGACATAAAGCTCCTCGAAGAAACACTCCGGCTCGAAGGTCGAAGCGGCGATCGGCGCGGCGTCGAAGGCATGGGCCACGGCGCCGCTGTCATTGCCCGCCACGAACGAAAACGTCAGCGCCCGCACCAGCTTGCCGTGCTCGACGGTCAGCGCCGGCACCGGGTTGAGCAGGTCGGGGCAGCGCGCGGGCTCGGCACCGGGCGCGGCCGGCGGGATGGCCGGGAGGCGCGGCGGTACGGGGGCGCGGGGCAGGGCCGGGCCCGGCACCGGATCATCCCCGTTCAGGCGGGGGCGCGTGCTCAGCAGGCGGCGGGGCGGGCGGTCGGCGAGGGAGCGACGGGCGGACATGGGCCCATCGTAGACGCGCCCCGGGCGATTTGCATCGTGCGTGTTCTTGCACCGGCCGTGGGCCCGTGTTTCACGCCGCCTTGCGGTTCAGCAGGCGCAGGCGGCCCCCCAGCCGGCGCAGCAGGGCGCGCACCAGGGCCGGGTGGTTGGTCAGGTGGGCCTCCAGGGCCTCCACGGGCATCAGCGCCAGCATCGTGGCCGTGGTGGCGGTGAAGCGCGCCGTGGCTGCCGGCTCGCCGGCCAGGCACTCCAGCGCGCCGGCCACGTCCCCGGGCACGAGCGCGCGGCCCGGCGGCGTCAGCGTGCCCGCACCGGAGAGCAGCACGATGATGCCCTCGCCGACCTCGACCTGCGCGCCGGCGGGCAGGAGCTCCACGCGCACGTCCTCGGCCAGGGCGGCCACGGCCTCGGCCGAGGCGTCGCCGAACAGATCGGCCTGGCGGAGCTGATGGGCGCGCTCCAGGCGGTCGTCCGGCTCGCCGCCGAGCCACTTCTCCATGCGCAGCAGCACGGAAGGGCAGGCGGCCACCGTCGAGAGCGCGGCGGGGCCCGTGGGCGCCCGCGAGGCGCGGCCCTCGACGAGGTCGATGAACGGCCGGAGCGCGGCGTGTTTCAGCTTCTGGTCCAGCAGCTCGATGGCGTTGGAGCGGGAACGCGGGTTCTGACTGTGCAGATGACACTGCGCGCGGTGCAGCTCGGCGCGGCCGTACAACAGACCCAACAGACCGAACACACGGCGCTCGGCCATTGAGGTCTGTTCCACCAGTTCCGAGCGGAGGAAGCCGTCCCGCCCGGCGAGGGACATGCGCGCGGCGGCGGCCTGCAGCGCCGTGAGCAGGTCGATCTCGCGGCGGGCGGCCTCGACGAGCCACTCGGGGTCGGGCCGGAGGCGATCCTCCGCGCCCATGCGCCACAGACCGCGGGCGGCGGCGTTGCGCAGGGCCGTGTTGCGCAAGGCCGAGGCGCGCATCAGCAGGTCGCGGGCCTCGGGCTCGCGGACGCGGGTGACCGCGTGGATCAGGGCCACCTGGGCCGTCTCGCTGAGGGTGTCCTCGGCCAGCGCGGCGGCGGCAGCGGGCACCAGGCGCACGCCGAACCGCGACAGCGCCTCGATGGTCTCGTCGCGCATGCGGTGGTCCTCCAGCGCGCGCAGGAGCGGCGGCAGGCTGGAGTCCACGGCGCCCTGACCCAGGAGCTTCACCAGGTCGCGGCGCGTGTGCAGGTCGGCCTTCTCCAGCAGCGACAGCAGCTCCGTGCCGCCGCTGCGCCACTCCGGGGCGGGCTCGGGGCCCAACGAGGGCGGCGGCGCCGTCACGCGAGCCAGCGTGGAGACCGTCGCGTCCGTGTGATCGCGCAGGCCGGCGATGGCCTCGCTCACGGCGGGCGTCTCCGTGGGGCCCAGGGCCGCCAGCGCGGCGCGCAGCACGGACACGGGGCTCTGCGGCCCCAGCAGGCGCTCGGCCAGGGCGGGGGAGAGGGGGACGTTGAGCGCCTCGAGGGTCTCCAGGGCGGCCGGGGAGACGGGCTCGGTGCCCCGCGCCGCGAGCGCCTCGACGCGGGCGAGATCCGGCGCCGCGCCCAGCGCCCGCACCAGCGCGAGGCCGCGGACGATCTCGGCGTCGTCGTCCGAGGCCAGCGCGCGGACGATCTCCTGCTCCGCCGAGGCGTCCAGCACCACGCGCCCCGCCGCGCCGCCCGCCTGCAGGCGCCCCGTGCCCAGGGCGTCGTACAGCGCTTTTCGGTAGTGCGGCTCGATGGTCAGCGCCACGGCGATGACGAGCACGCACCCGAGAATCACCGGCACGGCCAGCCCCCAGAGGGGCACCGCCGCGGCGAACACGAGCGCCGCCGAGGCCGCCAGCGAGGCGCCGCGATACACCACGCCGTCGATGAGCGTGCGGGCGCGCTCGACGGCCTGAGAGTCCAGGGGGGCCAGGAGCATCTGGGCGGCGTTGCGGGAGAGCGCGAACTGCCCCACGCGCTCGGCCGTCGACGTGGCCACGAGGGCGTAGAAGGCCGGGAAGGCGGCCGTGAGCGCGCCGGCCAGGTAGGCCGCGCTGCCGGCGCCGACGAGCATCGCCACGCCCGAGATGCAGAGGCCCAGGCCCAGCCAGCGCACCAGGCGCTGCGTGGCCAGCAGGCTCACCCCGAGCACGAGCAGGTTGCCCACCCAGTAGAACGTGCCCAGGAAGCTGCCGAGCTGCTCTTTGTCGTAGCGCGCCTTCAGCTCGCCGCTGAACTGATAGTCCACCAGGACGGACACGAACTGCGTCACGAACACGACGAGCGCGAGGCGCGAGAGCAGGGGCGAGTGGAGCACGTCCAGCATGCTCGACCGGAGCGAGGGCACCGCGCGCTGGGCCTTGCTGTTCTCCGCTGGCGCGAGGGCCCGCAGACCACGCACGACACCCGGCACGAAGAGCCCCAGGCCGCCGAGCAGGGCCGCCGCGAGCAGCAGCAGGTCCTCCGTCTCGATCACGGCGCCGATGACGCGCGTGAGGCCGCCGCCCGCCGCCGCCCCGAAGGTCGCCACGGCGGCCAGCACGGGGATCAGGCGCTTGGTCGTGCGGCCCGGCAGGAACGTCGTCGGCAGGCTCCACGTCTGCAGCACCACCAACTGCACCAGGCCCGGCGCCCAGACCGCGGCGATCATCGACGCGATGCGCGGGTTCCAGCCGAACAGCGACCAGAGCCCGGCGAACGAGGCCACCGACGCCAGCACCAGGCCGAGAAACCGCCGCGTGACGTCGTAGCGCGCCGTCGCCTGCGTGTAGACCAGGGCGATGGACAGGCCCCACAGCGCCTGCGCCATCAGCACGTAGGGCAGCGCCGAGAGCGGGTTCGCCGTGAGGAACATCGCCTTGGCGGCGCTCGCCGTCAGCGTCGCCGCCGCCGAGCCCACGAGGAACAGCCCCGCGAGCGACCGCACGAACGGCCACTCGTCGTCGGAGATGCCCAGGGCGGTCAGGAAAGCGCGCAGCAACGGCGTGGACTCGGGTCAGTGGGGGAGTCGCCGCAGTATGCCCGTGCGCGGGCCGGGTGCAAACGTGTCGGGTGGGGGACGGTCAGGCGCCGGCGCGCAGCCAGCGCATCCAGGTCTGGAGCGCCGCGTGCTGGTCGGTCTGGGGGCGTTCCGACAGTGTTCACCAGGATTTCGAGGCCGCGCTGCGCGCGTTGGGGTTGGAAACGCACGCCGCGGGCGCGAGTCGTCCCAGGCCGAGACGGTCGAGGCGCTGGCCCGGGCGGGGCTGGCGCGGCTGGACGCGTTGCGGTGAGCGGGGGCGTGAGGGACGAACCCCGTCGGACCCGCCGAGTGCCGGCTGTGGGCCGCGTCGGGCGGGCGCGTCTCGGCTCTCGGCCCCAGGTGAGGTTGTCGCCGACTCGCGAAATGGCTAACTTGGCCAGATGAACCTGTCCACGATCTCCGAGACCAAGAACAACCTCAGCGCGCTGCTGGATCGCGTGCGCGCCGGGGAGAGCATCACGATCCTCGACCGGGATCGGCCGATCGCCCGGATCGTGCCCGTGCGTGACGCCGACGACGCGCATCTCACGGACCTGGCGCGCCGCGGGCTGGTCCGGAACGGGACGGGCGCGGACCTGTCGTCGATCGTCGGGGTGCCTGGTCCCGCCGTGCAGGGAGCGGATGTGTTGGCAGCGCTCCTCGCCGAGCGCGAGGATGGGCGGTGAAGTTCTGGGACAGCTCGGCCGTCGTCCAGCTTCTCGTGGAGCAGCCGGGCTCACCTGCGCTTCGGGCATTGCTCGGGGTCGACCCGGTCGTCGTCGCGTGGTGGGGCACACCCGTGGAGTGCGTCTCGGCCATCGCGCGTCTCGAGCGGGAAGGGAGCATGGCGTCAACGGAGGTCCAGGCGGCGCTCGCGCGCCTCGACCTGCTGGCCGAGGCGTGGGCGCAGGTGGAGCCCGGGCCTGACCTGCAGCGGCTCGCCCGGCGCCTGTTGCGGACGCACCCGCTGCGCGCCGCAGACGCCCTCCAGCTCGCCGCGGCCCTCATCGCCGCAGACGGCGAGCCCCGGCGGCTGCCCTTCGTGTGCCGGGATGAACGGCTCCGCGTCGCCGCGGACCGGGAGGGGCTGCCGCTCGTCTGATTGCGTGCGCTGCGCGACGAGGGCGGCCGGCTCGTCCGCCCGAAGTGCGGCCACCGCCTGCGGTGGGTCTGTACCGACCACGGCGCCTTCTCTGCGCGTGGCTCTCGGTGAGGCCCGTCGAGAGCCGTCCCGGCCCCGCCATTGCGGATTTCTCTATTTCCTCCCGCCAATTTGGGTACTTTCCCCCATCCACATCACCTCCCGGGAGTTCTCTTGATGGACCGGAAGCTCTCGGGCCTCCTCGGCCTCCGCGCACTCGTCGTATGCACAATGACTCTCGCCTCGGCCTGCGGCGACGGCAGTTCGGGAAGCTCGAACACGGACGCAGGCGCACAGGGGGGCGGCGCCGGCGGGACGGGCGGGACTGGCACCCCGGGCGGGACCGGCGGCGACGGCGGCAGCG
>CAINDO010000265.1 GCA_903847385.1 uncultured Myxococcales bacterium
GCCAAGGGCGGCATCGTGCCCCTGGCCGAGGCGGCGGTGTCCGCGCTGGCCGCCCAGGACGCCCCGGAGAGCCGCGAGGCGCTCCACAAGGCGCTGGCCTCGCCGAACGGCTCCGTGGTGGCCGGCGCGGCGCTGGCGCTGGCGGCCTTCGGCGACCAGACCGCCCGCCCGGAGATCGAGCAGGCCCGCAAGCGCGTGGACGCGCGCCACCGCTACCCCGTGGACGCCGCCCTGCGTCGGCTCGGCGCAGCGACCGCCCCCACGGCCGGGGAGGACCCGGGTGCGGCGTCACCGGACACGGGGGACTCGGGCCCGGACCCGGCGGACAGCGATCCGGAGTAGCGGCCGTTGCCCCGACGGGCCGCGATCCGTACACTGAGGGCAATGAACGCAAATTCCGATGGGATGAGTGCGGGAATCCTTCCCGACCTGGAGGGGCGCGACGCGCGGGACATCCTGCGCTGGGCCTTCGAGCGGTACGGCGAGCGGCTGGCCATCTCCACGGCCTTCGGGCCGAGCGGCGTGGTCGTGCTGCACCTGGCCGCGGAGATCAACCCGGCGGTGCGGGCCTTCTTCCTGGACACGGGCTACCACTTCCCCGAGACGCTGGCGATGGTCGACCGCGTGCGCGACCGGCTCGGGCTGAGCGTCGAGGTCGTCCGGCCCGACGAGGCCGTGCTGCTGGCCGAGGATCCGCCGGGGCAGGAACCGCGCCTGTTCGCCCGCAACGGCGACCGCTGCTGCGAGATCCGCAAGGTCGACCCCACCCGCATCGTGCTGCGCGGCCTGGACGCCTGGGTCGCCGCCCTGCGCCGCGACCAGGGCCCGTCGCGGGCCAACACGCCCGTGCTCGAGCTCAAGGAGAACGAGGGCCGCCCCATCGTCAAGGTCAACCCGCTCGTCGCCTGGGACCGCAAGGCAGTCTGGAACCACATCTTCCAGCACGACCTGCCCTACAACCCCCTGCACGACCAGGGGTACCCCAGCGTCGGCTGCGGCCCATGCACCCACGCCGCCGACGGCACCACCGACGAGCGCGCCGGCCGCTGGGCCGGCCAGGCCAAGACGGAGTGCGGGCTGCACACGCAGATCTGAGCGGGGGGCGCGGGGGACCAGAACCGAAGGGCGGGGTGGGCCCCCAACTCGTGGGGGGGAACGGGGCCGAAGCGCCGACCAAGACCCACCGCAACCGGCGACGAAACACGCGTTCGCCCTCCCTTTGGAACCACGATGGACCGGCCGTCGTCTGGCATGGGGGGGCATGGGGGGCAAAGCCCCCCAGGGGAAGTGGGGTGTGGGGCGAGAACCGTAGGTTTCGCCCCGCATTCACGGGGGGGACCGGGGGGGTGGGCTACTGCCCCCCCGGGGGAGGGCCGAAGCACCAACGCAGGACTGCCGAAACCTTCGACGAAACACGCGTTCGCCCGCCCGAGCATCCCACGCTCAATCAACCCCAACCTACTGATTCGTAATACAAATCCCCAACCCCCGAACGGGCCCGTTCGCGGTCGCCAAAGCCTCGACGCACCGCAGCCCGTCCGGGCAGGGCGCCTGATACCCGCCGGTGTCACACAAGACCTTGCAGAACCGCTGGCTGTTCGGCGGCCCGGTACACACCAGCCCGACCGCGCAGTTGTCGCCACCCATGGCCAGGCCGCAGGGGGCGTCCGGGCCGTTGCCGGGGCCCTCGAGGGGCAGGCAGGAGCCGACCACCTGACCGTCGCCGCGGATGGAGTAGGCGCACTTCTCGCCGGCCTCGCAGCCGCGGGCGGTGAACCAGTCGCAGGCGGGGGGCTGGCAGATGCCGAAGCGCTCCGCCGTCGCGCCCTCGTAGCTCTCGCAGCGCCAGTTCTCGGCGCAGGTGGGCATGTCCGGGTTGCAGGTCTGCCGGCACGTGCTGAACGAGCAGACCAGGCCCTCGGCGCAGGCCTGGGGGATCTGCTCGCGGTCGACGCAGTCGTCGTTCTCGCGGTTGACGCCGACCTCGGTGCAGAACGTGGCGCCGCCCATCAGGTGGCAGTAAGGCCGCGCGGGGTCGGGGCAGGTCGTGGGGTCACCGGGCGTGCAGCCCTCGCCGGGGGCGCAGTGGCCCACGAACTCGGGCCGGCCGGCCTCGTGCACGCAGTAGAAGCCGGGGTCGCAGGCGGCGGCGCGCAGGCGCGGGTCGCAGTTGGGCCCCATGACCTCGCCGAAGTCCATGTGCACGCCCAGGTCCGTGAGCGGAGGCGGCACGTCCGGGATGGGCAGGTCGGGCAGGGGGAAGTCCGGCTCCGGCGGGAAGTCGGGCTCGATGTCCCGCAGGGGGCGGGCGTCGGCCACGTTCAGGGCGTCCATGCCGAGGTCGAGGTTCACCGGGGGGGGCAGGTTGCCCCCGGTGGCGGCGGCGTCGGTGGTGCCGCCGCTCTTCTTCGCGGAGTCGTCCTCGCAGGCGGCCAGGGCCAAGGTGGCGAGGCACATGGCGGTGACCAGGGAGCGACGGGACGGGGGAGGGCAGCGAGTGAATGCGCGCATGGGCCGGAATGGTACGGGTGCAGGGGCCCCCGGCGCAATTCGCTTCGGGGGTCCGCCCTTGGCCGCGGGGCCCGAATCGTGCGATAAACGCGGGCCCATGAAGCTGTGCCCCACATGCGGTGAGCAAGCCGACGACGCCGCCGAAAGGTGCGCGCACGACGACGCCGCGCTCATCCGCGTCAAGCCCTCCGCCGCCGAGCGCGAGCAGGCGATGATCGGCCGCACCCTCGACCGCCGCTACGTGATCGAGGCGAAGCTCGGGCAGGGCGGCATGGGCACGGTGTACGTCGCGCATCAGGTGGCCGTGGGCCGCCGCGTGGCGATCAAGCTCCTGCCGCCGGCCATCGCGGACGACATGGCGGCCGTGAAGCGTTTCATGCAGGAGGCCAAGGCCGCCAGCACGCTGTCGCACCCCAACACCATCACGATCCACGACTTCGGGCAGCTCGAGGACGGCCTGCTGTTCCTGGTGATGGAGCTCGTCGAAGGGCAGACGCTCGCGGCGGTCCTCAAGGCCGCGCGGACCCTGCCGGCGGAGCGAGCCGTGCGCATCTGCGGGCAGATCCTGAGCGCGCTCGAGGATGCCCACGCCCGGGGCATCGTGCACCGCGACCTGAAGCCGGACAACGTGATCGTCTCCCCGCGGCCGGACAGCCCGGACTTCGTGAAGGTGCTCGACTTCGGGCTCGCCAAGGTGGCGGACGCCGACAGCCACGAGAACCTCACGCAGACGGGCCAGGTCTTCGGCACGCCGGCCTACATGTCCCCGGAGCAGGCGCTCGGCGAGCGCTGCGATCTGCGCACGGACCTCTACGCGGTCGGCGTGATGCTCTACGAGATGCTCGGCGGCCGGCGCCCCTTCGAGGGCGACTCCCCCGTGTCCATCCTGGTCAAGCACATCAACGAGGCGCCGCCCCCCCTCGCGGGCCCGACCCCCGGCGCGGCGCTCCCCCCGGCCCTCGTCGAGGCCACCCGGCGGGCCCTCGCCAAGCGCCGCGAGGACCGTTTCCAGAGCGCCGCCGAGATGCGCGCGGCCCTGGAGGCCGCCATCGCCGTGCTCGTCAGCGCGCCGCCGATGCCGCGGACCGATCCGCCGCTCGGTGATGCCGAGACGCTCGCGCCGGACTCGCTGCCGCCGTTGGTGGCGGTCGTCTCGGCGCCGCCCGCACCTTCGCTGCCCTCGGGGTTCCAGGGGCAGGTGAGCGCCGGTGCGCTGCCGCCGCCCGCCGCCCTCGTCTCGGCGCCGCCCGCAGCCCTGCCCGCCGCGCGCAGCCCCGCTCGGATGGCGGCGGTGGTCGCGGTGCTCGGCCTGGCCGGCGCGGGCGCCTGGTTCGCCTCGCA
>CAINDO010000266.1 GCA_903847385.1 uncultured Myxococcales bacterium
AGCCACGGCTTCGCCATCCTGACCCTCGAGCGCTCGCTCGGCGGCGTGTGCGTGGACGAGGACGACGACGGCCTCTGCGGCCTGGACGACAACTGCCCCGACCTGCCCAACCCCGACCAGGCCGACGAAGACCAGGACGGCGTGGGCGACGCCTGCGACAACTGCCCCAAGATCGTCAACCGCGGTCAGGACGACGTGGACATGGACGGCGCCGGCGATGCCTGCGACCGCTACATCTGCACGCCGGACGGCCTGCCCGAGGTCTGTGACGGCGTCGACAACGACTGCGACAACCTGATCGACCAGCTCCCCAGCGGCGAGCCGGTCGTCGCCCCCGCGGCCTGCGCCACGGGCCTCGCCGGCATCTGCGCCGCGGGTCACACCGAGTGCGCCGCCGGCGGCCGCGTGATCTGCCGCACGGACATCAGCCCCGTCGAGGAGTCCTGCAACCTCACGGACGACGACTGCGACGGCCAGATCGACGAGGGCACCCTCAACGCCTGCGGCGTCTGCGGCGAGACCCCCGCCGAGCGCTGCGACGGCGAGGACAACGACTGCAACGGCGTCGCCGACGACGGCGCCAACCTCTGCGGCCGCGAGCGCTCCTGCATCCAGGGCGAGTGCGCCGCCCGCTGCAACGACGGCACCTGCCCCGCCGGCCACTTCTGCGCCGAGGGCTACTGCGTGTCGCTCTGCGCCGGCGTGGACTGCCCCAACGGTCAGGTCTGCGACGCGGCGACGGGCCTGTGCAGCGAGCCTTCCTGCGAGCCGGCCTGCGGCGACGGTCAGGTCTGCCACGAGGGCACCTGCGTGGCCGACAACTGCTACGAGCGCGGCTGCGCCGCCGGGCAGCGCTGCGTGAACAGCGAGTGCGTGGTCGACCCCTGCGACGGCATCGCCTGCGGCGCCGGCAGCTTCTGCCGCGACGGCGACTGCGTGTTCTCCTGCGCGGACATCGCCTGCGCCCTCGGCCAGGTCTGCCTCGACGGTCAGTGCGTGGACAACCTCTGCGGCGGCGTGCTCTGCGGCGAGAACCAGATCTGCGTCGCCGACCAGTGCGTCGACCAGACCTGCGACCTCTCGGGCTGCCCCGTCGGCCAGACCTGCATCGCCAACGCCTGCGCCGAGAACCCCTGCAACGGCGTGACCTGCCCGCCCAACCAGGTGTGCAGCGCCGTCACGGGCACCGCCCAGTGCGTCGCCGACTGGATCGGCCAGCCCGTCACGGACGCCGGCCCCCTGCCCGACTTCGGCGTGATCGACGCCTTCGTGCCCCCGCCCGACCAGGGCAACACGGGCCGCGTCGATGGCGGCGAGGGCGACGCGGGCGCCGGTGGCAGCGGCGGTGAGGGCGGCGACGACGCCGGCACCAGCGAAGCCGCCGGCGACGGCGGTGGCGGTTGCTCCTGCAACACCAGCGGCCGCCCCGACTACAGCCTCGTGACCCTGCTCCTCGGCCTGCCCCTCGTCCTCCGCCGCCGCCGCCGGTAATCACCGGTCGGCG
>CAINDO010000267.1 GCA_903847385.1 uncultured Myxococcales bacterium
CCCCCGCGGTGCAGGGGGCGCCGTCGTCGCAGGGGGTGCCTTGCGGGGCCGTGCCATCGGCTTGGCACTCGAACGCGTCCCCCTGCGGGACACAGCGGCCGACCCGGCAGCCGCCGCCCACGGCCGAGCAATCCACTGGTGCGCCGGCGACGCAGCGACCCCCCTCGCACTGGTCGAGCGTGCAGGGATCCGCGTCGGCATCACACGGACCCGCTTCGGGCCGCGCCATGACTCCGAGCAACGGATCGCACTCCAACACCAGGCACGGGTTTTCGGAGTCGAGCCCCGGCGCCGCGCCCGCGGTGCAGGTACCGGCCGCACACGCCTCGCGCCCGTTGCAGAGGTCCGCGTCGTTGCAAGCGAGGCCCTCGGGGGCGGTGCGGACGATGCAGCCGCCGGCGGCCTCGTCGCACCGCGAGATCGCGCAGGCGTCCGCCGAGGCCTCGCACTCGACGGATTCTCCCACGCAGGTCCCCACGAGGCAGCGGTCCGCCGACGTGCAGGTCCGCCCGTCCTCACAGGGGAATCCGTCCTCCGCCGGGATCCATGTGTTGATTGACACCTCTGGCTGGCAGAGCGCGCAGGGATCCTCGGGGGCCCGTCCGCCCGAAGGCACGCATTGGCCCGAAATGAGGCAGTAGCCGGGCACGACCCGGTGCGCGGTGAAGCCGGTCATCGGATCACACGCGTCGTCGGTGCAATCGACCCCATCGTCGTCCACGGGCAGTGGGGTCGCGACACAGCCGGTCAACGAATCCGCGTTTGCCCCCGCGGGATCACAGACTGCTGAATGGCAGCTGTCCACGAGGCAGCCATCAGGGAGAGGGAGATGCTCCACTCGCCCCGCGGGCTCCGTACAGCGGTCTTCCGTGCAGGTTCGACCGTCGTCGGTGGCGGGCGGGCTGCCGGCGAGACACTCTCCGGTTTCGCCGTCACACGTCTCGGTGCCATTGCAGGCCGTGCGGTCGTTGCAGTCGATGGCCATGGCCGCGTCGCTCGCGCACGACCCGTCCGCCGGGTCACAGACCTCGGGCCCGTTGCAGACGTCGCCGTCGTCGTCGCACGCGACGGCCGGCGCCCGACACTGACCCGCCACCGCGTCCCAGGTGTCGGTCGTGCAGGCCGAGCCGTCCCAGCAGTCGGCGAAGACTCGGTGGCCGAAGCGGGCGATGAGACGCGGCTGGAAGTTCCAGAGCGTGGCAAAGTCGGCCGTACCGACGAGGGTGCCATCGGACCGTCCGACGAACACTTCGCCTGGGTTCAAGAGAAAACCACGGTCTTCGTCGAGTGCGACGCCGGGTGTGAACGAGGTCAGGAGGTTCACGATCCGCCCGTCCACCCGAGTGACCTGGTCGGACACGTAGAGGTGGCCGCCCCAGGCGTAGAGCGCCTGCGGAGCCCGGGCGCGAAGGCCCGAGCCGCGCCAGGCCGCCGGGAGCGCCGAGTCCGCCGAAGCGGTCCAAGCGCCGTTGGAGTATCGGGTGTGATGAAGGAGGCCGCGGACCAGTTCCCAGCCTGTCACCTCGAGGATACCGGTGTAGGGATCGACGACGGCGCCCCAGGCGGAGCGCGGAACCACCGAGAACAGGCTGCGGCTGGAGCGGCGGAGCGCGGTGGCGGGCTCGAGCTCGTCGGCCACGACGTCTGCGCCGTTGGGGGTCGCGACGGTCCGGAAACCCCAGAGCGCCCCCGCGGTGACGACCATCCGGGTGAACCCCGGGCTGTGGTTCGTCAGGAAGGACCAGCTGCCGCCGGGCGCGCGGCGATACACGTCCGTCGTCACAATCTCGCCCTGGATGCGCATCACCTGCAGGTACTGTGCACCGTCGGGTCCCACGAGCCGGGGGCGCGGGATCAGGAGCGCGTCGACGGCGGGGACGGCCGCGTAGCGACGAACAACGAGGGGCGCGCTCGCGACGCCGTTGCTGACGTCCCGCACCACCAGGTCGAAATCGCATGGATCGCCGCAGTTGCCCACCCGCACGAGCTCCTGGGCGCCCACCACGTCTGCGTTCTCGGCCGGCGCCAGGCTCGACAGTCTCAGCGTGGCGTTCCGAAGTTCCCGGGTCTGATTCAACACCGTCGTAGAGGACACGAGCCCCCAGTCGCTCTGGCGGAAGACCAGACGCGTCCAGGTCTCCTCGTCCGTCGCTCGACCCTGGCCGTCGGTGGAGGGTCGCGAATCGCGCCGCAGCACCGCCACCGTGTCGGCATCCCCCCCGCGCACGTGGAACGACATGCCCACCTGATCCCCCGCCAGCGCGGGAGGGAGGGCCCGCTGACCGGGCTCCACACGCCAGGGACCCCACGGCGCCACCGATGGCGAAGGGTCGATGCGGATCGGCCCCGAGACAAACGTGTACATGTGCGACCGCACCTCCATCGTGACGACGGCGCGCAGGTCGTCGCCGAGGTTGAGCGGAGGGAGACAGGCGGAGACGTGCCCGTCAGCCGGGACGGGGGCAATCCCGACCACATCGGGCGGGGTGCCGGTGGAGTCCGTGAAACCGACGGAGAGCAACCGGGTGTCGGGCGGTGCTGGCGTAAAACGCGCCTCGATGGGCACGCACCCCTGCCCGTAAACGTAGGTCTCGCCCCCCAGGGGATGGAGGAACTCCACGGCCGGAATCAACGGCGCATGGACGAGCACCGCCTGCGTGGCCTCCGACCGGGCGCCGGCAAGGTCCCAGGCCTCGAACCGCACGTTCACTCGCGACCCGGCCACGAGGGCGACCGGGACCGCCCATGGCTGGATGGTGCTGAGGTCGGTCATGCACGGTCCGCGCGGGAGCGCCCCCTGGCCGATGGGCGCCCAGACGCCGGGCGCGGACTCGTACGACACGGCCCATCGATCGAGTCCCAGATCGTCCCTCGCCTGGAGGGTGATGTCGTGGCTGCGCCCAGCAACGACCTCGCCCTGGATGGTGGCCACGATCACGCTGAGCGCGCTCGGTGGCGAGCGGTCGTCGTGGAAGCCCGGAATCGTCCGCTGCGAGGGCTGCGCGATTCCCCGGACGAAGTCGTCGACGATGACCGTGATTTCGAATGTACCGGGCGCCGCCGGGAGCGGGCCGCTCAGGGGCATCTGCACCTCGACCTCCACCTCCTGGTTTGGACCCGCCGTTACATTCGGGCTGCGCGTGCTCCAGACCGCCGCGGGATCGCCGGGCCCCGCGCCGGCCCGGTGCAGTGCCGCCCGCAAGCGCCATGTGCCCTCTTGCTGGCCGACATTCCGAATGCGTGCGGCGATCCGCAGGGGAGCGCATCCATTGGGTGCAGGTCCCGTGAGAATCCGCGCCGAAGCGACCTGCAGAGCCGGGTAGTCCGCCGACACGGCGAAGCGGACCTCCGGCGAGTCGATGGTGCGATCCGGCTGCACGAACGGCCGCGTCCGCACCAGGCAGGAGACCTGCGTGCCGGGTCCACGGCCTGTCAGTGTGTACGACGGATCCGCGCCGAAGCCGGCCAGGAGCTCCCAGGGCCCGTCGTCGAAGCGGCAGTAGAGCGCGGAGGCCGTGTTCTGACCATGGGTCTCGGCGCCGGGCTGCCAGCGAATGACAGCCTGTACGTTTGATACCGTCGCGCCCGCGGCCGGCTCGGTGATGCGGCCGGGGAGGAGCCCGATGCTGTATTCGCAGCGGTTGTTCTCACACCGCTCGATCTCGGGGTTGCAGCGTGACTGACACTCGCCGAGGTAAGGCTCGCAGGTCTGTCGGCTGCAACCAGAGTCCTGCAGGCTGCAGGCGCCGCAGTCCTGGACCGCCGGCGTCTCCAACGGATCGCAGTAGTGGGGAGCCTCTGGTGTGTCGACGAAGTTGAAGTACGGACGGATCTCGTCGGGCCAGGCCCGCAGGATGCCGAGGCCAGGATGCGAGAAGATCCGGCGCGGGTCGAAGCAGGTCCGGGCGGCCTCCTCGAGCATGCGACGCGCCCCGCCGAGGGTGGAGATGAAGTACTTCGGTGCCCCCGGGAGGTTCGGGTCGTGGAGCAGGCAGCCGGGTCGGGCGGCGTTGTCGTAGCGCTCGCCGATGACACAGGGCGTTGGCGCGACGAGCAGGTCGAATTCCGCCTGCGGCAACGGCACGAACGCCCGGAGCTGCGTGTCGTTGGGGAAGAAGAAACGATAGATGGTCTCATTGGCGACGACGTAACAGAGGCCGTCCTTGAAGAGACAGACGTCGGGGCGCGAGTC
>CAINDO010000268.1 GCA_903847385.1 uncultured Myxococcales bacterium
GGACAAGGACGGCTTCGAGGACGAGGACGGCTGCCCCGATCCCGACAACGACAAGGACGGCCTGCTCGACAACGTCGACAAGTGCCCGAACGAGCCGGAGAACTACAACGGCATCGAGGACGAGGACGGCTGCCCCGAGGTGCCCAAGCGCGTCTTCATCAGCGGCGGCAAGATCCAGATCCTCGACAAGATCTACTTCGAGTTCAACAAGGCCATCATCCGGCCCGAGAGCTACGACATTCTGAATCAGGTCGCCGAGACGCTGAAGCAGAACGCCCAGATCCTGTCGGTCGAGATCCAGGGTCACACGGACGCCCGCGGCGCGGACGGCTACAACCTGGAGCTCTCGGGCAAGCGCGCGGCGGCCGTGCGCACCTACCTGGTCGAGCGCGGCGGCGTCGCCGGCGACCGCCTGACCAGCAAGGGGTACGGCGAGACCGTGCCCATCGATCCGCACGACGACGAGCAGGCCCACGCCAAGAACCGTCGCGTGGAGTTCGTCATCCAGGAAGAGTCGGGCCCGACGCCCACCGAGTTCCAGCGGCCGTAGTTCAGACCTCCGCTCGCTCGTCCCGGCCCAAGACCGGCGTTCGGGGTCCCGTCCGGCCGGCGATGACTCGCCGACCTGCCCCCCAAACGCCGGCAGCCGGGACGCTTCGCTGCGCGCGCTCCGCGCTTGCCGCCTACCCTGGCCGTCTACCCTGGCCGTCTATCCCGGCCAGGACTCCGTCTCCGGCGCGAACGAGCGCAGGATGCGGCGCATCTCCGGCGGGCAGCGCTCCGCCAGCAGGCGCCGCACGTCCGCCGGCGAGTAGAGCTGGCTGAAGTGCATCAGCACCAGCGCCTCGTTGCGGAAGCGATGGGCGTAGGGCAAGAGCTCGTCCAGGTGGATGTGGCAGCCGGCGCGGGCGTCGGCCACGCTCTTCTTCTGGTCGAGGAACGTGCACTCCAGGATGAGCACCCGCGCGTCGAACAGGGCCGGCTCGCGGTCGAGCACCGTGGGCAGCGTGTCCGTGGCGTAGGCCAGCTCGTAGCGGGGATCCTCGCGGAAGATCTCCGCCCCCGTGCGCCGCAGACGCCCGATCTCGTCCCCCGGCAGCCCGGCATACTGGGGCAGGAGCTTCTTGACCCGGTTGATGAACAGGTACCCCAGGCTCGGGACCGGGTGGTACGTCTTGAACGCCCGCACGTTCAGGTCGTTGCGCAGGTGGACCTCCTGCCCGGGCTCCATGGGCACGAGGTCGACCGTCAACGGCCAGCGGTGCAGGCGGCTGATGACCGTCAGGGCCTCCTCGACGGCGGGCCCCAGGGCCGCCGGCAGGAAGATGCGCAGGTTCTTGCGAACCCCGTGCAGACCCCGGATCCCGAGCAGGGCGGGCAGCGCGCCGACATGGTCGACGTGGCCGTGGCTCAGGAACAGGTTCGTCACGGCGGCGGACGCGCGCAGCGGAAACCCGCAGTCGAAGAGCGCGTCGAGCTCGGGCACGTGGATCGAGGTGTAGACGCCACCCAGGGACATGCCCCGGATGGTGTAGCGAGCGGCTTGGAGGGTGGTGAGCACGGGGGCAGCGTGAAGAGGCGGAACGAAGACGTCAAGCCCGGGCGAGGCGCATGAGGGGGGGGAGTATCCACTCGCCCGGACTCGACGTCTGTCTCACAGTCGCGCCGGCCGCCCGGTGGTTGAAGGGCAAGATCCTGCCCCGTTCAAGTCCGAGGGCCGACCGTCCGACATTTCACGGGTCAATGAAGGGAAAAAAGCCCATGCCCATGCTCGTCTCGCCGACCGCCGTTCAGGCCCGCCCGACCCCCGTGGACGTCGTCTTTCTCGACGACGACGCCGTCGTCACCCGCGCCGGTCGCCTGCTCGCCCACCGCGCCGAACGCTACGAAGTCACGCTGGACGCCGCCCCCGAGGCCGAGGTGAGCGTCGGACGCCGGGTCGTGCTGTCCATCGGCGGCGACACGCCGCGCCGTGTCCCCGCGCGCGTGGTCAGCCTCTCGGACACGCGCCTCGTGGTCGAGGTCCGGGGCAGCGCGCGCACCGACAAGCGCCGTTTCCCCCGGCTGGTGGGTGCCATCGGACTTCGCTGGCGCCACCTGCAGGACGAGGGCGAGGACGCCTGGCACGAGCCGGATCCGCTGATGAACTTCAGCGTGGTGGGCTTCTCCTTCGGGTCCGGCGCGGAAGACACCCAGGAGGGCGCGCTGCTCGGCCTGGACTTCCAGGTGGCCGGCGGCCAGGAGCGCTTCTCCGCCGTCGCCCGCGTGGTCCGGGTGGCCGCCCGCGAGCCCGCGGACGTGCACGGGGACGAGACGCACGAGGTCTCGGTGGAGATGATCGAGGCCCCCCTCGAGGCCCGCGAGGCGATCGCCGACCTGACCCTGAAGATCCAGCGCGCCATGACGGACACGGAACGCTGATTCGCCGCCTTGATCCCGCGGCGGCTTTGTGGTCGCCTCTCCCCTGGGGGAGTGCCCATTGACCTGGAGTCCGCAGCAATATCAGCGTTTTTCGAGTGAGCGTCGCCAGCCCTTCGACGACCTCCTCTCGCTCCTCGACCCGGCGTCGTCGCCGCGGGTCGTGGATCTCGGCTGCGGCACGGGCGAGCTGACCGCCGAGCTGCACCGGCACACCGGCGCCCGGGAGACCCTGGGCGTCGACGCCTCGCCCGAGATGCTGCGCGAGGCCGCCCGCCAGGACGTGCACGGCCTGCGCTTCGAGCAGGGGGACATCGGCCGCTTCACGCCGCCCGAGCCCTTCGACATCGTGTTCTCCAACGCCGCCCTGCAGTGGGTGCCCGACCCCGTGCGGACGATGGCCCGCGTGCTGGCCAGCGTCGCCCCGGGCGGCCAGGTGGCCATCCAGGTGCCGAGCAACCAGGACAGCGTGTCCCACCGGGTCGCCCGCGAGGTGAGCACGGGCTTCGCGCCGCAGCCGGCCCTCGTGCCGGACGTGCTGCCCCCCGAGCTCTACGCCGAGCTGCTCGCCCGCGCCGGCTTCCAGGGCGTGCACGTGCAGCAACAGGTCTACATCCACTGGCTCGACGGCCCCGAGGCCGTGGTCGAGTGGGTCAAGGGCACCCTGCTGACCGCCTGGCAGCGCGCGCTCTCACCCGTGGACTTCGAGGTCTTCCTGCGCGTCTACCGGACGCGCCTGCTGCAGACGCTGCCCAACGAGCGGCCGTTCTTCTTCCCGTTCAAGCGGACGCTGATGTGGGCCCGCAAACCAGCGTGATCAGCGCGATCTCGGCGGGCACCTTGACGCGGATCGGCGGCCCCCAGTAGCCCGTGCCCGTATGCACGTAGATCTGGGTGTGCTCGCCGTGCCGGTGCAGACCCTTCACGTAGGGCTGCTGGAAGAGCACGAAGTAGTTGTAGGGCCAGATCTGCCCGCCGTGGGTGTGACCGCTGAGCACCAGGTCCAGCCCGGCCGCGGCGGCGGCGTCCACACCCTTGGGCTGGTGACACAGCAGCACGGCGCAGCGCGTCGCGTCGCGGCCGGCGACGGCGGCGTCCAGATCGAAGCCGCCGGGCCGCCCGCGACCGCCCCAGTCGTCCACGCCGACGATGTCCAGCGCGGCGTCCCCGAGCGTGAGCGTGTGCCGGGCGTTGCGCAGCACGCGGAT
Source organism: uncultured Myxococcales bacterium (assembly GCA_903847385.1). Classification (GTDB taxonomy): domain Bacteria; phylum Myxococcota_A; class Bradymonadia; order UBA7976; family UBA1532; genus CAINDO01. Next base: position 3,627 of record CAINDO010000268.1, read on the forward strand.
GCCCAGGCTCTCGAAGTGGGCGCACCAGGGGTCGACGCCCGAGTAGTACTCGTGGTTGCCGGTGCAGAAGAGCGTGCCGAAGCGGGCGGGGAAGCGGCCGAGCGGGGCGACGTCCTCGGCGAGGCGCTCGACGGAGCCGTCGACCAGGTCGCCCGTGAGCACGACGAGGTCCGGCGCCAGCGCGGTCACCCGTTCGAGCAGGTGCTCGGTGAACTCGCGGCCGATGGTCGGCCCGACGTGGATGTCGCTGAGCTGCACGATGCGCAGGCCGTCGAAGGCCTTGGGCAGGCGGTCGAGCACCACCCGGACCTCGCGCAGCTCCGGCTCGGAGAGGGCCGTGCGCACGCCCGCCGCCGCCACGCTGGCGCTCCCCGCGGCGCTCACGGCCGCCGTGAACCGGGCCAGCGCGATGCGGCGCTGCGGGTCGCTCGGGGCGTCGGCGCCGGCCTTCGGGGCGGCCTCCCCGGCGGGTCTCAGCTTCGACCACACGCGACGCATCAACCGGAACGGCTCGCCCAGGAGCGTGATGGGCAGCAGGATCGCCAGCAGCCCCAGCCAGCAGAACACGGCCCCGGCCAGCACGACCCCGATGGAGGGCGACAGGAACCGGAACCCGATCATGCCCGCCACCTGGAAGGTCGCGGCGCCGATCCAGAAGTTGCGGCCGATGCGGCGCCAGCGGTCGGACGGGTCGAGGTCCCGCACGAAACGCAGGTACAGATAGCGATGCGCCAGGACCACGGCGGTCACCATCACGGCGATGAAGATGAACATCTGGAGTGGGCTTCGCATGGCTCCTGATTCCGAACGACAGACGATGCGCGAACGGGCGGGCGCGTCGCGGGCGGCGAGCATGCCGATCACCGGCGCCGGGAACCAGGGATTGCAGTAATGTCGGCCCGCATGAGCGTCGTCGACTACGCCCGCATCGCCGAGACCTACGACGCCCTGCCCGTGCGGCATGCGTTCGAGCCCGAGCCGACGCTCCTCGCGGCGGGCGCTCGGCCGCACGTGCTGGACGTCGGCTGCGGCACGGGCCTCTGGCTGGCGTTCCACGCGGCCCTGCCGGAACTCGCCGGCGCGCGGTTCTCCGGCTGCGATCCCTCGCCGGAGATGCTCGCCCGGGCCCGCGCGCGCCTGCCCGCCGCCGACCTGCGGGTGGCCTTCGCCGAGGCCCTGCCCTTCGACACGGCGAGCGTGGACTTCGTGGCGATGCGCTTCTGCCACCACCACTTCGCCGACGTGGCGGCGGCGCTCACGGAGGCGCGGCGTGTTCTGCGGCCCGCCGGTCGCCTGCTGCTGGTCAACATCGAGCCCGAGCGCATGCCCGGCCACTGGATCCGGCGCCTCTTCCCCGCCGCCGCCGCGCTGAACGCCCGCTACCCCGCCGTGGCCGACCTCGTCGCCGCCCTGGAGGCGCGCGGCTTCGCGGTCGACGTCGAGCGCCGGGTCTCCGCCGGTGAGCTTCGGCTCGACGACGCCCTGCGCCAGGCCCGCCTGCGCGACCAGACCCACCTGGCCGCCCTGAGCGACGCCGACTGGCAGGCGGGTGTCACCGCGCTGGCCGAGGCCGTGCGCCGCACACCCGACGCCACGGTGCCCACCGAGTCCTGTGTCGTCACGCTGAGAGCCCACCCATGACAACACCCAATCTGTTCATCACCGGCATGTTCCGCTCGGGCACCACGCTGCTCGGCATCGCCTGTCACAACCACCCGGACGCGTCGATCGCCGAGGATCCGTTCGCCAATCTGTTCCGCGCGGTGCGGAACCAGGTGCATTCGGACACACACCCCGGCGCCGCGCAGGATCGGGACGCGCCGCTCAACGATTACTACTCGACGGACGCCGAGGTGGCCCTGCTCGACGACCTGCTCGCGCGCGGCCTCGACCGGCCCTTCGACCCGGAGAATCGGGCGTGGCTCCAGGCGCAGGCGGACAAGTCCATCGCCGCCTACGCCCCGGAGTTGGGGCCGATCACCCCGCACCTTTACGACCTGCGCGACGCCCGGGATCTGTTCGACCGCGCCTTCGCCCACGCCGCCCGCAACCCGCACAAGGCCGACGCGCCCTTCACCGGCTTCAAGCAGGTGTGGGTGGGTGAGTTCGCCGAGCCGCTGCTCGCCGCGTTCCCCACGCTCCGCGTCGTGCACGTCGTCCGCGACCCGCGGGCCATCTGCGCCTCGAAGAACGCCCAGGCCACGCTGTACCCCTGGCTGTTCATGATCCGACACTGGCGCAAGAACATCGCCTGCGCCTGGCGGGCGATGAACGGTCCCTTCCGCGACCGCTTCCACGTGGTCCGGTACGAGGACCTCATCACCGCCCCCGAGGCCGGTCTGCGGGCGTTCTGTGAGTTCTCCGGTCTGTCGCTGCACCCGGCGATGCTCGACCCGAGCGCGTTCCGGGACGCCGCCGGGCGGCCCTGGGGCGGCAACTCGTCCCATCAGACCGGCCTGACGACCTTTCAGTCGAGCCTCATCGACAAGTGGCGCAAGACGCTGACCGCACGGGAGATCGCTCTCATCGATCTGTTGTGCGGGCCCGAGATGGCGCTGTTCGGCTACACACCGGACACCGCCCCCGCCGACGCCGACGTCGAGGGTCTGTTGACGCAGCCCCCGCAGGCCGATCCAGCCCGACTCGCCGGCTGGATGGGCGCCTACGGTGAACGCATGCAGACGCTCTCCCCCGCCGAGCAGTCCGTCGAGCGTCTGCGTCTGCGGGTCGCCGCCGGCGAGCGCGTGACAGACCGGGCGGCGCTGGCCCGGGCGTTTCTGTTCCCCGACCTCGCCGACTCGATCGGCCGCGGAGCCCGCACGGCATGAGCGAACCCATCACCCCCGAGCGTCTGCGGGCCCTGGCCGCGGAGATCCACTTCAAGAACCGCACGATCGTCTCGAAGGACATCCCGGGCCTGCTCGACGCCGTGGAGCGTGTGTTGGGCGCACCGTTCATCCGGCATCGGTACCCGACCGGCGCCGATCACGGCACGTGGGTGGTGCCGCCGCGCTGGGACGTCCGGCAGGCCTGGCTCAAGGGCCCGGACGGGCGTCTCGTCGCCGACTACGCCGAGCACCCGCTTTTCGTCGCGCCTTACAGCCACGCGTTCCACGGCAAGCTGACGCTGGACGAGCTGAAGGCGCACGTGCGCCTGCATCCGCGCCGGAACGACGCCTTCTACTACGAGCACCGGCTGGCCTACGACTACCGCCGCCGCCTGGCCGACTGGCTCCTCACGATGCCGCGCGAGCGCTTCGAGGCCCTGCCCGAGGGCGAGTACGAGGTCGAGCTCGACGTCGAGATCGAGCCCGGCGAGATGCTCGTGGCCGAGTATGTCCTGCCCGGCGAGACGGACGAGAGCATCGCGCTGCTCTCGGACTACTGCCACCCCGGTCAGTGCAACGACTCGGTGTCCGGCATCCTGGCCATGCTGCAGGTCATCGAGAAGCTGCGGGCCATGCCGCGCCGCCGCTACACCTATCGCTGGTACGTGTTCCCCGAGACGATCGGCTCCTGTGTGATGATCGCCCAGAACCCGGAGATGCTGCAGGGCATGAAGCTCGCCATCTTCTCGGAGATGGTGGCGTGGGGCGGCGACTTCCAGGTGACCTACCGCGTGCCCAAGCCCGAGGCGATCTCGGCCCACCTGGCCCGTGAGGCGGCGGTGCACTATCCGGGCACGAGGCTGCTGGACATGTTCGTGGGCTGGGGCAACGACGAACACATCTTCGAGTACGCCGGGGTGCCGAGTCTGTCGGTTCAGCGCGCGGACGTCCCCGAGTATCACAGTTCGAAAGACCACTACGATCTCATCGACGATGCCAGCCTGATCGAGGCCGCCGAGCGCATCCACCGCCTCTGCCGGGTGATGGAGCGCAACGGCGTCTACGAGCGCGTGCACCCGGTGCCCATCTACATGACCCGCGTCGGGATGTATCTCGACGCGGTGTTCGACAACGCCAACCATGTGACGCAGCGCGAGGTCCTGTACGCCCTCGACGGCCGGCGCACGCTGCTCGAGATCGCGACGGCGAACGGCGCCGACTTCGACGTCGTCGCGGATCTCGTGGAGCGCCTGCACGGGCTCGGTCTGTTGCGCCGCGTCGACGGAGAGTGAGCAAGCCCATGGAAACCGACCTCGACCGCCCCCTGAAGATCGGCCTCGTCTCCATCAGCGACCGCGCGAGCCGCGGTGTCTACACGGATGAGGGCATCCCCGCCCTGCGAGAGTGGCTCGGCCGCGCGCTGGCCACGCCCTTCGAGATCGTCGACCGCCTGATCGCCGACGAGCGGCCGCTCATCGAGGCGACGCTCATCGAGCTGGTGGACACCGCTGGCTGCGATCTGGTGCTGACCACCGGCGGCACCGGGCCCGCGCCCCGCGATGTCACGCCGGAGGCCACGCGCGCCGTGGGCGACCGCGAGATGCCGGGGTTCGGCGAGCAGATGCGACAGATCAGCCTGCGCTTCGTGCCCACGGCCATCCTGTCGCGGCAGACGGCGGTCATCCGCGGCCGCGCGTTGATCCTGAACCTGCCCGGGCAGCCCAAGTCCATCCGCGAGACGCTCGAGGGCCTGAAGGGCCCCGAGGGCGAGTCCATCGTGCCCGGCATCTTCGCCGCGGTGCCCTACTGCATCGATCTCATCGGCGGCCCCTACGCCGAGACGCACGCCGGGGTCGTATCAGCTTTCCGGCCCAAGTCGGCCGTGCGGGTACGCCCGACCTGACGCCGCCGGCCCGTGTTCCCCCGCGTGCCCCAGGTGGAACACGGATGGAACACAGGGGAACACGCGGTGGAACACATCGGGCGCCGAAACGCGCGAGTTCCGGTCTGGCACGGGCCGTGCTCTGGGGAGACGCCGAGTCTCTCGTCGGGCACGGCCCGACCCCTCACCCGGAAATGGAGCGTGTCATGCGTCGCAGTTCTCTCTCGATTCTCATGTTCACCAGCGTCGGCGCCCTCGCGTGCGGCGGTGGTGGCGGCGGCGACTCCGCCGCGACCGGCGGGACGTCCGTCGCGGACGCCGGCCCCGGCGGCGCGGGCGGTCAGCCCACCCCCGGCGGCGCGGGCGGTCAGCCCACACCC
>CAINDO010000269.1 GCA_903847385.1 uncultured Myxococcales bacterium
GCCGTTCGTGTCACCGCCGCAGCCGGCGAGCGTCGCGAGCGCGCCCCACAGCAGGGCCGGGGTCGCGCGGGTCATGATGGAAAGGCGCTGGGCATGCGGGGCATTGTGGTGCGCGCGCTCCGGGGGCGCAAGTCGGCGCCGGGTCTCACCGCCGCAGCGCTTCGACCTCGGCTTCCAGTTGCGCGATGCGATCGTGGAGCGGCTTCGAGGCGGCCTCGATCTCCTCGAGCGTGAAGCGCGGGGTGATGTGTTGCGGGCAGTTCCAGTCGAACGCCTCGACCTCGATCACCGCGATGCGTTCGACGCGCGCTTTGTATCCGGCGACGTCGACCGCGCGCAGAAGCGCCGGGTCGGCCGACTCGACGGGCTCGAACCGGAGCCGACCGAGGAGCTTGAGCCGCCGCCGGTGGGGGTAGTCGACGACGATGAGCGACACGCGGTCGTTCTCCGTGGTGTTGCCCACGGAGATGAACTGTCGGTTGCCGCCGAAATCGGCGAAGGCGAGCCGCGAGGGCGAGAGCACCCTCAGGAAGCCGCGCGGGCCGCCCCGGTGCTGGATATAGGGCCACCCGGCGCCGTTCACGGTGGCCAGGTAGAAGCTGTCGGCGTTCGCGAGGTGGGCGGCCTCGTGGCGCCCGAGGCCCTCTTCGTCGTCGGTGTCGTCGGCCCCGTCGGCGCGCTCGGCGCGGGCGTAGGCGGCGCGGGACCCGGCGCGCGTCTGGAGCGCCTTGACCGGGGCGGTGAACGCAATGTCGGCGAAGCTCTTCATCGGACGACCTCCGTGGCAATGGTCGCCCACTCTGATTGATGACTCGAACCTGATAAATGGCGCCGCAGTGACTTGATTCATGCGCCACTCGCAGTAATGTCGACCCCATGGACCGACTCCGCGCCATGGAAGTCTTCGTGGGGATCGTCGACGCAGGCAGCCTCACCGCCGCCGCGGAGGCGCTCGGCGTCTCGGCGCCCTCCGTCGTCCGCACGCTCGCAGCGATGGAGGCGTCCCTCGGCGTGCGCCTTCTGAACCGCACCACGCGCCGCTCGTCGCTCACCGACGCCGGGCGGGAGTACGCCGAGCGCTGCCGGCGGGTGTTGGCCGAGGTCGACGCGGCGGACGCCGCGCTCTCCGCCCGCCGGGTCGAACCTTCGGGTCGCCTGCGCCTGACCGCGCCGGTCGTCTACGGGCGCTCGCACCTCGCCCCCATCGTCACCGAATACATCGCGCGCCATCCGGCGGTCGAGGTCGAGTTGCTGCTGCTCGACCGCGTCGTCGACCTCTTCGAGGAGGGCCTCGACGCCGCGGTCCGCATCTCGCACCTGCCCGAGTCTTCGCTCGTGGCGACCCGTGTCGGGGAGACGCGACGGGTGGTCTGCGCGGCGCCGGAGTATCTGCGTCGCGCAGGCTCGCCGGAGACGCCGGAGGCGCTCGCCGGACACCGCGGCGTGGTCTTCTCCGGGCTGACCAGCGGGGGCGAGTACACGTTCGCCGGCGAGCCGCCCCTGCGCGTGCCCGTCCGGCCCGTGCTGCGCACCAACCAGTTCGACGTCGCGCTCGACGCGGTCCGGCAGGGTCTCGGCTGCGGCCAGTTCCTCTGCTACCAGGTGCGCGCGCTGCTCGACCGGGGCGAGCTCGTCCGCCTGCTCCCGGCCCACGAAGCACCGCCCGTGCCCATCAGCATCGTCTACCCGCAGGCGCGGATGCTCTCGGCGAATGTGCGCACGTTCGTGGACCTCGCGAGCGCCCGGCTGCGCGGCGCGCGTCCGCCCGAGTCCGCCTGAACGCCCCCGCGCCTCACGGACCCGGCGCCGGCCAGCGCATCACGATGTGCGCGCCCGCCTCCTGAACCGGTCGGCACGCGGCCCAGTTGATGAGATACCGAGCGGGCGGGCCGGCGTCGACGAGCGCGGCCGCTGGCCCGGGTTGGAGGCTCTGATCACCGTTCGGCACGAGGGCGAGCGGCGTCTCGACCTCGCCCTAGACCAGCACGAATCCGAACCCCGCCGGCGCCGGCTCGGCGAGCGAGATGCGGCACGCGAGGTCCAGCAGGACGGCCTCCACTTCGGTTGCGAACCGCATCAGGCGGTTCACCGACGCGATCGGGTAGACGAATCCGGGGTCGCCGCGGCTCTCGGGCGTTCCGGCAACCGCATCCAGAGCGACGAA